>NZ_JBSFRH010000007.1:0-176854 GCF_053589135.1 Rhodococcus sp. NPDC003382
GCGGGGGCCGGGGTGGGCTGTGGGGGCGCCCCCCCCCGCCACAAAGGCACACCGCTCAGTGAGCGAAATGCTTTTCCGTCGAATGCTTTCCGATTCCGCTCTTACGCAGCTCGTCGCACACCTCGACGAGGTCCGTGTGCAGCATCCGGGCCAGATCGGCGCTGAATCCCTCACGGACGACGATCCGCAGCACCGCGACGTTCTCGGCGTCCGCGGGCATCGTGTATGCCGGCACCTGCCATCCGCGGGCCCGCAGTTCGTGTGAGATGTCGAAGACCGTGAAGCCCGGATCGTCGGTCAGTTCGAAGGAGATGACCGGGATGGCGCTGCCGTCCGTGATGACGTTCATGCCCTCGATCTCGGAGATCCCGCGCGCCAACCGGACCGCCGTCGTGCGGAGCGTTTCCATGATCCGCTGGTAGCCGGAGCGGCCGAGGCGCAGGAAGTTGTAGTACTGGCCGACGATCTGGTTGCCGGGGCGCGAGAAGTTCAGGGTGAACGTCGGCATGTCGCCACCGAGATAGTTGACCCGGAACACCAGGTCCTCGGGCAGCGCGTCCTGATCGCGCCACACCACGAATCCGATTCCCGGATACGTCAGGCCGTACTTGTGGCCGCTGACGTTGATCGACGCCACGCGCGGTACCCGGAAGTCCCATTCGAGTTCCGGACGCAGGAAGGGCACCACGAATCCGCCGCTCGCGGCGTCGACGTGCAGCGGCACGTCCGGCCCACCCGACGCGGCGACCTCGTCGAGAACCGCGGAGATCTCCGATACCGGTTCCAGCTCACCGGTGTACGTGGTGCCGAGAATCGCGACGACGCCGATCGTGTTCTCGTCCACGGCTTCTCGCACCTGATCCGGCGTGATCGAGTAGCGCCCGGGTTCCATCGGAAGGTACTTGGGTATCACGTCGAAGTAGCGGCAGAACTTCTCCCACACCACCTGAACATTGCTTCCCAGAACAAGATTCGGGCGGGAAGTGTCGCCGCCGGCCGCTTCGTGACGTTGCCGCCACCGCCACTTGAGGGCGAGCCCGGCGAGCATCACCGCCTCACTCGAGCCGATCGTCGACACACCCGTCGCCGACGCCGGATCGAACTCCGTGAGTCCCGGCGCGTTGAACAGGTCCGCGACCATTGCGACACAACGTTCCTCGATCGCTGCGGTCGACGGATACTCGTCCTTGTCGATGAGGTTCTTGTCGAAGGTCTCCGCCATGAGACGGCCCGCCTCCGGCTCCATCCATGTCGTGACGAACGTCGCGAGATTGAGCCGGGAACTGCCGTCGAGCATCAGCTCGTCGTGGATGAACCGGTACACCGCGTCCGGTTCCATCGATCCCTGAGGCAGTTTCGACGCGGGCACCGGGTCGGTGTCGAGGCGGGTCGTGTAGGCGGGAGCGAGTATCCCGTCGGGGTGTGATCGTCTCCGATGACTCACTGGAACCTCCGGGCATCCGGTCGATTGTGCTCCATGGAAATTCGCATTCCATTGAACCGGACCGGTCCGTACGATGTCCCCGTTTCCCGTAGCTCGGCCGGTTCGGGATTCCGGCGCGGAGTTCAGCGGACGCGAGCGTCGGCGAGGCTGTTGAGCGCCCCGGCCATCTCCTGCGCCCGCTCCGTGGTCACGGTGAACTCGTGACCGCCCGCGGTGGTGAACACCAGCGCCGGGCCCGTGTTGGTGACCAGTCCGTACCGGCCGCGGCCCTTGGCGCGCAGCCCCCAGCCGCCCCAGTCCTCGAACGGCCGGGTCTCGGTGACCTTCGCGCCGATCATCTCGTCGAGGCCGTATTCGACCGCCGTCATGCCGAGGTTGCGCACG
The DNA here is from genome assembly GCF_053589135.1 of Rhodococcus sp. NPDC003382. Classification (NCBI taxonomy): domain Bacteria; kingdom Bacillati; phylum Actinomycetota; class Actinomycetes; order Mycobacteriales; family Nocardiaceae; genus Rhodococcus; species Rhodococcus sp. NPDC003382. The sequence goes on from NZ_JBSFRH010000007.1 coordinate 1,829, forward strand.
CGCACGCCGGCCTCGTCGACGGTCACCCGGAACCGCAGCAGGCTCAGCACCAGCACCCCGACCGGCAGGAAGATTGCGAGCGGCCACCCGGAGCCGGCGGACCAGCACACGAGCACGGCCGGGCCCAGCACCACGAGTGCCAGCACGGCCGTGGTGCGGGTGCCGGTCCCGACCTGGTCGACGATCGGCAACTCGACGCGACCGCGAGGGAGCTTCGCGTCAGGGGCAGCGGTCGCCGGGACCCGCTCCCGGTAGTCCCGAAGCAACGCGGCACCGACGAGCCCGACCGCGACACCGAGCAGAACGCCGAGGCCGATCGACCACATCGGCAGCTGCGCCTGCGCCGCGTCGGAAAGGTCCAGCTGCGCCGCCAGCATGGTCACGTGGATGGTCACCAGCAGTCCGGTGACGCCCAGCCCGACGACGAGCATGTACCGCCGCATCATCAGCATGGCCTGCGCGAGCGCCGCGATCGCGCTGCAACCGCCACCGACCAGCACGATGACCAGGGCGATCGTCCACGCGTTCGACATCGGCGAGGAGAACCCGTCCGGGTCCGGACCGGACGAGTGCGTCGCGATCGCGGCGGGCAGGCGAGGTTCCCACGCAGCGGTGACCAGCACCGCGGCCACGGCGGCGGCGATCGGAAGGGCGATGCCGAACAGGGCACCGGCGGGATCGATGATGCGGCGGGTCGTCACCGGCCCAGAGTAGGGACTGCGGGACGATCCGCGAGAGTGCCCGAGACGTGTGTCGTCAGGCGCCGACCGTCGTCAGGCGGTGGGCTCGCACGCGCCGCGCAGGCTGCACGCGCCGCACGAGGTGCCGCAGCCCTCGGTCTCCTCGGGCTTGGTGGCAGCGGCCACCCGCGCCGCGATGGATCCGCCGGCCCCGGCCGTGGCGAACGCCGCCACGATCGTGACGACGACGGCGACGACACCGGCGACGGTCGGCAGCGTCAGCGCGGCGACACCACCGGCGACGAGCAGCACGGCGGAACCGAGGATGCTGGGGGCTGCGACCTTGTTGGCCAGGGCGAACGTCTCGTCGTCGCGCAGCGTGTCCGCGGTGCGGACACCTGCCCAACGGTTGCGTCCGAGCCGTCCGGTGAGCCCGGCGACGGCGACGACACCGACAGCGAGGGCGAGTACGAACAGCACGATGGCGACGATCAACACGGCGACCAGGATACCGCCGGACGCAGCCGCCGGTCCGGTCGGGTTCGGCCACGTTCTACCCTGGTCGGAGGTAACAGACGCCAGCCAAGTAGATAGCGACCGCCGTGACTCGTCCTGATCAGACTTCCACTCCGTCGTCCGACGCCACCCCGCAGCATCGGTACACCGCCGAGCTTGCCGGGCGGATCGAGCAGCGCTGGCAGGAGCTGTGGCGCGAACGCGGCACGTTCGAAGCGCCGAACCCGGTCGGCCCGCTGGCCGGCGACGTGCCCGCCGACAAGCTGTTCGTGCAGGACATGTTCCCGTACCCGTCCGGTTCGGGCCTGCACGTCGGGCATCCGCTCGGTTACATCGCCACCGACGTCTATGCGCGCTACCACCGCATGCTGGGCCACAACGTCCTGCACACGCTCGGTTACGACTCGTTCGGTCTGCCGGCCGAGCAGTACGCGGTGCAGACCGGCACGCATCCGCGCACCACGACCGAGGCGAACATCGCGAACATGAAGCGGCAGCTGCGCCGTCTCGGCCTCGGCCACGACGAGCGTCGTGCCGTCGCGACCACCGACGTGGACTTCTACCACTGGACGCAGTGGATCTTCCTGACCATCTACAACGCGTGGTACGACACGGAGGCCGGCAAGGCCCGCCGCATCTCGGAACTCGAGTCCGAACTCGAGTCCGGTGCCCGCACCCTCGACGACGGCCGCGACTGGGCCGCGCTGTCGGATGCCGAGAAGCAGGACGCGCTCGACGCCTACCGCCTGGTGTACCGCTCGGATTCGCTGGTCAACTGGTGCCCCGGCCTGGGCACCGTGCTCGCGAACGAGGAGGTCACCGCCGAGGGCCGCTCCGAGCGCGGCAACTTCCCGGTGTTCCGGAAGAACCTGCGGCAGTGGATGATGCGCATCACCGCGTACTCCGACCGTCTCATCGACGATCTCGAGTTCCTGGACTGGCCGGACAAGGTCAAGACGATGCAGCGCAACTGGATCGGCCGCAGCCACGGCGCCCAGGTGAAGTTCGCCGTCGACGGCCACGAGGACGCCGAGATCGAGGTCTTCACGACCCGCCCCGACACCCTGTTCGGCGCCAGCTACGTCACGCTCGCGCCTGAGCACGCCCTGGTCGACGAGATCGTCGGCGGCGCGTGGCCCGAGGGCGTCGACGAGCGCTGGACCGGTGGCGCCGCCACCCCGGCCGAGGCCGTCGCCGGCTACCGCGCCTCGATCGCCGCCAAGTCCGATCTGGAGCGGCAGGAGAGCAAGGAGAAGACGGGCGTCTTCCTCGGCGCGTACGCCGTGAACCCGGTCAACGGCGAGAAGCTGCCGGTGTTCATCGCGGACTACGTGCTCACCGGCTACGGCACCGGCGCGATCATGGCCGTGCCCGGACACGACCAGCGCGACTGGGAGTTCGCGACCGCGTTCGGCCTGCCGATCCGCGAGGTCATCTCCGGCGGCGACATCACCGCCGAGGCGTACACCGGCGACGGTGTGCTGGTGAACTCCGACTACCTCGACGGTCTCGCCGTCGCGGACGCGAAGAAGACGATCGTCGCGAAGCTCGAGGAATCGGGTGCCGGCACCGGCACCATCCAGTACAAGCTGCGCGACTGGCTGTTCGCGCGTCAGCGCTACTGGGGCGAGCCCTTCCCGATCGTGTACTCCGCCGACGGACGCCCCCACCCGCTGCCGGAATCGATGCTGCCCGTTGAACTTCCGGATGTGAAGGACTACGCGCCGGTGTCGTTCGACCCGGACGACGCCGACTCGGAACCGTCGCCGCCGCTCGCGAAGGCGACCGAGTGGGTCGAGGTGGACCTCGATCTCGGTGACGGCCTGCAGCGCTACACCCGCGACACGAACGTCATGCCGCAGTGGGCGGGCAGCTCGTGGTACCAGCTGCGCTACATCGACCCGACGAACCCGGACGAGTTCTGCGCCAAGGAGAACGAGGCGTACTGGACCGGTCCGCGTCCGGAGATCCACGGCCCGAACGACCCGGGCGGTGTGGATCTGTACGTCGGCGGTGTCGAGCACGCCGTGCTGCACCTGCTGTACGCGCGGTTCTGGCACAAGGTGCTGTTCGACCTCGGCTACGTCACGTCGTCGGAGCCGTACCGCCGCCTGTTCAACCAGGGCTACATCCAGGCGTACGCCTACACCGACTCGCGCGGTGTCTACGTCCCCGCCGACGAGGTCGAAGAGCGCGACGGTGAGTACTTCCACAACGGCGAGCGGGTCAACCGCGAGTACGGCAAGATGGGCAAGTCCCTGAAGAATTCCGTTGCGCCGGACGAGATCTGCGACGACTACGGTGCCGACACGCTGCGCGTGTACGAGATGTCGATGGGTCCGCTCGACCAGTCCCGCCCGTGGGCGACCAAGGACGTCGTCGGTGCCCACCGCTTCCTGCAGCGCGTGTGGCGCGCCGCGATCGACGAGGAGACCGGCGCGGTGCGCGTCACCGACGCCGAGCCGGCCGAGGACACGCTGCGTGCGCTGAACCGCACCATCGCCGGTGTGTCCGACGACTACGCGAACCTGCGGGACAACACCGCGATCGCGAAGCTCATCGAGTACACCAACCACCTCACCAAGACGTACCCGGACGGCGCGCCGCGGACCGCGGTCGAGCCGCTCGTGTCGATGCTCGCGCCGGTGGCGCCGCACCTCGCGGAGGAACTGTGGTCGCGGCTCGGGCACACCGAGTCGCTCGCGCACGGTCCGTTCCCCGTCGCCGACGAGAAGTGGCTCGTCGAGGACAGTGTCGAGTACCCGATCCAGGTCAACGGCAAGGTGCGCAGCCGCATCACGGTGCCCGCCGACGCGAAGCCCGACGCGATCGAGGCGGCGGCGCTGGCGGACGAGAAGATCGTCGAGCTGCTCGCCGGTGCCGCGCCCCGCAAGGTGATCGTGGTGCCCGGCAAGATGATCAACGTGGTCAAGTAGCGCGGTTCGCAAGTTCCGGGTGACGGCGTTCTGCCGGATCAGTTCCGTTCCGGCAGAACGCTGTTCACGAAGTCGAGGACGTCCCCGAGGACCTCGTCGCGGTTGGTCTCGTTGAAGATCTCGTGGCGCGCACCGGTATACGTGCCGGACCGTGCCTGCGCACCGGAGTACGTCCCCCAGCCCTGCGCGGTGCCCTCGATCGGCACCAGGCCGTCGTCGGAGCCGTGCAGCCACAGCACCGGAACCGAATCAACCGGACCGGCCGCCGAGATGGTGTCGAGGCAGTTCTTCAGTGCCTGCACCGTGGGCCGCTTGAACGGGCCGTGCCACACGAGGGGGTCGGCGACGTAGGCGCGGCCCACCGCCGGGTCCCGGGAGAGCGTGTCCGGGTCGATGGGCGTGTCGGGAATCTCGTCGGCGGCGAGCAGGGCGTCGACCGCGGCCCAGGTGCCGAGCACCGGCGCGGACAGGACGACCGCGGCGAGGCTGTCGCCGTATCGCTGGGCGTAGCGCGCGGCGATCATCCCGCCCATCGAATGCCCGACGAGCACGACGGGCAGGCCGGGATTCTCGCGCCGCGCGGTCAGATCGAGCAGGTGGAAGTCGTCGACGACCTTCTCGAAGTCCTCGACGAGGACCCGCTCGCCGTCGCTGAGCCCGTGCCCGACGTGGTCGATCGCGTAGACCGTGGCGCCGTCGGCGGCGAACCGGGTCGCGACGTACTCGTACCGTCCGGAGTGCTCGCCGTAGCCGTGGCACAGCAACACGACATAGCGCGGGTTCTCGGCCGGCCAGTGGCGTCCGGCCAGGGTTCCGCCGTGACCGTCGAGGGTGAACGCGGCCGTCTCGCTCATGAAGACTCCTCTCGGCGCACCTGCAGCGTCATCCAGTTCGTGTCAGCCAAGCATCCCGCGCGCCGGGGCGGAGCCGATTCGCTGCGGGACCTGGTCTGCGGGCTCCGGTGACACTAGTCTCCTGATCTAGAACATGTTCTATTCGAGGAGGCTTTCATGGCACCGACCGCCGACGCGATCCGCGAGACCGTCGAGAACTACATCCGCTCGGTCGCGAAGGGCACGACCGACGATGTCCTGGCCCTGTACGCGCCGGGCGCGACCGTCGAGGACCCGGTCGGCACCGAACCGCGCACCACCGAAGAGGCGCTGCGCGAGTTCTACGGCGTCATCGAGCCGCTCGCTCAGACCGGTGAACTGCTCACCCTCAAGATCGCCGCGAACAACGCCGCGTTCCTGTTCCGCCTCACCACGCACCTCGGCGAGCAGGACCTCGTGATGGAGGTCGTGGACGTCATGACCTTCGACGACGACGCGAAGATCACCTCGATGAAGGCGTACTGGAACCAGGACGACATGGTCACGGTGCCCGCGTCCTGATGCGCAACGTCGTCGTCGAGGTCGATGGTTTCACGTGGAACATTGCCGAAGCCGGTGACGCCGGCCGGCCCGCCGTCGTGCTGTGCCACGGATTCCCCGGTCTCGGATACAGCTATCGGCACCAGGTGAGCGCACTCGCCGCCGCCGGTTACCGGGCCATCGCGCCGGACATGCCCGGTTACGGCGGAACCGACCGGCCGACCTCGATCGACGAGTACACCAACGCCGCGGTCGCCGATCGTCTCGTCGGTCTGCTCGACGCCCTCGGCATCGAACGGGCCGTTCTGGTCGGGCACGACTTCGGGGCACCCGCGACGTGGACCGCCGCGCTCCGCCACCGCAGCCGCGTCGCCGGACTGGTCCTGCTCGCCGTGCCGTACGCGCCGGACCCGCTGCCCGCGCGGCCCACCGAGCTGTACGCGGCGATGGCGCACCGGCACTTCCTGCACCTGCACTACTTCCAGGAACCGGGGGTCGCGGAACGCGAACTCGACGCGCGGCCCCGCGAGTTCCTGCAGCGGCTGTTCCACGCGCTGTCCGGCCGATACCGGTACCTGGACATCTGGCAGCACCCGTCGGACGGAAACGGCTACCTCGACGTGTTGCCCGAGGCGCCGGACCTGCCCTGGGACTGGCTGAGCGAGGACGAACTCGACCACTACGCGAGGGTGTTCGCGCGAACCGGATTCGGGGGCGGCCTGTCCTGGTATCGCGCCTACGACGCCAACTGGGAGGCAGCGGCGGGAAGTGAACCGGCCCTGCTCGAGGTCCCGGCCTTGTTCGTCGCCGGCGCGAACGACCCCGTCATCACCATGGCCGGACCGCACGCGCTGGAGCGGATGCGGCAGACGGTGCCGGACCTCAGGGGCGTTCACCTGCTCGCCGGCGCCGGCCACTTCGTGCAGATGGAACGCGCGCGCCGGGTCGACGAACTGCTCGTGGACTTCGTGTCGGAGGTGTTCACGACACAGGACATATCGCCCGACACCCCGTTCCGGTGAATCCGCAAATCCACCGATCGCATTTGTAACCCGTCCTAGGATGTGCGGGTGGCCACCGATGCCGCTGCGCGCGGATTCGGATTGGTGCTCGTTCTGATCGCGCTCGTGGTGAGTGGATGTTCGTCGGGTGGTTCCGAGCGAACCGAACCGGTACGACTCGAGATCGCGACCGCACAGGACCAGTACCCCTGGACCGGACTGCTGCTGCCGGCCCAGGTCCCGGTCGTGGTGCCGGAACCCGACGACGAGGATGTCGAGGGCTCCGGCGATCCGGTCGCAGTGACCGACGACGGCACCGCCGCGGTCGCCGGGGACCGCCCCGCGCTCTACGGCGGCAGCCTCGAGCGCGAACTGTGCGACCGGCAGGAACTCGTCGACACCCTCGAGCAGGATCCCGCGAAGATCGAGGCGTGGCTCGGCGTCCTGAAGGTCACCGACGCCCGCGAATACGTCCGCAAGCTGACACCGGTGCTGCTGCGGGCCGACACCCGCGTCACCGTGCACGAGTACCGCAGCGGCACCGTCGTCCCCGTGCAGTCGGTACTCGAGGCGGGCACGGTCGTGCTCGTCGACGATCGCGGCACCCCGAAAGTGCGGTGTGCACGCGGCACACCGTTGACGGCCCCCGTGCTGACACCGGCCCCGGAACTGACGGGCGACGGCTGGGAGGGACTGGATCCGAAGCGGTTGCTCGTCGTGCAGCCCGCCGCGACCTCGGTGCCGCAGCTGACGGTCGTCGACATCTCGACCGGCGACCTGCTGCCGGTGCCGATCGGAGCGGGACCGCGGCAACCGGCACCCGCGCCGCCGGCGGAGTCCGCGGTCGCGAGCCCCACGCCGCGCACGGAAGCCGAAACCCGGACACCCGAGGCCGCCGCTCCGGTGCCGCGCCCACAGTCCCAGGCACCGGCACCGCCGCCTCCTCCCCCACCGCTACCGGCCGAAGCGCCACCGCCGCCTCCGCCTCCGCCACCCGAGCCTGCACCACCCGCGCCCGAGCCTGCGCCTGCGCCGGCTCCCGCACCCGCACCGGCGCCGCCCCCCGCGCCGGCTCCGCCCCCTCCGCAGATCCAGATCCAGATCCCGGGCGCCCCGCCGGTGGTCATTCCGCTGCCGTTCTGACCGGTAGCGGCTACCGGGGGCGCAGCACGATTTCCGTCGGATGGGCGTCGGCGGGCGTGCGGATCGCGTTCCCGACCGCCTGCGCGACGGTTGCCGGGCGCAGGTACCGGTCGGGCCGGTACTCGTTGCCCTCCTCGGCGACGAGCGCACGCTGCATGTCGGTGTCGATGCGGCCCGGGTGCACCGACGTCACGCGCAGGGCCGGTTCCTCCTGGCGCAGTACATCGCCGAATGCCCGCAGCGCGAACTTGCTCGCCGCGTACGCTCCCCATCCGGCCCGCGCATTCAGGCCGGAACCCGAATTGATCAGCACCACATGCCCGTTCGCGGCACGCAGGGCAGGCAGCAGGGCGCGGGTCAGGGCCACGACGGCAAAGACGTTGGCGTCGAACATCTCCCGCCACTGCGCGACATCGGATTCGGCGACGGTGCCGAGGCTCGCGATGCCCGCGTTGTGCACGAGGACGTCGAGCCGATCGATGCCGGAGCAGGCCGCGGCGACGGCATCGTGGTCGAGCAGATCCACCGGCCACGGGGTCGCGCCGGGAAGTTCCGCGACGATCGCGCCGAGGGACTCCTCGGTGCGACCACCCAGCAGCAGGTCGTGGTCGGGGGCGAGTTCGCGGGCGATCGCGGCACCGAGGCCGCGGGTTCCGCCGGTGATCAGGGCTGTCGGACGCATACGGCCGAGCGTAGGACAGGGCGCCCGGCCCGGTTCCGTGCCGCCTCTCCCGACCGGACGGACCGAATAGCGGTTTCCCGCCACCCGGGCCGCGGTGGGGCGGCCACAATGGAGGATATGGACCCGGTGAGCGCACTGCGCGAAGTCGCGTTCTGGCTCGAACGCGAGCACGCCAAGACCTACCGTGTACAGGCCTACCGCCACGCGGCGGACGTGGTGGCGGCACTCGACGAGACACAACGGGAGCACCGCCGCCGCACCGACACGTGGTCCGAACTGCCCGGCATCGGCCCGAAAACCGCCGCCGTGATCCGCGAATCCTACGACGGAATCCCCGGCTACCTGCAGGAACTGCGCGATGCGGCCGAGCCGATCGGGCGCGGGGCCGACGACCTGTGCACCACCCTGCGCGGCGACCTGCACACCCATTCCGACTGGTCCGACGGCGGTAGCCCCATCGAGGAGATGGCGCGCGCCGCGAAGACCATGCTCGGGCACGAGTACCTCGCCGTCACCGATCATTCGCCGAGACTGACCGTTGCCAACGGGCTGAGCCCGGAGCGGCTGCGCACCCAGCTTGGAGTGATCGCCGAACTCAACGCGTCGGGCGACGGAGCGCGGATCCTGACCGGCATCGAGGTCGACATCCTCGAGGACGGGTCGCTCGACCAGGACGACGACCTGCTCGCCGAGCTCGACATCGTCGTGGCCAGCGTGCATTCGAAACTGCGGGCCGAGAAGTCCGCGATGACCCGGCGGATGGTGCGGGCGGTGACCAATCCCCACGTCGACGTGCTCGGGCACTGCACCGGGCGGCTCGTCACGGGTGGTCGCGGGCAGCGGCCCGAATCGACCTTCGACGCCGAGAAGGTGTTCTCCGCGTGCCGCGACCACGGCACGGCCGTCGAGATCAACTGCCGGCCGGAGCGTCGCGACCCGCCGAGCCGGATGATCGACCTGGCGCTGCGGCTCGGGTGCCGCTTCGCGATCGACACCGATGCACACGCCCCCGGCCAGCTGGACTGGCTGGGGTACGGATGCGAGCGCGCCGCGGAGCGGGGTGTCGAACCGGAGGACGTCATCAACACGTGGCCCGTCGAGGAACTGCTGGCCTGGACCGCCGGATAGGAGCGGATGTGGAACACGTCGATGTCGTGATCGTCGGGGCCGGCCTCTCCGGTATCGGCGCCGGATACCGCCTGCAGACGCAGTGCCCGGACCTGACCTACACGATCCTCGAGGGTCGCGACGCGATCGGCGGAACGTGGGATCTGTTCCGCTACCCGGGTATTCGATCCGACAGCGACATGTACACCTTCGGATATCCGTTCCGGCCGTGGCACGGCGACCGGTCCTTCGCCGACGGCCCCTCGATCCTCGAGTACGTGCGGGCGACCGCCGCGGACTACGGGGTGGATCGACGAATCCGGTTCGGGCACAAGGTGACCGGTGCCACGTGGGATTCGGGCACCGCGACGTGGACGGTGCGGGCGATCGCCGACGGCCTCCCCGTCGAACTGACGTGCTCGTTCCTGTACATGTGCAGCGGCTACTACAGCTACGAATCGGGGTACCTGCCGGACATTCCCGGCCTGAACATCTTCGACGGCCCCGTGGTGCATCCGCAGTTCTGGCCGGAGGACCTCGACTGGTCCGGCAAACGCGTGGTGGTGATCGGCAGCGGTGCCACCGCGGTCACCCTGGTGCCCGCGATGGCCGAGGACGCCGAGCACATCACGATGCTGCAGCGGTCCCCGTCGTACATGATCTCGCTTCCCACTCGCGACCGGTTCGCCGACCGGATCCGGACATGGTTGCCGGGCAACGTCGCCCACCGTGTCGTGCGTATGAAGAACGTCACGAGAATGCTGGCGTTCTACCAGTTCTGCCGGCGGATGCCGCACCTGGCGCGCAAGGTGATTCGCACCGGTGCCGCCCGCCGCCTGCACGGGAGCGCGCCGGTCGATCCACATTTCGCGCCCACCTACGATCCGTGGGATCAGCGCATGTGCCTGGTTCCCGACTCGGACCTGTTCCGGGCGCTCCGATCCGGTCGCGCCGACATCGTCACCGGCCGGATCGAACGGGTCACCGACCGTGGGGTCCGGCTCGAGTCCGGTGAAGAACTCGAGGCCGACGTGCTGATCACCGCGACCGGTCTGCGGATCGTTCCGGCCGGTGGTATCACGCTCGTCGTCGACGGGGAACGGGTCGATCCGAGCGACAGGTACGTGTACCGCGGGACGATGCTCAGCGGCGTGCCGAACTTCGCGTTGTGCCTCGGCTACACCAACGCGTCGTGGACGCTGCGTGCCGATCTCGCGTCCCTGTACGTGTGCCGGCTGTTGAACCATATGAGGCGCAAAGGGTATCGGAGCGCGATGCCCGACTATCGCGGCGACGGACGGACCCGCCCGCTGCTCGATCTCAGCTCCGGATACGTGCAGCGCGCCGCGGGGATCCTGCCGCGGCAGGGCACCCGCAACCCGTGGCGGATGCGCCAGAACTACCTGCTGGACCTGCCGACGATGCGATTCGGCCGGATCGACGAATCGATGGCGTTCAGCCGGTGACGAGGCCCTTCTCGGCCGGTGCCGATTCGTGAGGTAGCGGAATCTCGCTGTCGCACAGTACCTTCGCTCCGGACGCGAACCGCTGCACCTCGTCGTCGCGACGGATCTGCGCCGGGACCGCGCCGCCGAGCAGATCCCGGGCGAGGCTCGCGGAGTCGCCGAGCGGCGAATCGCTGCCGGCGATGACGACGTTGCCGTAGCGGCGGCCCTTGAGCATCGCCGGGTCGGCGATGATCGCGGTGTGCGCGAACACGCTGCCGATCGTCGCTGCCTCGCGCTTGGCGGTCGTGAGGTCGCGGGTGTCCCCGCAGTTCACGACGTAGATCCCGCCGGGTGCCAGCACACGACGGGCGTGCCGGGTGAACTCGACGGTCGTCAGCGCCGCAGGTGTGCGGTTGATCGCGAACACGTCCCGCACGATCAGGTCGCGGGTGCCGTCGGTGAGCGAACTCAGCACCGCACGCGCCTCCCCGACCCGGATGCGCAGCAGCGGTGCCCGCGGGAGATCGAACCACTCGCGCACCAGCTCGGCGAGCCGGCTGTCGATCTCGACGACCACCTGCCGGGAGTTCGGAAAGCACGCGTGGACGTACCGGGCCATCGTGCACGCACCGCCACCGAGGTGCAGCACCCGCAGCCGGTCGGCCCGGGTCCAGTGCGCATCCATCAGGTGCGCGATCCACCGCATGTACTCGAACTCGAGCAGCGTCGGATCGGACAGGTCGATGTGGGAACTGGGCACCCCGTTGATCTCGAGCAGCCACCCGTCCGGCCGGTACCGGTCCTTGACGAGCTCGCACGTGCCGGTGTCGATGTCGTGGATTCCGGGCGACAGAACGGCATCGGAGGCGGGACGGGGACGGGAGCTCACCGTCCCATTGTCCTCCCGGTGCCGCCGGCACGGCACGAGGGGGCGGCCGACCGGGCTCTCGGCGTGCGCTTTTCCTCGGAAGTCGCACAATGAAACGATGCCGGACCGCGGATTCACCCATACGCAGCTCGCCGCGCGCGCTGCCTACCTGTTGCGCGGCAACGATCTGGGCACGATGACCAGTGCGGCGCCGAAGCTCTATCCGCACATGTGGAGCTGGGACGCGGCGTTTGTCGCCGTCGGACTGGCGCCGTTGAGCGTGGAACGCGCCGTCGTCGAACTGGACACGCTGCTGTCGGCGCAGTGGAGCAACGGAATGATCCCGCACATCGTCTTCGCCAACGGCGTCGACGGGTACTTCCCCGGTCCGTCCCGGTGGGCGGTGAGCGAGCTCGCCGCGCACGCCCCGGAGGGTGTGCAGACGTCGGGGATCACGCAGCCGCCCGTGCACGCGATCGCGGTGCAGCGGATCCTCGATCACGGCCGCCGGCACGGCCGCAGCACGCGCGCGGTCGCCGAGGAGTTCCTGGACCGGCGGTGGGCGGATCTGGTGCGCTGGCATCGCTGGCTCGCCCGTGCCCGCGACCTGGAGGGGAACGGCCGCATCGCGCTGTATCACGGGTGGGAGTCCGGGATGGACAACTCGCCGCGTTGGGACGCCGCGTACGCGAACGTCGTGCCCGGTCCGATCCCGGCCTATCTGCGCGAGGATCTGGTGCACGTCGGCGATGCCGGACAGCGTCCCACCGACGCCGAGTACAACCGCTATCTGTGGCTGCTCGAGGAGATGAAGGGCGTCCGGTACAACGACGAGGAACTCACCACCGCGATGAGCTTCGCGGTCGAGGACGTGTTCGTCAGCGCCGTTTTCTCGCTGTCGTGCGAGGTGCTCGCCGTCATCGGTGAGGAGCATTCGCGGCCGCACGCGGACGTGCGCGACCTCTACGGCTGGGCCGAGCGATTCCGGCGGGGCGTCATCGCGACGACGGACGAACGTACCGGCGCGGCACGAGATTTCGATCTCCGATCCGGGAAGTGGATCGCCACCGAGACTTTCGCGATGTTCGCGCCGCTGCTGTGCGGCGGCCTGCCGAGGGCGACCGAACTCGCGCTGCTGCGGACATTCGAGGGACCGAAGTTCTGCGGACATCCGGACCTGCGGTACGCGGTGCCGCCGTCGACGTCGCCGGTGTCGAAGGATTTCAGGTCCCGCGAGTACTGGCGCGGACCGGTGTGGCCGGTGATGACGTGGTTGTACTCGTGGGCGTTCGCGCGCCGCGGCTGGGCCGAGCGCGCGAACATGCTGCGCGCCGAGGGGCTCCGGCAGGCCGCCGACGGTTCGTTCGCCGAGTACTACGAGCCGTTCACCGGCGAACCGCTGGGCAGCATGCAGCAGTCGTGGACGGCGGCGGCCGTTCTGGACTGGCTGGGATAGGCATACAGAAGGCCCGCACGCGGGGCTTTTGTGCTCCGGGGACAACGCCGCGCCGGAACTCGAGCCCGCGAGGCCCTGGTTGATACGTGACATGCGTCACTACCGTTGCGGTCATCCCCCGAAGGAAGGACCGACCGCCGTGACGACCGACAGCACCGTGACAATCCACAGCGCCGAGACGCTCGACCCCGCGACGATCGAATACCTGGTGTGGCATCGCGAGTCCGACCGGCCGTGCGTGCGTGACGACTCCCTTCAGCTCACCTACTCCGAATTCGCCAGCCGGGTGGACGGTTTCGCGTCCCAGCTGCAGGAGCACGGGATCGGAGCCGGGGACGTCGTGGCGGTGATGCTGCCCAACCGCGCCGAACTGCTCGTCGCGCTGATGGCCGCGTGGCGGCTCCGGGCGACGGCGACCCCCGTCAATCCCGCGTTCACGGCCGCGGAGGCCGGCTACCAGATCGACGACGCCGGAGCGGTACTCGTGCTGGGCACCGGCCCCGAGTCGCCGTCTGCCGGGCGGCCGCTGATCCACGTCGACGACATGGTCACCGCACCGCCGGCCGGGTGGACCGCCGGTGACGATCCCGCCGCCGACGACACCGCACTGCTGATCTACACGTCCGGTTCGACGGGCCGCCCCAAGGGAGTGCAGCTCACGCACGCGAACCTGCAGTTCATGGCGGCATCGTTCCGGACGCATCTGCGGCTCACCGAATCCGATCACTGCCTGCTGATCCTGCCGCTGTTCCACGTCAACGCGATCGCCGTCAGCTTCCTCACACCGATCCTGGCCGGGGCGCAGCTGAGCATCACCGGCCGGTTCTCCCCCGCCCGGTTCTTCGACGACGTCGCCACGCTGCGGCCGACCTACTTCTCGGCCGTGCCCACGATCTACGCCCTGCTCGTCTCGCAGCCCGCGCAGGCGTCGCTGGACACGTCCTCGCTCCGGTTCGGGATCTGCGGTGCCGCACCGATTTCGAAGGAACTCCTCGATCGGGTCGAGCAACGCTTCGGGCTGGTCGTGGTCGAGGGATACGGGCTCACCGAAGGAACCTGTGGGTCCGCGTGCAACCCGATCGACGGTCCCCGCAAACTCGGCACCGTGGGGCCGGCACTGCCCGGTCAACGCATCGGCATCGTCGACGAGAACGGAAACACGCTGCCGCCCGGGCAGATCGGCGAGGTCGTCATCGAAGGCCCGAACGTCATGGCCGGCTACCTCGGCCGGCCCGACGAGACCGCCCGCACCGTCGTCGACGGACGGCTGCACACCGGCGACGTCGGCCGCCTCGACGAGGACGGCTACCTCACCCTCGTCGACCGCATCAAGGACATGATCATCCGGGGCGGAGAAAACCTGTACCCCAAGGAGATCGAGAACGCACTCGCCGAACATCCGGCGGTGCTCGAATGCGCCGTGATCGGCGCACCCCACGACGTGTACGGCGAGGTGCCGGTCGCGTACGTGGTGACCTACCCCGATCGTGAAACCACCGAGGAGGAACTGCTCGCCCACGTCGCCGACCGGTTGACGCGGGTGAAGGTACCCGAAGCGATAGTCCTGGTCGACGCTCTGCCGCGCAACCCGGTCGGCAAGATCGACAAGCCCGGCCTACGGCGCCGCCACTCGGTGCCCGCCGACGCCTGACCCCTTCCCCCACAGCTCGTCCACTCGACTCGCCGGCAGCAGGCCGGTGAGGCGATACACCCTACCCAGGAGGCGAATTCCCATGGGATTCAAGACCGGCAACTTCCCCGAGGTGGACCCCTCGACATTTCGTGACCGACCGTTCCGGGACCGTCTGCGCGCCATGTCGACCCACTGGGTCGACCACGGGTTCGGAACCCCGAAGATGGTGCACACCGTCTACATCCTCAAACTGGCGATCCTCTACGTCGGCGCGGGCACCGCACTGGCGACCCTCACGTCGGGACTGTCGTGGTTCGACGTCGCGTCGTGGTGGAACCAGCCGATCGTCTACCAGAAGCTGATCCTGTGGACGGTGCTGCTCGAGGCGCTCGGTCTCGCCGGTTCGTGGGGCCCCCTCGCCGGCCACTTCAAGCCGATGACCGGCGGCTTCCGGTACTGGCTCAAGCCCGAGACGATCCGGCTCCCACCGTGGCCGGACAAGGTGCCCGGCACGGCCGGTGACCGCCGCACCGTCGGCGACGTCCTGCTCTACGCCGTGCTGCTGGCGAACCTCGTTGCCGCCGTGGTTCTTCCGGGTGTCCATACCGGTTCGCTCGACGCACTCGTCGCCGACAACGTCGGCCTGGTCCGGCCCGCCGTCGTGGCCCCGCTGATCGCGCTGCTCGTCGTGATCGGCCTGCGGGACAAGGTCATCTTCATCGCGGCTCGCAGTGAGCAGTACCTCCCGGCCATGGTGTTCTTCACGTTCCTGCCGTTCGTCGACATGATCGTCGCGCTCAAGCTGCTCATCGTCACCGTGTGGGTCGGGGCCGGTGTCTCGAAGTTCGGACGCCACTTCGCCATGGTCGTGCCGCCGATGATCAGCAACACGCCCTGGATGCCGTCGAAGCGCATCAAGCGCATGCACTACCGCAGTTTCCCGAACGACCTGCGCCCGTCGCACCTGGGCAGCGGCGTCGCCCATGTCCTCGGCACGCTCGTCGAGATCGTCACCCCGGTGATCCTGCTGTTCTCCACCAACCGCACGGTGACGCTGCTCGCGGTGCTGCTGATGGTGGCGTTCCACTTCTTCATCGCCTCCACCTTCCCGCTCGCGGTCCCGCTGGAGTGGAACCTGCTCTTCGCGTACGCCACCGTGTTCCTGTTCTGGGGCTTCCCCGCGTGGGAGGGCTACGGCGTCGGCGACATGTCGTCGTGGTGGCTGGCGGGCGGTATCGCCGCCGCGCTGTGCTTCTTCCCCGTCCTCGGCAACCTGCGGCCCGACCTGGTGTCGTTCCTGCCGTCGATGCGGCAGTACGCCGGCAACTGGGCGTCCGCGACCTGGGCGTTCGCGCCGGGCGCGGAGGAGAAGCTCGACCGGCACATCGTCCGGGCCGCGAAGAACACTCGCACCCAGCTGCTCGAGACGTACCCGCCGGAGGTCGCGGACGTCGTGATGCACCAGCTGCTCGGCTGGCGGTCGATGCACAGCCAGGGCCGCGCGCTGTTCTCCCTGATGATGCGGCACCTCGGCGACGACATCGACACCTACGACCTGCGTGAGGCCGAGTTCTCGTGCAACTCGATCGTCGCCTTCAACTTCGGTGACGGGCACCTGCACAACGAACACCTGATCGCCGCGATCCAGCGCCGCTGCAACTTCGCGCCCGGCGAGTTCGTCGTCGCCTGGATCGAATCGCAGCCCATCCACCGCGGCGTGCAGGAATACAAGGTGATCGACGCGGCGGTCGGCGTGATCGAACGCGGCACCTACAAGGTCGCCGACGCGGTCGCCGAGCAGCCCTGGCTGCCCAACGGCCCGATCCCGTTCGACGTGCAGTGGACAATGGACCGCAGGGGCGCACATCGCGACGCGGACGATCGGGAGGTCCTGGCGTGAGCACAGCGGTCGTGGTCGGCAGCGGGCCCAACGGGCTCGCCGCCGCCGTCCACCTCGCCCGTAGCGGTGTGGACGTCCAGGTTCTCGAAGCGGCCGACGAGATCGGTGGCGGCACCCGTTCCGGCGAGCTGACCGTCCCCGGCCTGGTCCACGACCACTGCTCGGCCTTCCACCCGATGGGTGCGGGCTCCCCCTACCTGCAGACCCTCGGCCTCGAGCGGTACGGGCTGCGGTGGCGGTGGCCCGAGGTCGACTGCGCACATCCGCTCGACAGCGGTGAGGCCGCGCTGCTGTACCGGTCGCTCGACGCCACCGCCGCCGGACTCGGAACAGCCGACGGCGCGCGGTGGCGCCGGATGTTCGCGGACCTGGCCGGCGGGTTCGATGCGCTGGCCGGGGACCTGATGCGCCCGGTCCTGAACGTGCCGAGGCACCCGCTGCGGCTGGCCGCGTTCGGTCCCCGGGCGCTGCTGCCGGCCACGGTGACGGCACGCTGGTTCCACACTCCGAAGGCCCGGGCGCTGTTCGGCGGGGTGGCCGCACACGCCTACCACCGGCTGGATCGGCCCGCGACCTCCGCGGTCGGGTTGATGATCGTCGCCGCGGGTCACCGCTACGGATGGCCGGTCGCGGAGGGTGGATCGTCGGCGATCACCCGCGCGCTCGCCGCGCAATTGGCCGAGTACGGCGGGAAGATCCACACCGGTGTGCGGGTGCGACGCACCGCGGACATCCCGGCCGCCGACGTCGTACTCCTCGACGTGGCCCCGGAGGGCGCCCTCGAGATCTTCGGCGATGTGATGCCGTCACGGATCGCGAAGTCGTACAGGAAGTTCCGGCACGCGCCCGGCGCGTTCAAGGTCGACTTCGCGATCGACGGGCCGATCCCGTGGACCGACCCCGAATGCGGTCGCGCCGGGACCGTGCACCTCGGCGGGGAGTTCGACGAGGTCGCCGCTGCCGAAAGAGCGGTCGCGTCCGGTCGGATGCCGGAGCGGCCGTTCGTGCTGCTGGGTCAGCAGTACGTGGCCGATCCCACCCGCTCCCGTGACGGCGTGAACCCGGTGTACGCCTACGCGCACGTGCCCGCCGGATACACCGGGGATGCGACCGAGGCCGTCGTCGCCCAGGTCGAGCGGTTCGCACCCGGATTCCGCGACCGTATCGTCGCGACGACGGTGGCCACCCCGGCCGATCTGGCGCGGGACAACCCGAACCAGGTGGGCGGCGACATCATCGGTGGTGCGAACGCCGGTGTGCAGGTGGTGTTCCGGCCGCGGATCGCCCTCGATCCGTACGACATCGGTGTCCCGGGGGTGTACCTGTGCTCGGCGTCCACCCCGCCCGGCGCGGGCGCACACGGCATGTGCGGCTACAACGCCGCCGAATCCGCGCTGCGCCGGCTACGGAGTGGCCGTGGCTGATCCGGCGGCCACGAACGGCACAGGGACGACGACGCACGACGAGGTTCGCCGCGTCGTCGGTGAGATCGCGCAGCGGTTCGGGGACCGCCAGCAGGAGATCACCCGCGCGCTGACGACCATGATTGCCCGCGAGGTGGCCCGGCTCGACGAGGACCCGCTGCTCGTCGAACTGCTCGAGGCGAGCGTGCACGGCAACATCACGACGATGATCCACGTGCTCGCCAACGATATTCCCACCGAGCACCTCCAACCTGCCACGGCAGCAGTGGAATACGCGCTGCGGCTCGCGCAGCGCGACGTGTCGTCGCACTCACTGGTTCGGGCCTATCACCTCGGGCAGAACGAGTTCATCCGGATGTTCGTCGACGAGGTCCGCTCGATGGACCTGCCGACGAACCTGGCGTTCGATGTGATCGAGAACGTCTCGTCGGTCGTCTCCCGGTACATCGACCGGATCACCCTGGACGTGTTCGACGCGTACGAGAAGGAACGTCAACGGTGGTCGGCGGTCCGCGGGAACGTGCACTCGGCGCTCATCCACGGACTGGTCGAGGGAACCGAAACCGACACTGCCGCATTCGAATCCGAAACCGGATACCGCCTCGACCGGTGCCACGTCGCGATGATCGTCTGGTCCGCCGTCGAACCCGCCGACGGAGGTGTCAGTCCCCTCGACCGGCTGGTCCGCCGCATCGCCGAACACCTGAGGGCCGACGGCCCTCCGATCCTCACCGCCGTCGACCGCCGCACCGTGTGGGCGTGGCTGCCGTTCGGCCGGCGCCCGCCGACGATCGACACGGCCGAACTCGCCGCGGTCGTCGGCACCCACTCCACCGGCCGGGTGGCCGTCGGGCTGCCCGCGACCGGTCAGGCCGGATTCTGCCGCAGCCACGAGCAGGCCAGGGCCGCGTATTCGATTGCCATGGTGCAGAGCACCTCACATCGCCGCGTCATCGGTTTCGGTGACCGCGGTGTCGCTGTCGTGTCCCTGCTCGCCCGCAATCTCGACGCCGCACGGGCGTGGGTCGGCGAGGTGCTCGGTCCCCTCGCGGACGACACCGAGCAGGCTGCGATGCTGCGGGAAACGCTGAGCACCTATTTCGCGACCGGCGAGAGCCACCTGCACACCGCCGAACGCATGAACCTGCACCGCAACACCGTCAAGTACCGGGTCGGCAAGGCCCTCGGCGACCCCACCCGCGCACCCGCCACGCACGACAAGCTGGACGTCGCGCTCGCGTTGCAGGCCTGCGAGTACCTCGGCAGTTCCGTGCTGCGCTGACGCGCCGGTGTGCCTTTGTGGCGATGGGGGCCGCCAGAAGGGCACACGAGGGCGTTCACGCCCACTTCTTCCACACCACCACGACCGAAGGTCGCGGCTGGGCGGTGCCACCGTCGGGCCAGTGCGACGCGGGAGCGTCCCACGACGCGTCGTCGGTCTCGCCCGGATGCTGTACACACACCAGGACGCGGTTCTCCTGGACGACGGGACCACACGTCTCTGCGCCGATCGGAACGGTGAGGAACTGCTTGGTCTCGCCGCGGCGGGGCCCGTCGAGCACGACCGCGAACAGGCCGTCGTTGGATTTCAGGGCGTTGCCGTCGGTGCTGATCCACAGGTTGCCGTGCGGATCGAACGCGAGGTTGTCGGGGCACGAGATCGGGCTGACCTGCGATTTGTCGAATCCACCGAAGTAGGTGTCGGCCGCTTCGGGATCGCCGCACACGAGCAGCAGATTCCAGGTGAACGTGGTGCCGGCGTGGTCGTCGTCGAGCTCGAGGACCTGGCCGTTCTTGTTGTTCGCACGCGGATTCGCTTCGTCGGCAGCGGGTTTGCCGTCTGCGCCGCGATTCGAATTGTTGGTCAAGGCGACGTAGACCTTGCCGGTCGCCGGATTCGGTTCGAAGTCCTCGGGCCGGTCCATCTTGGTGGCACCGACCTTGTCGCCGGCGAGACGGGTGAACACCGCGACCTCCTCGGCCGACATTCCGTCGACCAGAGACTCTGCGGAACCGTCTTCGCCCGTGCGCAGCAACGGAATCCACGTGCCGCTGCCGGCGAATGCGCCACTCTCCGGCAGGGTTCCGGTGCCGTCGATCGTGTCGGGGTTGTCGCCGGTGAGCTGCGCGACGTACAGGGTGCCGGCGTCGAGCAAGGTCATGTTGTGCCGCATCGCCGCTTGCGAGTTCCCGGCTTGCATCTTCCGGGACGAGACGAACTTGTACATGTAGTCGAAGCGTTCGTCGTCACCGCTGTACGCGACGACCGTGCCGTCGGGGGTGATGTGGACGGTCGCGGCCTCGTGCTTGAACCGGCCGAGCGCGGTGTGCTTGACCGGCACGGACGTCGCGTCCCAGGGGTTGACCTCGACGACCCAGCCGAAGCGGTTGACCTCGTTCGGGTTCGCCGCGACATCGAAGCGCGGATCGAATCGCTCCCACTTGCGTTCGGATGCACCGCCTTCGATTCCGTAGCGGGTGAGCCGTTCGGCGACGATCGGATCGGTGACCTGCTCGGCGTTCGCGAAGTACTGGTTGAAGTTCTCCTCCCCCGACAGCACCGTGCCCCACGGGGTGAGTCCGCCCGAGCAGTTGTTCAGTGTGCCGAGCACTCGGGTGCCGGTCGGATCCGCAGCGGTCTTCAGCAGGTCGCTGCCGGCCGCGGGCCCGGTGACGGCGAACTCGCTCAGGGCGGTGATGCGCCGGTTGTACGGACCGAATTCCGGTGTGAGATGCCCCGTTCCGGGCTCACCCTTGACCTGCACGACGGACAGTCCGTGGCCGGCCCAGCCGATCCGCACGTGCTCTTCGGTGGGATTCTCCGCGTCGTACCCGGCGAACATGAACGGTTCGGTCGTGTATTCGTGATTGACGACCAGCAGATAGGTGTGCGGCACGCCGTCGACGGGCAGCAGGCCCGCGAAGTCGTTGTTGAACCCGAACTGCTTCTCCTGCGCCGCCGCGGTCTGATTCTCGATGTCGAATGCGGGGGCATCGGGCAGCACCGGGTCGCCCCAGCGGATCACCACGGCCTGCTCGTAACCGTCGGGGACGGTCACCGCGTCCGCGGTGTTCGGTGGTACGGGTGTGAAATCGGTTCCGGGAGCTGCCGGTCCAAGATCACCACTGCCGGGCGCCGGTGCCTCCCCGGCGCTCGCGTCGTCCGAGCACGCCGTGAGCACCCCGCCCGCGCCGACCGCGAGGACCGCCATCGCACCGCCGCGCAGCACTCCGCGCCGCGACACCGCACCCCGCACGATGTCCCCGAAGTACGTCCCTTCCGAACTGTTCGGTACTGCGTGCGAGCAGGCGTCGCCGCACTTGTAGCGGCACGTGATGTTCGCCCGTGACGACTTCCCGTCGTGGACGAACAGGGGCAGGTTTTCGATGCGCACGTGATCTCCCTCGTCGATTCGCTTCGGGGGCACCGTAGAAGGCGCAAACGAGACAAACGGAACGAACAGATGAACAGGGAGCGACGGCTTTTCGTCCGGTGGATGCTCCGGGTCCGCGCAAACGGACCGGTCGGTTATCACCCTTCCGCTTGTTCCGAGCCGGGGCCGGAGCGGTCGTAACATTCCCCGCAGTCCCTTTCGGAACCCGTGTGACAGATGTGGAGCAGTGAATACCGATGGGGCCGACCGGTTTCGCGCTGATGTGCAGAGTGGAGGGGTCCGACACGGTGTTGCGGACCCCTGTAGCGACTGTGTGATGGGACACAAATATGTAACGGTTGGGCGGTCGACGAACGATGGATGTGTCCTATTTGTGTCATGCGGGACGCAGGTGCGGGGCACGTCGGCCCTGAGCCGGTGGGCGGGTCGGTCGACAGTCTCGCCCCGGAATCGGTCCAGCTACGAGTCCTGTTGAAGCGCAACGAATCCCACGTCATCGGCGTCGGTCGCCGGAGTGGCCGGGTGAGGCCGATCGGTCGCCGCAGCCCCGGCCTCCGGGTGCCGTGATCGGGCGATTCGGGGCGCACCGAATCGAGAGCGAATGCGCTGGGTGCCGCCTTTCGGCCGCAAACGTGACATGGATCACGATACCTTGAAAAGCGCCCTACCTGCGCCGTTACCTGGATGTGACCTTAAGGCCGCTCGATGGTGATCCATCCGGGAACAAAGACTTCCCTTCGGTAACGCCCGCGGCCGCCAGTTTCGGAGGCCGAACCCGCTCGGCCGATCTTGGAGCACGACCCATGTCAGTTTCATATTCGCGCCGTTTGCGTGCCGCCGTCGCCGCGGCCGCCATGATCACCACTGCCACCGCCGCCGTTGTGGCGAATACGTCCGCCGCCAACGCCGATACTGCCTCCGTCGTGCCGGCTCGGTTCGATCAGCCTCGTGAGCAGCTCAAGGCGCTGGATTTCGAGGCCCTGTCGACCGCGGGGTGGAGTGGCGCCGCCGACGCTGCCACCGCCGAGCCGGCAGCGTCCACGGAGCCGGCCGAGGTCGCGCCCGAGCCTGCCCCGGCACCTCCTCCACCGCCCGCCGTCACCCCCGACGAGCTGGCTCGCATCGTGCCCGGTGTCCAGCCCGAGAAGATCGAGCAGTACATCGCCCCGCTCAACGACGCGATGGTGCGCAACGGCATCGACACACCGGTCCGGCAGGCAGCGTTCATCGCCCAGCTCGCCGTCGAGTCCGATTCCTTCCGCACCTTCGAGGAGTACGCCTCCGGGCGCGCCTACGAGGGCCGCCGCGATCTCGGCAATACCCAGCCGGGAGACGGCGTGCGCTACAAGGGCCGCGGCGCCATCCAGATCACGGGTCGTCACAACTACGAGAAGTTGAGCCAGGCCACCGGAGTGGACTTCGTCGCGCACCCCGAACTGCTTTCCGCGCCGGAGAATGCCTTCACCACGGCCGCCTGGTACTGGACGTCGCGCAACCTCAACCAGGTCGCGGACACCGCCGGAATCGTCCGGGTGTCGGAGATCGTCAACGGTGGCCACCACGCCCTCAACCGGCGTATCGCCGACTTCGAGCGGGGCCTGAATGTGCTGATCCAGCCGTAATCAGAGGACTTGCGACAGGAACTGTTGCAGCCGTTCGGTTTCCGGGCTGTCGAACAGTTGGTCCGGGGTGCCGGTCTCGACGACCGCGCCGTGATCCATGAACACGACGGTGTCCGACACCGACCGCGCGAAACCCATCTCGTGGGTGACGACGACCATCGTCATGCCGCCGGCACCGAGATCCGCCATCAGCGCCAGCACGCCCTTGACGAGTTCCGGGTCGAGCGCGGAGGTGGCTTCGTCGAAGAACATCACTTGCGGTTTCATCGCCAGTGCCCGCGCGATCGCCACGCGCTGCTGCTGCCCGCCGGACAGATTCGCCGGCCGCGACTCGGCCTTGTGGGCGAGACCCACCAGTTCGAGCTGCTCGACGGCGAGTGCCCGGGCCTCGTCCTTCGACATGCCCTTGAGCTTGCGGGGCGCCAACGCGATGTTCTCGATGACCGTCTTGTGCGGGAACAGATTGAAGTGCTGGAACACCATGCCGATGCGCTGACGCAGCGCGTCGGGGTTGTCCTTCAGCACCGACTTCCCGTCGAGCAGCACGTCGCCGGCGTCGGGTTCGTACAGGCGGTTGAGCACGCGCAGCAACGTCGACTTGCCGGATCCGGACGGCCCGATCACGGTGACGGTCTTCCCCGCGTCGACGTGCAGGTCGACGCCGCGCAGCACCTTGTTGGATCCGAACGCCAGGTGCAGCCCCGTGCCGGTCAGCGAGACACCCTCGAGAGTCGGAGCGGTCATGGTCGTTCTCAGCCTCTCTCCACGACGAGGTCCTGCTCGAGCGGGTCGAGCGTGACTTCCTTCCGGCCGACGCGCAGCCGATGGTCGATGTAGTTCACCAGGTGCGTCAGCGGCACCGTCAGAATCAGATAGAACAGACCGGCGGCGACGAGCGGCGACAGGTTGCCGGTCTGGGCGTTGAGGTCGCGGCCGACCGCGAACAGCTCACGTTGCGTCGCGAGCAGGCCGAGGAAGTAGATCAGCGACGAGTCCTTGATGAGGGCGATGAACTGATTCATGAGCGCGGGCAGCACGCGGCGGACACCCTGCGGCACCACCACCAGCGACATCGACCGCCGGTAACTGAAGCCCAGTGCTCGCGCAGCTTCCATCTGCCCGGCCTCGACCGACTGGATGCCGGAGCGGAAGATCTCGCCGATGTATGCGGCGGCCAGCAGCGCCAGCGCCGCCGCGCCGAGCCAGTACGGATTGTTGCCGGTGAGGCCCTGCACGACCGGTCCCACCCCGAGGCCGACGAGCAGGATGATCACGACGGCGGGCAGTCCCCGGAAGATGTCGGTGTAGACGCGGGCGGGCCAGCGCAGCCAGCGGGTACGGGAGATCCCGGCGACCGCCAGCAGCATGCCCAGGATCGTGCCGGCGATCCCGGAGGTCAGCGCCAGGATCAGGGTGTTCGGCAGGCCGGTCTTCAACAGATCCGGGAACGCTTTCTGATACAGCCCCCAGTCGAAGAAGGTCTCGCGCAGCTGCGTCAGCGTCGACTTCTGCTCGGCGGCGGGCGTGCCCGCCGGTTCGGTGCCCGTCTGGGCGGCGAGCGCCGCGAAGTCGGGCAGTTCCGGTTCGGGTGCGGCCTTGCTGCCGGGCTTCCATCCCTCGGGCAGCTCGCGCGGCACCCATTCGGTGTACAGCTCGGCCCACGTGCCGTCGGCGATCACCGCGTCCAGACCGGAGTTCAGCGCGTCGATCAGCGGCTGGTTCTCCTTCGCGACCGCCCAGCCCACGAAGTTGTTGACACTGAACGTGTTCTCCACAATGGACGTGGGGTCACCCGGTGCGATGGCCCCTTCGGCCTGCTGCGACGGCGCGACCCACGCGTCGATCTGGCCGGTCTTCAGATTCGCGTACGCGGTGTTGTAGTCCGGGAACTTGACCGGATCGAGCTTCAGGGTGTTGACGACGTAGTCGTCCTGCACGGTCCCCTGGACGACGCCGATACGGGTGGAAGCGTTCAGATCCGAGAACCCGGTGATCGGGCTGCCGTTGGGCACCACGAGTGAGAAATAGCCGAAGTCGTAGCCGTTGGTGAACCCGACGAGATTGCGGCGCTCGTCCGTCGTGGTGATCGACGACGAGCCGACGTCGAAGCGGCGCCCGGCGACCTGCGCGAGGAGCCCCGCGAACTCGGTGCCGACGAACTGCACCTCGAGTCCGAGCTTCTCCCCGATGGCCTTCAGAACCTCGTTGTCGTAGCCGGTGAACACACCCTCGGAGTTCACGCAGATGCTCGGCGGGGCGTCGGACAGCGTGCCGACGGTCAGGACACCCGGGGTGATGAGCCCCAGCCGCGACGTGTCGATGCTTTCGAGCGGCACCACGTCCGGGGTGGTGTAGCGGTCCTCCGCTTCCGTCGCGCCCTGCGCCAGGTTCGTCGGCGCGGCCGACGCGGACTCGATTCCCGGGGGCGAACACAGGTCGCGGGTTCCGGAGGCGTCGTCGCCCGACGAGCTGCACGATGTCAGCACGAGCGCCAGCAGCATCGTCAGCAGTATCGCGAACGCGGTGCGGAGTTTCCTCGCCGATCCGACCATGTTCGGAGCCTAGACCGACGAGCACGGGTTGAACGGGAACATTCGACACTGTCGGACCGCACGGTCCACGGACCCGCCGTGACCTCTCGCACGACCGGTCCGGAGAATGCGGAGCATGGGACGTACCGAACGCGGATATTTCACGGAGGTCGACGGCCGGTTCGTGCCGACCGAGTTGGCGACCAGTCCCTGGTCGTCGGACATGCTGCTCGGTCCGTGCGTGTGCGGGCTGTTCGCCCGGGAACTCGAGAACCGGCATGCGGTGGAGAACTGGGTGCCGTCGCGGCTCACCGTCGATCTGTTCAAACCGGTGCGCACCGATCCCGTGACGGTCGAGACGACCCTCGTGCGCGACGGCAACCGCATCCGGGTGGCCGACGCACAGATGCTGCAGAACGGTGACGTGGTCGCGCGCGCGACCGTCGTGTATCTCCGTCCGTCGGAACAGCCGCCCGGAACGGTATGGACCCGCGACGAACATCCGGCGCCGCCGCAGAGTCGCACGGATGACCCGGAGACCGGATTCGTGCCGACCTGGTTCGGCAGCGACGACCACCCGGAGGGTTGGTCGCAGATACGGTCCGAGCATCAGAATTCGAGCCGTAAACGCATGTGGGCCAGACAATTTCCGGTGATCCTCGGCGAGAGGATGTCCCCGTTCGTGCGGACCGCGATCGTCGGCGAGGGCACGAGCCTGGTCACCAACTGGAGCGAGCAGGGCGTCGGATACATCAACGCCGACCTCACCCTGACCCTGTCGCGGCTGCCGCTCGGTGAGGAGGTCGGAGTCGAGGCCGATCACCACATCGGCGAGGACGGTGTCGCTGTCGGCACCTCGGTGCTGTTCGACAGCCGCGGCCCGTTCGGCGCCGGCATGGTGGTGGCACTGGCGAACAAACACCGGCAGGTCGACTTCGGCTGAGCCGACCCGCCGTCCTTGCGCACCCCCGTCTTTCTCCGAGCGAGCGGTACATTCGGTCGATTGAAGGAGACGAGCGATACATTCGCTCGGAAGAACGGGGCCGCGCGCTCGGAAAACGGGGGTCGGAAGACGGAGCTGTCGGTCCCTACCCGTTCGCGTCGGGTACATCCTCGATCGCGATGGTCGCCGCGTGCAGGGTGCCGTCGCACCGGTCGCAGACGAGTCTCGGCAGGAACGGCGCCCCGCATCCCAGGTGCACCGTTTCGAGCGCGGGACCCTCGGGCGCGTGGAACCAGCGTTGTCCCCACGCGATCATGCACGCGATGACGGGGAAGAACGCCAGGCCCTTGTCGGTGAGGTGATAGGTCACCCAATCGGCCCGGCCGGGATGCGGGCGCGGCGCGAGCACGTCGAGTTCGGTGAACCGCCGGAGCCGATCGGTGACGACCGCCGGCGGTGCCCCCATCTGCTCGGCGAATTCCCCGAATCGGGTGGCGCCGCGGTGCGCGGAGCCCAGCAATGCCGCCGACCAGCGGTTGCCGACCAGTTCCATGGTGTGCGGGACGATGTCCGGGGTGCGGGCCGCACGCCCGGAGCGACGACGACCGGCCGCGGCGGGCACACACCGCGACCACTCGCCGCTCGGTCCGGTCCGCACGCTCACGTCGTGCGCGTCGGCCGGGGCCCCGCACGCGGCGCAGACGAGCCGCGGCACGAACCGCTGCCCGCACACGGTGTGGCGCCGACGCGGCAGACGCGCTTCCGCATCGGCCGACCAGCGCTGCTCCCACGCCCACATGCTCACGAGCACGGTCCACACGCTGCGTCCGCGCGCGGTGAGCACGTACTCGTGGCGTACCGGTTGCTGCTGGTAGGCGACCTTCTCGAACAGCCCGGCCTCGGTGAGCCGGCCCAGCCGCGCGGTCAGCACCGCGTGGGAGATGGGACCGCGTGCGATCCAGTCGCCGTACCGGCGTGCGCCGAGCAGTGCCGAGCGGAGGATCCACAGGTTCCATTCGTCGCCGAGGATCCCGAGGGTCACCGCGAGCGCGTTGTCGCCGCCCGGTTCGAGCGTGGTGAACGTGGTGGTGCCGGGCACCGGGGCAGCCTACAAGCCGATCGTGCTGCCCGGCCGGTCGTCCTCACGCCAGCCGGGGAGCGACGATCCGGCGGCCCATGTCGAATGCGTGCCGCTCGAGATCCGCTCAGGCAGTTGCATCCGCGCGACGGGACCGTCGGCGACGTTCTGCGCATCGAACACGAGGCATTCGGAGCGGTCCTCGTTCATGTCGGTGACGAGGGTGACGAGGTAGCCGTCGTCCTCGGACGTCGACCCGGTACGGGGCGCCATCACGGTTTCACTGCCGAACACGCCGTCGCCGAACGCGTAGTGCTCCTCGTTGCCGGTGAGCACGTCGTGCTTGACGAGGCCGTCGAACAGGAACCAGCCGGGCACGCCCGTCGCCGCGTAGGTGTAGCGGTGCTGTACTCCCGCGTGGTGCGGGTTGATCATTCCGAATTCGGTGATCGACTCGGAGAGCCGTTCCTCCTTCACCTGCCCGGTGCGCAGGTTCAGCCGCCACCGGTGCAGGTGGGTGCCCATGCGGTCGAGGGCGAGGGACCGGAACAGACGCTTGTAGATGTTGCCGTTTCCGTCGTCGGCCGGTTCGGGGTCGCTCTGGTGGAAGCCCTCGAGGACGATCTCGTCGCCGCTCTCGTAGGCATTGGTCCAGTGCAGGACGTAGGTGGGGTCGGCGTCGAACCACACGATCTCGTCGGAGTTGCCGCGGCGCGGGATCACCCCGAGCCGCATCGGCATGTCCGGGTGGTACTTCGGGACGTACCGGCCGCGTTCGAGGAGTTGCGGCAGCCAGAACAGCGGGCAGTCGTTGAGGATCGCGTAGTTCTCGGTGAAGGCCATGTCGTGCGGAAGGCGCGGACCGGGCAGTTCCACGTCGACGTAGTGCACCAGGCGGTCCTGTGCGTCGACGACGCCGTAGTGCATGTAGGGCGCGTCGGTGGTGTAGTCGAAGAACAGCATCTCGCCGGTCCGCTCGTCGACCTTCGGGTGCGCGGAGACACCCGTGGACGGGAAATCGCCGTGCCACGTGGACTTTCCGAGCGTCTCGAGCGTGGTCGGATCCAGCCGGTACAGCTCACCGCACTGCCAGAAACTCGACAGCGCGACCCCGTTGTGCACGGTGATGTCGGTGCTCGAGCCGTCTTTCATGCGACCGCGCGCGCCCCAGCCGTCCTGCCGGATCGAGTTCTCGGGCCGCTCGGCGATGCCGGCCCACAGCGGGCCTCCGGCCTCCTGTTCGGCGAGAAAGCCGTCGGTACGGACGAATCGGTTGCGGTAGAACGCTTTTCCGTCGCGGAATCCGACGGTGTGGATCATGCCGTCGCCGTCGAACGGATGGTAGAGACCCTCGAGTGCGGGATGCGCCGGGTTCTCGGTGTTGCGCAGGTAGACGCCGTCGAGGTCGGACGGAAGTTCGCCGACGACGGTGAGGTCGTCGGCGCGCCACTCGGTGTGCTGCGGCCGCCACGGGCCGGTGCGGTACGGGTGGTCGTCGTTCTCCGGCAGCGTGGTCAGTACGCGTCCGAGTACTTCGATGTCCATGACGTCTCTTCCCTGGGTCGACGAGGCGGTCGTTCTGGGCGAACGGCGACCACAACTACAGTTAACAGAGTGACGGGTCAGGAGGCAAGGCTCCGCCCGTGTGCCTTTGTGGCGGCAGGGACCGCCGCAAAGGCACACCGGTTCCGCCTACATAAGTGCCCCCGCCAGCTCCCGATACGCGGAACTCGCGAACGTGAACGGGTCGCCGGTGAGCACCTGGATCGCGACCTCGTCGGCCCCGGCCTCGTAGTGCTTCTCGATCCCCGCGACCACGGTGTCGAGATCACCCCACGGAATCAGCGCATCCAGGAGTCGGTCGCTGCCGACCCCGGCCAGGTCGTCGTCGCCGTAGCCGAGGCGACGAAGGTTGTTCGAGTAGTTCGGCAGCGCCAGGTAGCCGCGCATGTACTCGTGCGCGATCGCGCGGGCGGTGTCCTCGTCGCGCTCGAGCACCACCGCGACCTCCGGGGCCAGCAGGGGGCCGTCACCGAGGAGCTCCCGCGCCTGCGCCGTGTGCTCGGCAGGAACGAAGTAGGGGTGCGCACCCGCGGACCGCTCGGCGGACAGGGTGAGCATGCGCGGGCCGAGGGCGGCCAGCACCCGACGCTCCGCCGGCAACCCCTCGGCATCCAGGGCATCGAGGTACTCGACCATCCGGCTGTACGGCTTGGCGTAGGTGTTCGCGCCCTTGGCCTCGACCACCGGCGCGTGGCTCGTGCCGAGGCCCAGCAGGAAACGGCCCGGATGGTTCTCCTCGAACCCGCGGACGGTTTCGGCGGTGGTCGCCGGCTCGGCGTGCCAGATGCTCAGGATGCCGCTGGCGACACCGAGACGTGTTGTCGCATCCAGTACTTCGCCGTAGATCGACGGAACGCCGTCCCCGAATCCGCCGGACGTCCACAGCCTCGAATACCCCAGTTCGTCGAGTTCGCGCGCCGCGTCCAGCGCCGCCTCCCGGGTCTTCCCGCTCAGCCAGAAATGTCCACCCCACACACTCACCTGTCGTGTCATGACCCCGACAGTAGCGGCGTGACGGGTCAGGCGAGACCGGACAGCGGCGGCGGCGAGTTCTCGTCACGCCACCCGATGGCCTCGATCAGCGGCGCCAGATCGTAGTCGGGACCGCTGGCGCCGACGGTGAACAGCGTGACCCCCGCATCCGCGTACGCGGCGGCCTGGTCGACGCCGGGCCACGGCACGGACCGTTCGATCTCCGACGCGTGCCGGCCGATCTCGGCGCACCTCTTCTCGACGATTCCCCACTTCTCGACGTGGGTGCCGAGGTCACCGAAGCTGTGCCAGATGTTGCTGTACTTCGCGACGAGCGGCAGTGTCTTCCGCGGGCCCCCACCGCCGATGAGGATCGGGATATGGCGCGTCGGGGCCGGATTCAGCTTGCCGAGCCGCGCGGTGATGCGCGGCAGATACTCGGCGAGCAGAGCCAGCCGCGAACCCTTGGTCCCGAAGTCGTAGCCGTACTCCGTGTAGTCCTTCTCGAACCAGCCCGCCCCGATGCCGAGAATCAGCCGCCCGCCGCTGATGTGGTCGACGGTGCGGGCCATGTCGGCCAGTAGATCCGGGTTGCGGTAACCGCCACACGTGACGAGTGCGCCGAACTCGACGCGTTCGGTCTGCTCGGCCCAGGCGCCGAGCATCGTCCAGCACTCGAAGTGAGCACCGTCGGGGTCGCCGGTGAGCGGATAGAAGTGGTCCCAGTTGAACACGATGTCGACGCCGGCGTCCTCGGCGCGCAGGACTGTGTCGCGGATGACGCCGTAGTCGGGCTGGTGCTGGGGCTGGAGTTGGAGTCCGATGCGGATGGGGCGCGTCATGGAAACCACGGTAGGACCACCGATCGCCTCCTGCATCCGAAACCGGATCAGCGGCTGCCGCCGAGCGCGGCGAACTGCGGCTCGAGTCCCACGAGGAACGTCTCGAGCGCGAGCTCGAAGCTGTCGTGATCGATCTCCGCGGCGCGCTCGGCGAGGCGGTGCGCGTCCGACAGATGCGGGTAGCGGTCGTCGTAGGTGTCGCGGTCGCCGCGGAATCCGCCGGCGAACGACGCGATCGCGGCGCCGAGCACGATGTACTTCACGGACGCGCCGATGAGGGTGGCGGTGCGGGGTGGCCAGCCCGCGCGGGTCAGACCGCCGTGCACGGCATCCGCCCGGTCGAGAGCACCCGGACGTGTGCCGGGACTCGAGGCGAGGTACGGAACCATGTTGGGATGCGCGGCCAGCGCCGCCCGGTACGAGCGGGCCCACGTGCGCAGCGCCTGTCGCCAGTCGCCCGTTTCGAAACCCGAGACGTCGACGTCGTCGGCGATGAGGTTGCCGATGTCGTCGAGCAGCGCGTCCTTGGTCGGGTAGTGCGTGTAGAGCGAGGGCGCGCGGACTCCGAGTTCGGTGGCGATCCGGCGCATCGAGACGTCCCCGAGGCCGTGCTCGTCGATCATGCGCAGGGTGGTGTCGCGGATCAGCTGCCGGCTCAGCAGCGGTGTCCGGGGCCGGGCCATCGGCATCCTCCTCGAAGCGGGGACCTGGACGTCCTAACAGTGTACGGTTTATCGTCGGGGCGACGCGGAGCCGCCGCGTGTCCGCGTCCATCACCGGGACGGAAGGCCATCATGAATCTGACGCTCACCGACGAGGAACTCGCATTCCGCGACGAACTGCGCACGTTCTTCACCACCGAGATCCCCGCCGAGCTCCGCGAACGCGTGGCCGCAGGCCGCCCGCTCGGCCGCAACGACATCGTCACCAGCCAGCGGATCCTCAACGCGCACGGCCTCGCCGTGCCGCACTGGCCCGTCGAATGGGGCGGCAAGGACTGGACCTCGGTCCAGCGGCACCTGTGGCTCGACGAACTGCAACTCGCGTCCGTCCCCGACCCGCTGCCGTTCAACACCGCGATGGTCGGTCCCGTCATCGCCGAATTCGGCTCCCAGGAGCTCAAGGAACGTTTCCTCCCGGCGACCGCGAATCTCGACATCTGGTGGTGCCAGGGCTTCTCCGAACCCGAAGCCGGCTCCGACCTGGCGTCCCTCAAGACCCGCGCGGTCCGCGACGGCGACGACTACATCGTCAACGGGCAGAAGACCTGGACCACGCTTGCGCAGCACGCCGACTGGATCTTCGCGCTCGTCCGCACCGATCCGAACGCACCGAAACGGCAGGCCGGTATCTCGTTCCTGCTCATCGACATGAAGACGCCCGGCGTCACGGTGCGCCCCATCAAGCTGATCGACGGTGGCTACGAGGTCAACGAGGTGTTCTTCGAGGACGTGCGCGTCCCGGCCGAGAACCTCGTCGGCGAGGAGAACGCCGGCTGGAGCTACGCGAAGTTCCTGCTCGGCAACGAACGCACCGGGGTCGCGCGCGTCGGTGCCACCAAGGTTCGCATCGCACGCGCCAAGAAACTCGCCGCCCAGGTCCGCCTCGGATCCGGGTCGCTGCTCGACGACCCGCTGTTCGCCGCGCGCGTCGCCGAACTCGAAAACGAGCTGCTGGCACTGGAATTGACCCAGCTGCGCGTCGTCGCGAGTTCCGCCGACGGAAAGCCGAATCCGGCGTCGTCGCTGCTGAAGCTGCGCGGCTCGGAGCTGCAGCAGGCCGCGACCGAGTTGCTCACCGACATCGCCGGCCCCGATTCGCTGCCCGTCGGTGCCGACGACATCGACTCCCCCGACTGGGCACAACGCTCAGCCCCGGTCTACCTCAACAACCGCAAGGTCTCGATCTACAGCGGATCGAGCGAGGTCCAGCGTCAGATCATCGCCTCCTCCATTCTCGGATTGTGAGCAGCCACCATGAATTTCGAACTCGACACCGAACAGGATCTGCTCCGCAAGACCACCCGCGACCTGCTGTCCGGGGTGTACGACGCGGAAACCCGTAACGCGATCACCGCGACCGACCGCGGCTGGAACCCCGAGGTGTGGCGGCAGTTCGCCGAACTCGGACTGCTCGGTCTGCCCTTCCCCGAGGAACACGGCGGTATGGGCGCCGGACCGGTCGAAACGATGGCCGTGATGACCGAGATCGGTCGGTCGCTCGCGCCGGAACCCCTGCTCGACGCGGTGTACACGCCCGGTGGGCTCGTCGCCGAGGTCGGGAGCGACGAGCAGCGCGCCGCGATCCTGCCGCGTGTCGGCGAAGGCGAACTGCTGCTCGCGTTCGCGCACGACGAGCCGGGTAGCCGCTGGCCGTTCACGGACGTGCGGACCGTCGCGACCCGCAGCGGTGACATCTGGACCCTCACGGGTCGCAAGAACCCTGTGCTGCACGGTGATTGCGCCGACAAGTTCGTGGTGTCGGCGACCCTGCCCGAGGGCGGAACCGGATTGTTCCTCGTTGATGCGTCCGCCGAGGGCCTGACCCGCACCGCGTACCGCACCCACGACGAACGCCGCGGCGCCCAGCTCGCACTCGAGGGCGTCACCGCCGAACCGCTCGGTGTCGATGTCACCGATGCGACCGACGCGATCGTCGCCGCGCAGGTACGTGCGCAGGCCGCGCTGTGCGCCGAAGCGGTCGGCGCGATGCAGGAAACTCTGCGACTGACGACCGAATACCTGAAGCAGCGCAAGCAGTTCGGTGCACCCATCGCCCGCTTCCAGGCACTGACTCACCGCGCCGCCGACATGTACGTGCTGCTCGAACTCGCCACGAGCCTGAGCCTGTACGCGACGATGGCGCTGTCCGACGGCATCGTCGACCCGACCATCGCCTCCCGGGCCAAGCTGCAGGTCGGCAGGTCCGCCCGCAGCATCGGGCAGGAAGCGATCCAGATGCACGGCGGTATCGGCATGACCGCCGAATATCCGGTCGGGCACTACGTCAGCAGGCTGACCGCGATCGAACACACCCTCGGCAGCACCGAGGACCACCTGCGGGTCCTGGCCGGGGCGGTCGCCGAGCACGAGCGGGTCGACGTCACCGGAGACTGATCGAAGGTCAGGGTGGCGGCAGCAGGGGACCGAGCGGCCCGAGATCGATGTTGAGATCTTCGGGCGTCAGGCCGAAATGCTCGCGCAGCTCGTCCATGCGCTGCTCGAGCAGCATCAGCGTGGTGCCGATGCGTTCGATCTGCTCGTCGCTGAGGTCGCCCTGGTCGACCCGTCGCAGTGCCTGCCGTTCCATCAACTGGCGGAGGAGCTCGACGAGGGTCAGCACCAGGGTGACCAGACCCCGCTCCACGGATTCGGGGTCGGAGTCGATACGCGGTGGCAGCCCGCCGAATTCGGTCACGGACCCTCGATCCCCTGCTGTTCGATTCCCTGCTGTTCGATCCCCTGGTCCTCGGCGATGGCACGGACCGACGAGATCAGGGTGCGCAACGAGATGCGGACCATGTCCACGTCGGCGACCGAGAGCACCACGTCGCCGACGATGACGACACCCCCGGCCAGCACCCGGTCGAGCAGGTCGACGAGCGCGATCCGACGCTCCTCGGGTACCTCGCTCACGGGTTCCCCCGGTCCACACCCGCGAAGGAGTACGGGGGCCACGGACCCGTGAGTTCCAGCTCGAGCCCGTCGAACTGGGTGCGCGCCGCCGCGACCGCTTCGGCGAACTCGTCGCTACGCGCGTCGTCCACGAGGTAGGTGCCGTTGAGCACCATCCGGTCCCGCCGGCCGCTCAGCGTCGGATCGGTCGGCGGTTGCCGGCGCCCTGCGGCCGAGTGCTGCAGCAGCAACGCATGGAGGGTGTCGGCGCGGTCCGCTGCGGCGCGTTCGGCGTCCTCCCGCGCGGACAGCTGCGCCTTACGCCGCAGCAGATAGGCTGTGCCGGTTCCCTTCTCGGCTCCGGATCCCGCGGTTTCCACCGCGCCGGCGGCGATCGCGTCCACGTCCGCGTACGCCTTCACACCCCATTCGGTACGTCCCGCGACGAGGGTGAGCGCCGCGTCGAAGTCCGCCCGGCGCGCCTCGAGCACGTCGCAGACGCGCGCGTCGTCGAGATACACGGTGGCCAACCGCAAAGGAATCGCCGGAGCCCACCGCACCACGGCGGACACGACGGCATCGTGCGTGCGCGCCACCGTCTCGAGCCATTCGAGATTCTCCAGGTTGCTGCGCAACGCCTCTTCCCCGAACTCACCGAGCGGCACCGTGCCGACGACGGCGGTCAGTCCGGCGGCGGACACGGCGCGGACCGGCTCACGAGCAACCCCCGTCACGACGGAGACGGCTTCGTCCGGCAGGTCCGCACCCGTCACCGCGTACACCCACACGCCGTGATCAGCGGTCATCGTCGGTCACCTCGTCGTCCTCGAATTCGGCATCCTCGACCTCGAGCGGTTCGGCGACCGGTTCCCTCCGTGCGGCCTCGAGTTCCGCGATGCGGTCCCGCAGCTTCCGGTTCTCGACTTCGAGATCCTGTTGTGCGCCTTCGATTTCCGCTCGTTTGCCCTTGCTGCTGAGCCACGGGTCGGTCTCCCACCAGTCGATGCCCACGGCCTTCGCCGTCTCCAGCGACGCGATCACCAGGCGCAGCTTGATGGTGAGCAGTTCGATGTCGAGCAGATTCACCTGGATGTCCCCGGCGATCACCAGGCCCTTGTCCAGGACCCGCTCGAGGATGTCACCGAGATTCGTCGACTGGTGCCCGCCGTCGTAGGGCTGCGGGGACGACGAGCCGCCACCCACCACGGTCATCTCGCTCCTCCTCGGCCCAGGTCGGTGCTGCCTCGTCCGTAGCGTTTGGTTCTCCTGTAGGCCAACAGGTTCCCGTCCGGATCCAGCTCGACCTCGTACAGCGCGAGCATGTCCGCCGTGGATGGGATGCGCCGGTCCTCGATCACTTCGATCTCGACCGTCCACCCGTCGTCGGTCGGCTCCACCGACGTGGCGCCCTGCGGCTCCTTCGTCGTCAGTTCGGAGAGATGCTCGATCGCGATCCGCGCCACCTCCGCCGCGGACAACGGGGGCAGAGGCTCAGGCTCGGAACTGCCGCTGTCCTTGCGGGTCGTACGTCCGGCCATCGTGGTCCCCTTCCTAGATCGGCGGGGCGCCGGTATCCGGCCGGATCATCCGGTTGAGGACGGCCTGCTGCGCCGCGGCCTTCTCGTCTTCGGTGAGGCGGCCGGCGGCGGCCGCCTCATCGATCTCCTCGAGTTCCCGGCGGATGGTGGCGGGGTCGTGCAGTTGCTGCTCGACCTGGTCCTGGATGAGTTCGCCGAGCCACAGCACTGCCCGGATCGGTGCGATCGGCAGTGTGAGGACGGACGAGATCAGTCCCACGGCTCAGCCCTCCGGTTCTCGTTTCATCACGAAATCGTAGGCCGCCATCGGACCGAGCAGGTCCATCTTCGCCCGGCCCTCCCATTCTTCCGCGAGGGAACGCACGATGTCCTCGAGGTCTCCCTGTCGGGACAATTCGATGAGGATCGCCACGTGCGCAGCGTCCTCGTCGTGTGTCGGCTGGCGGACGTTGACCATCGGCTCGAGGTCCTCGAGCGCGTCGACGACCCGCTGGGTGTCCTCGTTGCGCTTGGCTTCGATCGATTGGTTGATGATCTCGCCGAGCATCATTCGCGCATCGCGGGTCGCGTCCTCGGGCTTGTCGCGGATCTCCTCGCGCAAGCGCGCCGCGTCGGCGTTCTCCTCGAGAATCTCACTGAGCACCGCTCTTTCGTCGTAGCGTGCTTTGACGACGAACTGCGCCTTGCCCTCGAGTTCGTTCAGCGCCGCTTCGAACTCGTCGCGATGGGCGTCGAGCAGTTCCTCGGACACCGCGTCCTCGTCCGACAGCACCGCCCCGAACCGGAGCGGCAACACCGGTGCCACGGCGGCGGTCCCGTCCAACAGTTCCGCATGGGCCTTGAGGTCGTCGGGCGTGCCGAGGGGCCGGTCGACCGGTATCTCGCTGACCAGCGCAGCGATTTCGCCGCTGCGTACGACCGAGACGTTGCTCGGGGGGTCGCCCACGCCGGTGGCATGCGATTCCGCTTCCACGTCGGCCGGGACGATGCCGTAGACGTAGATGCCCGTGCTGCCGGTGACGCCCTGCTCCTCCGGCGTACGTTCATCCGCGGTCGTGTCGGTCATCGCTACTCCCCTCTCTTCGATCCGCGCGATGCGCGCTGCCGCTTCTCGTCGACGTCTCCGAGGAAATCG
Organism: Rhodococcus sp. NPDC003382; assembly: GCF_053589135.1. Lineage (NCBI taxonomy): Bacteria > Bacillati > Actinomycetota > Actinomycetes > Mycobacteriales > Nocardiaceae > Rhodococcus > Rhodococcus sp. NPDC003382. The sequence goes on from NZ_JBSFRH010000007.1 coordinate 39,229, forward strand.
GAGACCTTCTCGGTAGCTGCTTCCAGTGCTCCCTTGGTCTTGTGTTTCGCACCGCCCGAGGTGATGTCACCGACGAGATCGGGCAGACCCTTCGGTTCACTGTCGGAGATCTCCAGACGGTTCACCGCTTCGGCGAAACGCAGGTAGGTGTCGACGCTGGCGACCACGACGCGGGCGTCGATCGTCACGAGTTCGATGCCGACGAGGGAGACCCGCACGAACGCGTCGATCACGAGGCCCTTGTCGAGGATGGTGTCGATGACTTCGGCGAGACCGGACGAGTTCGGGCGTGCCATCCCGCCGCCACCGCCGCCACCGCCACCGGCGGGTTGGATGGTCATTTCCTGGCTCCTCGGTTCGTGCCGGCCGTGGACCGTGCCCTGCTTCGCGCGGGGGCCCTACGGCGAGCAGGCGGTTCTTCCTCTGCTTCTTCCTCTTCGGGCTCCTCTTCGGGTTCGGGCTCCTCTTCGGGCTCCTCTTCGTCGGGCTCTTCGTCCTCGAGTTCGTCGTCGTACTCGTCCTCGTCGTATTCGTCCTCGGGCTCCTCGTCCTCGGGCTCCTCTTCTTCGCCTTCTTCGGGCTCCTCGGCAGATTCGTCCTGCTCGTCGTACCCTTCGTCCTCTTCCTGCTCCTCCTGCTCCTCGCGGCGGGCGGTCTCGTCGTCCTTGACCACCTTGCTTTCGTGGATCTCGCCGTGCCATCCCTCGATGTCGTCGGGATGCAGGATGCTCTCGGTCATGACGTGACGCTGGAAGTGCTTGAGTTCCAGTCTGGATCGCCGTCCCACGGCACGCCAGAGATTGGCGGTCTTCTCGAACAGACCGCGGGGGTGGTACTCCAGTACCAGAACGATCCGGGTGAGGTTCTCGGTGATCTCGTGGAAGGTCACCGCGCCGTCGATGTAACCCTTGCCGCCCTTGGAACGCCACACGATCCGTTCGAACGGAACCTGTTCGAGAATCGTCGACTCCCAGTTCCGGCGCGACCAGAAGACCTTGCCGGTCCACTGCAGTTTCTCGTCGGCGGCCTGCTCGACCTGCTCGACCTTCTTCATGAACTTCGGCCAGTCGGCGAACTGGGTCCACTGGTCGTAGGCGAGCCGGACGGGCACCCCGACGTCGATCTGCTCGACGATGTTGGTGAGCTTGATCTTCTTGCCGCCCGAGCCTTTCCGGCCACCACCGCCGCCGAAGGACTCCTTCACGTCCTGGAACTTCTGTTTGGCCGTGCCCTTGACGCCCTCGAAACCGGCGCTCATGGCGGCCTTGAGCGGTGAAGCGCCCTCCGAGAGCTTATCGACGCCGGTCAGCGCCGACAGCAGACCGGTGTTGCCGGTGCCTTCGGCATAGTCGTGCAGTCGCCCGGCCGTTCCGGTGATCTTGTCGGTGACGGTGTCCACGGCCCGTTCGGTGACGGTTCCGGCGAGGGTCTGCAGCGCGTTCTGCAGATGTCCGGTCGGCGAGGCCGCGCCGGCCGCCTTCTGCGCCGTCCCGGTCGCGGCCTTGCCGGCTCGGCCCGTGGCACCGGTTGCGGTCTTGCCGACTTTTCCTGCCGCGCCGGTCGCGGCCTTACCCACCTTCCGGGTGGTATCGGACAGTGCCTTGGTCATGGGACTCAGCTCCTCGTACGTCGCACGGGGGCGCGCCCGGATGCCGAACTCTCGGTCCGGGAGCTTCGGCGGCGTGGCTTGGGTGCTTGTTCGTCGTCCTCATCGGACTTCTTCCGGCGGGGAGCGGATCGTGATCGTGTCGACGAGGCGCTCTCGGATGTCCGGCGCCGGGCCGGGGGCCGCTTCTTCGCGGGCTTCCGCTCCTCCTCGGCCTCGGCATCCTCCGTATCCTCTTCGCCGGAGGCCTCTTCGCCCGTGCCTTCGTCTCCGGTGTCCTCCTCCGAGGTTTCCTCCTCGTCGGTGGGCTCGTCCTCGTAGGCTCCCTGCTCGTCCTCGTCGTATTCGTCCTGGGGTTCCTCGTAGTCCTCGTCCTCCGACTTGGTACTCCTCTTGCTGCGTAGCAAACCCCCACCCTGCTGGAGTCGCTCGTTGAGCGAGTCGATCTGGTTGCTCGCTGCGGTCACGGCCGCGGCCCGCGCCGCGCCGAGCAGTTCGCCCCGAACGGATTCGGTGATCTTGCTCAGTTCAGGTGAGGACCCCAGCGCGGAGACACCGCGTTTCATCAATTCCTGAGGGGTACCGGGGAGGCGCCCGCTCAATCCCGCCCCCGCGAGCATCAGCGCGAGTCGCATCTTGTGGGTACGTCCGAGCATGTAGCCGATGCCGACCCCCGCGGCAATTCGTGCTCCACCCTTCATGGTCATCTCCTTCGGCTGCGACCCGTCCCGTGGGGAGAGTCGGCGATCGAAAACTCTGCGGGCGTCCGCCTGCACGTGGGACTGGAGTAACCTGCGTCACACTTCGTGAAACATCGATCCGGAGTTGATCTTCGGCTCTAGGATGCGGACCGGTCGGTATGTTCGTGTTCGGTTTCTCTGGATGTCGTGGGGGTATCCGGACGCGTCGAACGACCGCACGTGGCCGGACAGGAGCACACCATGGCCCACCTCACCGACAGGATCAAGCACAGCGCCGAGGCTGCCGCCGGAAAGGCGAAGCAGACGGTGGGACGGTGGACGGGAAACCGGCGCGTCGAGGACAAGGGCAGTCGGCGGCGCTTCGTCGCCGAGTCGAAGAAGCTGGGGGACAAGGTGATTCACGCGGCCGATCAGGGACGCTCGCGGATTCGCCGGTGGTCGCACCGTCGCCCCGACATGCCCTGACCGCGCCCGGAAAACTTCACCACCGTCATTCGCAGGCGGCGAATCCGCACGCGCGCAACGCGAACGCCGCCTCGGGTCCGATGATCTCGCCCGCCAGCGTCAGGAAGCGGTCGACGAACGCCGCTCCGTGTGCCGGTTCGGCCGGATCGTCCGGATCCGACGGATCCAGATGGTGCGCGAGTTCGTGGAGGACCACCAGTTCCCGGAACGCCCAGGCCGTGTTCGCCCGGTGCTCCGGCAGTGCGATGACCGCGGAATCACTTTCGTAGTGCGCTGCCGTGTTCCCGGCGCGCGCCCGCACCCGTACCCGCACGGCGGCGCGCGGCCAGCGCTCCCGCACCCAGTTCAGAGCCAGCACCGCATCCAGATACGCCTGCACCGACTCGATCGACGCGAACCGGCGCTCCACCGGGAGCGTCACACGAGACCCGGCGATCTCCACCTCCCGGATCCCCCGCTCGTCGGCGAGGTCGAACATGCGGCGCACCAGCGACTCCGCCTCGTACACCGCCGCCCGCTGCGTATCCCGGACGCGGGTCATCGGGTCAGCCTCCGGCCCCCGGACGGCAGCTCCGGCGCCGTCCCCAGCCGCGCCCGCCGCCCGGCCCGGTCCCCGGCCCGCTGCGCGTCCGACGAGTGCGCGGCCCTCGGACGGTTGCCGCGCCAGCTGCCCCGCGCCTGCGACGTGCTGGTGTAGAAATCGCGCAACTCGAGCTGCTTGTCGCGCAGCACCAATTCCGTGCCCGGCACCGCGACCTCCGCTTCCTGCTCGGTCTGCTGCTTCGCCTCGGCCAGCCGTGCCCCGATCCGCGCCGCGAACGCCGACTGGAAGTTCAGACGTGCGGTCACCCCGGCGACCGGCTTGCGCACCCGCGTGCGGACCCGCCGTCCCCCGCGCTGCTCGACGACCGTGCGCACCGTCGTCTCCTCCCGATAGCTGCCCGCGCGCAGGTACGCGTCCGACGCCCGCACCATCTGCACCAGCAGCGACGAGTACAACGCCTCGCACACGTCGATGTCGTCGGCGAACCCGTACGCATAGATGACGGTGGAGGTGGCGGTGATGTCGCACTGCACGTCGTTGGCGGCGGCGATCGCCAGGAACAACTGCGCGTACGTGCGCAGCCCCTTCTTCCCGCTCTCCCCGATCGTGATGAGCCGCTGCACCGGCGTGGCCCGGCGTTCCCGGGACGCGGTGTGGGCGCGCGCGACCGCGAGATCCACGGACGACGCGGTCGCTAGACGTTGCGCCGCCGCCAGGAACGCGTCGGCTTCGTGCTGGTTGTCGGTCGATTCCGCCTGGCGGAGCAGGCCGCCGATACGGGTCAGCATCCGGTCGGAACTCACCGACAGAGAATAGGCGCGTTCGGCTTTGTCGCCTATTCTCTCGTGCCATGGCCTCAGTGACCTTCGACAAGGCGACCTGCCTCTTCCCCGGCTCGACCACGCCGGCGGTCGACGCATTGGATCTGAAGATCGAGGACGGGGAGTTCCTCGTGCTGGTCGGTCCGTCGGGTTGCGGCAAGTCCACGTCGCTGCGCATGCTCGCCGGTCTCGAGCAGGTTCACAGCGGCCGCATCCTCATCGGCGACACCGACGTCACCGGCCAGGACCCGAAGCAGCGGGACATCGCGATGGTGTTCCAGAACTACGCCCTGTACCCGCACATGTCGGTCGCCGAGAACATGGGCTTCGCGCTCAAGCTCGCGAAGACCCCGAAGGCGGAGATCCGCGCGCGGGTCGAGGAGGTCGCGAAGATGCTCGACCTCGAGCAGTATCTCGACCGCAAGCCCAAGGCCCTGTCCGGTGGTCAGCGTCAGCGCGTCGCCATGGGCCGCGCCATCGTCCGGCAGCCGCAGGTGTTCCTCATGGACGAGCCGCTGTCGAACCTCGACGCGAAGCTGCGGGTGCAGACCCGCACGCAGATCGCGCAGTTGCAGCGCCGCCTCGGCACGACCACCGTGTACGTCACCCACGACCAGGTCGAGGCCATGACCATGGGTGACCGGGTCGCGGTTCTCGAGAAGGGCATCCTGCAGCAGTGCGCGTCGCCGCGGGTGCTCTACAACAGGCCCGCGAACGTGTTCGTCGCCGGATTCATGGGCTCACCTGCGATGAACCTGTTCACGCTGCCGGTGTTCGACCGCGGCGCGATCCTCGGCGAGACGTACGTGCCGATCCCGCGTGACGTCGTCGGTGAGGTCCACGAGACCGAGGTCGTCGTCGGTATCCGTCCCGAGCACATCCAGATCACCGAGTACGGTCTCGCGATGGACGTCGACGTCGTCGAGGAGCTCGGCTCCGACGCCTATGTGTACGGCCGCGCGTACATCGCGGGTCGCTCGCAGGAGATCGTGGCGCGCGGCGACTGGCGGAATCCGCCGCAGAAGGGCGAGCGCATCTACCTGAACTTCGATCCGGAGCAGGTGCATGTGTTCTCGACGAAGGACGGTCGCCGGCTCGGCTGAGCACGGCCGACGACGAGGCCTGCGGGAACGGACATGACCGATTCAGGTTGGGAGCAATATCCCCTTTTCCCGGTCTCGCATGCCAGAGTAGGTGCCGGTGTCGGTGGCCGCAGGCTGCCGACGAGGAGTTTTCCGAATCCGAACGGGAGTAATCCATGGTTCTGAACACGAAGGCGGTCCGCCGCGCAGCGATCGCTGCATCGGCGGCGTCGCTGCTGGTCCTGACGGCCTGCTCGTCCGACGACAGCTCGAGCAGCGACAGCAGCGGCTCGGCGTCCGCGGCAGGCGAAGGGCGCGGCCCGATCACCATCGTCGAGGGTCAGGACCCCCTGAACGCGGCGCTCGAGAACATCATCTCCGACTGGAATGCCGAGCATCCGGACGAGACGGTGACCTTCAAGCCGCTGGCGAAGGAAGCCGACGACCAGTACGCCGACATCGCCCAGCGCATGCAGGCGAAGAGCGACGAGTACGACCTCGTGGCCGTCGACGTCACCAACACCGCCGAGTTCGCCGCCAACGGCTGGCTGCTGCCGCTCGAGGGCGACTACGCGATCTCGACCGACGGCCTGCTGCCCGCGACCGTCGAGTCGGGCACCTACAACGGCACCCTGTTCGCGGCCCCGAAGAACACCAACGCCGCGTTCCTGTACTACCGCACCGACCTCGTCGACAAGGCCCCGGCCACGTGGGCGGAACTGCAGGCGGAGTGCCCGAAGGCCGTCGAGGCGGGCATCGACTGCTACCTCGGCCAGTTCAAGGACTACGAGGGCCTGACGGTCAACGTCACCGAGATCGCCAACGCCTTCGGCGGCAGCTTCGTCTCGGAGGACGGCCTCACCCCGTCGATCGACGACAAGACGAGCGAGGGTCTGCAGTTCATCGTCGACCGCTTCGCGGACGGCACGATCCCGGCGGCCGCGCAGACCTACACCGAAGGTGAGTCGCAGACCGCGTTCGGCGACGGCAAGGCCCTGTTCCTGCGCACGTGGCCGGGCTTCTACACCGACGGCGAGTCCTCCTCGATCGCCGGCAACTACGGCATCGCGGTGCTCCCCGGTGTGGACGGACCGGGCGTCTCCACCCTCGGTGGCTACAACGTCGGCATCAGCGCGTTCTCGGATGCGCCGGCGACCGCGCGTGACTTCCTCGAGTTCATGCAGACCCGCCAGTCGCAGACCTACTACGCCGAGGTCGGCGGCGCGCCGGTCCTCGCCGAGGTCTACGACGACCCGGCGATCCTCGAGCAGTACCCGTACTTCGCGACGCTGAAGCAGGCGCTCGAGAGCGCGAAGCCGCGTCCGTCCTCGCCGTACTACTCGAACGTGTCCAAGGCGATCGCCGACAACTCGTACGCGGCGATCCGGAACGAGAAGACGGTCGAGCAGGCGCTCGCCGACATCAAGGCCGGCATCGAAACCGCCGGCAACTGATCCACTAGGAGCAGTACCTATGGCAGAACCGCAGGTCCAAGCCGGTCACGAAGACCGCCGACCGGTTCCCGCGGATCCGCCACACGATTCCGCGGTCGGGACCGAGTACCTCGGTCCCGACCGCGACCGTGTGCACGGACGGCACCGGGTGACCGAACCTCCGGAGCCGAGCGCGCCCGCGATCAAGCAGCCCCGCCGGATCCCTCCGTGGATGTTCGTGGCGCCGTCCCTCGCCGTGCTCGCCGTCATCATCCTGTACCCGCTCGGGCGGGCCGTCTGGATGTCGCTGCACGGCGACGCGAAGAAACTCGATCCCGAAACCGGCCGGTTCGTCGAGGGCGGTTTCGTCGGTTTCGAGAACTACGTCCGGTGGATCACCCAGTCCTGCGGTACCGCCACCGGCAGCATTCCGTGCCCGCCGGGCACGCTGGGCTCCCAGTTCTGGGGCTCGATCTTCAACACGTTCTTCTTCACCGTCGTCACCGTCTCGCTCGAGACCGTCATCGGTTTCGCGATGGCGGTCGTGATGGCGAAATCGTTCCGCGGTCGCGGGTTGCTCCGCGCGTCGGTGCTGGTGCCGTGGGCGATCCCGACCGCGGTCACCGCGAAGTTGTGGTTCTTCATCTTCGCCAACGACGGCATCGCCAACAAGATGCTCGGCACGGACATCCTGTGGACGGCGGATCCGTGGCCGGCCCGGTTCGCGATCATCGTCGCGGACGTGTGGAAGACCGCGCCGTTCATGGCGCTGCTGATCCTCGCCGGCCTGCAGATGATCCCGGCGGAGGTGTACGAGGCCGCGAAGGTCGACGGCGCGAACGCGTGGCAGCGGTTCAAGATGATCACGTTGCCGCTGGTCAAGCCGGCGCTGATGGTCGCGATCCTGTTCCGCACGATGGACGCGCTGCGCATGTACGACCTGCCGGCCATCATGATGGGCTCGAACCCCGCGACCTCCACGATCTCGGTGCTGGTGGTCGAGCAGATGCGTCAGGGCGCGAACTCGGCGTCCGCGCTGTCGACGATCACGTTCCTCCTCATCTTCGCGGTCGCGTTCGTGCTGGTGCGGTTCCTCGGTGCCAACGCCGTGCAGACGCAGGAGGCGCAGCGGAAGGGAGACGTCGGATGAGCAGTCCCGGTACCGGAGGCACGAAGGTGCGCTCGGCCGGCACGTATGCCGGGGTGATCCTCATCGTCCTGTGGGGCCTGGCGCCCTGCTACTGGATGATCGTCACGGCGCTGCGCGAGCCGTCCGAGACGTTCAGCACGTCGCTGTGGCCCGCGAACCCGACGCTGCAGAACTTCGCCGACGCCCTCGATCCCGACGCGAAGGTGAACTTCTCCCGCGCGCTGGTCAACAGCGTCATCATCGCCGGTGCGACCACCGCGGTCGCGCTGCTGCTCGGTGTGTTCACCGCCTACGCGCTGGCCCGGTTCGATTTCCGGGGCAAGTACTTCGTCACCGGCATCATCCTGGGTGCGTCGATGTTCCCGGTGGTGGCGCTGGTGACGCCGCTGTTCCAGTTGTTCACCGACATCGGCTGGATCGGCAGCTACCAGGCGCTGATCATCCCGAACATCTCGTTCGTGCTGCCGCTGACGGTGTACACGTTGACCTCGTTCTTCTCGGAACTGCCGTGGGAACTCGAGGAGGCGGCCCGGATGGACGGTGCGACGCGCGGGCAGGCGTTCCGGTTGGTGATGCTGCCGCTCGCCGCGCCGGCGATGTTCACCACCGCGATCCTGGCGTTCATCGCGACCGTGAACGAGTACCTGCTGATGTCGCAGCTGTCGAGCGAGAAGACCGCGCCGGTGACGGTCGCGATGGCACGGTTCACCGGCACCGACCCGTACGTGACGCCGTACGCGTCGATCATGGCCGGCGGCACGCTGGTGATGGTGCCGCTGGTGATCATGGTGCTGATCTTCCAGCGCCGCATCATCGCGGGTCTGACCGCGGGCGGCGTGAAGTCGTGAGGCGGGTCCCCCGGCGGCAGCGGCTCGAGATGCTGCTGGGGTTCCTGACCGTGTTCACGGTCATGGCGCTGATCGCCGCGGTCGCCGAGTTGTGGTCCCCGGCGCCGGGCATCGTCCCGGGACTGGTGCTGCTCGGATTCGCGACCGCGTGGGGTTTCGCGTTCCGTGCCTGGCGGAGGGCGCCGTAGGCGCCGGTGTGCCTTTGTGGCGGTGGGAGGCGCCACATATAGACACGGGACACGGCCCGTGCGCCTTCGATCACAGTTGTCCCGGACTACGTACCATACGGATGACAGGGTGCGATGATCTGTCGAGCCCGGATTTCGCCAGAAAGTAGCCCGTGTGAGTTCTTCGTCGTCGTCGCCTTCCAGACCTGCCACCCCCGCCAAGTCACGGGGGTGGCGCCTTGTCCGTTACCTGGTGCTCGCCGTCGTGGCGCTCCTGGTGATCGTGCCCGGCATCGGTTTCGCGGTGGCATACATGTCGGTCGACGTACCGCGTCCGTCGGACATGAAGAACGATCAGGTGGCCACGATCTACGCGGCCGACGGCACCACGGTGCTCAGCACGGTCGTACCGCCCGAGGGCAATCGCACCGAGGTGGACATCGAGGAAGTGCCCGAGCACGTCCGCAACGCGGTGCTGTCCGCGGAGGACCGCAACTTCTACAGCAATCCCGGCTTCTCGATCTCCGGGTTCGTGCGCGCGGCGCGCGACAACGTGATGGGCAAGGAAACCGCCGGTGGTGGTTCGACGATCACCCAGCAGTACGTGAAGAACGTGCTGGTCGGCGCGGACCGGACGATCACCCGCAAGATGCGGGAGCTGGTCGTCTCCACCAAGATGGCCCGGCAGTCGTCGAAGGACGAGATCCTGCAGGCCTACCTGAACACCATCTATTTCGGTCGCGGTGCGTACGGCATCGCGGCGGCGTCGGAGGCGTACTTCGGCAAGCCCGTCGGCGAGCTGTCGGTGTCCGAGGGGGCGGTGCTCGCAGGGGTCATCCAGAGCCCGTCGTCGCTGGACCCGGAGTTCAACCGGCCGGCGATCGAGGCGCGCTGGACGTACGTGCTCGACGGCATGGTCGAGATGGGCGTGCTGGACGCTGGCGAACGTGACGGGCAGCAGTTCCCGCCGACGGTGCCGTCGAATCAGCTTGCGCAGCAGAATGATTCGACCGGACCGGAAGGTCACGTGAAGAACCAGGTGCTGCGTGAACTGTCCGCCGCGGGCATCAGCGAGCAGACGCTGAACACCGAGGGTCTGCGGATCACGACGACCATCGATCCGGTCGCGCAGCAGGCGGCGATCGACAGTGCTCGCAGCACTCTCGACGGTGAGGACGAGAGCCTGCGGACCGCGGTGGTGTCGATCGACCCGCGCACCGGTGCCGTGCGCGCCTACTACGGCGGCGAGGAGGGCGCAGGCTTCGACTTCGCGCAAGCGCCGCTGCAGACCGGTTCGTCGTTCAAGGTGTTCGGTCTGGTCGCGGCTCTGCGGCAGGGCATCGGCCTGAACGCCCGCTTCGACAGTTCGCCGCTCAAGGTCGGCAACATCGAGATCGGCAACGTCGAGGGCGCCTCGTGCGGCAAGTGCACGATCGCCGAGGCCCTCAAGCGGTCGCTGAACACGAGCTTCTACCGGTTGATGATGTCGATGGACGACGGCCCGCAGGCGATCGCCGACGCCGCGCACGACGCCGGCATCCCCATGACCATCCCGGGCGTGGAGGGGACCACGCTGAGTCACGAGGGCGGCCCGCCGGAGGGCGGAATCGTTCTGGGGCAGTACCAGTCCCGCGTCATCGACATGGCCTCGGCTTACGCGACGCTCGCCGCGTCCGGCACCTTCCACGAGCCGTTCTTCGTCCAGCGGGTCGAGACGGCCGACGGTGACGTGCTGCTGGACCGCCCCGCCTCCCCCGGCGAATTCCGGCTCGATCCGGCGGTCGCCGACAACGTCACGCAGGCCATGCTGCCGATCGCCGCGTACTCGCGCGGTCACGCGCTGGCCGGGGGTCGTCCGTCGGCGGCGAAGACCGGCACGACCCAGCTCGGGGACACCGGCCTGAACAAGGACGCCTGGATGGTGGGGTACACGCCGTCGCTGTCGACGGCGGTGTGGGTCGGTACCCCGGACGGCGAGGCGATCGTCAACAGCTGGGGCGGATCCATCTACGGTTCGGGCCTGCCGTCGGACATCTGGAAGGGCACGATGGACGGTGCGCTCGAGGGCACCGACTTCGAGAGTTTCCCGTGGCCGGACCCGATCGACGGTCAGGCCGGCGTGCCCGCCGACGCGGGGATCAGCGAAACGACGACGACGACCGCTCCCCCGCTGCCGCAGCTGACGTTGCCGGAACTGCCGCCGATCACCCTGGAAGCGCCGCCGGTGGACATCCCGGACGTACCGATCGACCTGCCGCCGCAGATCGAGGTGTTCCCCGGTATCACGATCAGGATCCCCGGCTGACGCGGGCGCAGGTGCCGCGGCGCCGATAATCGGGGCATGGCCAATTCGCCGTCCGGTGACTCGATTCTCGACCGCGTCGTGCGCATCCTCGAATCCTTCGACGACGCGCAACCGGCGTTGACCGTCAGCGCCCTGGCCCGCCGGTCCGGTATCCCGCAGGCGACGATGTACCGGCTCGTCGGCGAGATGGTGCACCACGGCATCCTCGCGCGGGAACCGGACGGCACGGTGCGTCTGGGCATGCGTCTGTGGGAACTCGTCGCGCGCAGTTCCCCGGCGAAGGACCTGCGGGAGGCGGCGCTGCCGTTCCTGCAGGATGTGCAGTCGGTCGTGCACCAGCACACGCAACTGTCGGTGCTGCGCGACGGTGAGGTTCTCGTGCTCGATCGGCTTTCATCGTCCGGGTCGGTGATCAACCAGGCTTCGGTGGCGGGCCGGATGTCGGCACACGACACGTCGATGGGCATGGTCATGCTCGCGTTCTCCCCCGCCGACGTGCAGGAGGAGTATCAACGACTCCACCCCGAGGTGAATCTCCGATCTCCCACCACCACAAGGGATTTCCGTCGCGATCTGGCGGAGATCCGGCGCCGCGGCTACGCGAGCTACGACGGGGTCCTCGACGTGGGCACCACGGGCATCTCGGTTCCGGTCGTCGGCCGGTCCGGGCACGCCCTCGCGGCGCTCGGCGTGGTGGTTCCCACCGGGATCGCGCAGAGGCAGGCGATCATCGCGGTGCTCATGGCCGCGGCGCGGGGCATCGCCCGCGCCGCCGGGGAACAGCCCCCGACCACCTCCGATTTTCTCGTTCAATGAGAAGAGTTGTTCGCTTCGGGTGAGGTGCGCACCACACTTGCGTTCATCCGAGCACCCCTGGAGGAATCCGATGACCGCACCCCGAACGACCGTCACCACGCAGGTCGGCATCGTCGGTGGCGGTCCGGCCGGGCTGATGCTCTCGCACCTGCTGGCGAAGGCCGGCATCGACAACATCGTCGTCGAGAAGCGCGACCGCGAGACCATCCGCACCACCCACCGCGCGGGCATTCTCGAGCACGGATCGGTGAAGCTGCTGACCGACAGCGGCGTCAACGGTCGCGTCCTGTCCGAAGGCCACCGGCACGACGGCATCGACCTGCGGTTCGACGGGCGCAGCCACCGCATCGACTTCCAGGACCTCGTCGGCGAGTCGGTGTGGCTGTACCCGCAGAACGAGGTCTTTGTGGACCTTGCCACGGCGCGCGAGCGTGACGGCGGCGACGTCCGCTACGGCGTCCGCGAGACCGAGGTTCTCGACGTCACCACCGACACGCCCAAGATCCGCGTCACCGAGGCCGACGGCACCGAGGTCGAGATCCACTGCCGCATCCTCGTGGGCGCGGACGGATCACAGAGCATCTGCCGCAAGGCGATTCCGGCTGACGTGCGCACCGACCACTTCATCGAGTATCCGTTCGCCTGGTTCGGCATCCTCACCGAAGCGCCGCCGAGCGCACCCGAATTGATCTATGCCCGTTCGGAATACGGCTTCGCGCTGATCAGTCAGCGCAGCGAGACGGTGCAGCGCATGTACTTCCAGTGCGACCCGGCCGAGGACGCCTCGAGCTGGAGCGAGGAACGCATCTGGGACGAACTGCAGCGGCGCGTCGACGGCCCCGACGGTCTCGAGTTGAAGCGCGGCCGCATCTTCGAGCAGATGGTGCTGCCGTTCCGGTCCTACGTGTGTGAACCGATGCGCCACGGCAACCTCTTCCTGGCCGGCGACGCCGGGCACACCGTCCCGCCCACCGGTGCGAAGGGCCTGAACCTCGCGCTGGCGGACGTACGCGTGCTGTTCCGTGCCCTCGACTCCTTCTTCTCGACCGGTTCGGGTGCGCTGCTCGACGCCTACAGCGACACCGCGCTGCAGCGGGTGTGGAAGGCGCAGAACTTCTCCTACCGGATGACCTCCATGCTCCATACCCGTTCCGATGCAACATCGTTCGAACGCCGTCGCGCCCTCGGCGAGCTCGCCGCCGTCACCGGTTCCCGGTACGGCCGGCAGTACCTCGCCGAGGCGTACACCGGCGGCCCCGACAACTGACACCACGTCGCCCCGTCCCTTCCCGATTCGACACGCGAGGTTCCCGTGCTTCATCTGCCACCACGATTCGTCCGCCCCGAGGGCGTGCACCCACCACTGGACTTCCCGGACTACCGGACCACCGCCCTGCGCCGCCCCGCCCAGCCCCTCACGCTGATCCCGCAGCGCCTCGGCGAGCTGACCGGCCCCGTCTTCGGTGAGGACCGGGTGCAGGACGGCGACGCCGACCTGACCCTCGCCAACGGCGGCGAAGCAGCCGGCCAGCGCATCATCGTCCACGGTCGCGTCCTAGACAGCGACGGCAAGCCCGTCCCGCACACCCTCGTCGAGGTGTGGCAGGCCAACGCCGCCGGCCGGTATCGCCACGTGAACGACAGCTGGCCCGCTCCCCTCGACCCGTACTTCAACGGAGTCGGCCGCTGCGTCACCGACGCGCAGGGCGAATACCGCTTCACCACCGTCAAACCCGGTGCCTACCCGTGGCGCAACCACCACAACGCGTGGCGGCCCGCGCACATCCACTTCTCCCTGTTCGGCACGGCGTTCACGCAGCGGCTCGTCACCCAGATGTACTTCCCGGACGACCCGCTGTTCTTCCAGGACCCGATCTACAACTCGGTGCCCGCCGAGGCGCGGCACCGCATGGTCAGCGTGTTCGACTACGACGCCACCGTCGACAACTGGGCCCTCGGGTTCCGCTTCGACATCGTGCTGCGCGGCCGCGAGGCCACCCCCTTCGAGAACGAGGAGGACGACGATGAGTGACTTCGCTCCCCGTTACCCCGTCACCCCCGGCGACCAGAGCACCGCCACCTTCGGCCCGACACCGTCGCAGACCGTCGGACCCTACTGGAAGATCGGTCTCGACTGGGGCACCGACGGCGAGAACGTCGTCCCCGCAGACACTCCCGGCCGCATCACGGTCCGCATCACGGTCCTCGACGGCCACCGCGAACCCGTGGCCGACGCGATGCTCGAGACGTGGCAGGCCGACACCGACGGCCGTTACGGCGCACCGGGATTCCGGGGCTTCGCCCGCAGCGCCGCCGACGAGACGGGAACGGCCGTCGTGCACACCGTCAAGCCGGGTTCCGGCGACGGCCAGGCGCCGCACCTGCTGGTCGGGATCTTCGCCCGCGGCACGCTGGACCGCCTGTACACGCGCATGTATTTCCCCGAGGACCTCGCGGAGCACGCGACCGATCCGGTACTGACGGCCCTACCCGAGTCGCAGCGCGCCAAGCTCGTCGCCGACAAGACCGGCGACGGCTACGAGTGGACGGTGTACGTTCAGGACCTCGATCCGAACGGTGTCGAGACACCGTTCTTCTCGATCTAGACGGGAGCCTGCGTTGTCCGAGCCGGCACGGTCCGACCACACCCGCGGGAGCCTGTTCGACCCGGTCTTCGGGGCCGGGGAGCTCGCGCCGATGCTGTCCGATCACGCATGGCTGACGGCCCTGCTCGACGTCGAGGTGGCGATCACCCGTGCCGCGGAACGTCACGGCCGCGCCACCGCCGCCGACGTCGCAGCGGTCGCCGCGGCGGCCGCGCGGATCGCCCGCGAACTGGACCCGGCCGAACTCGGCACGCTCTCCGCGGCCGGCGGCAATCCGGTGATCCCGCTGGTGAAGATCCTGCGGGAACGCGCCGATGCGCCGGCCGCCGCCGTGCACGTCGGCGCCACCAGCCAGGACGTGCTCGACACCGCGCTGATGTTGCTGGCCCGCAAGGCAGGTCGACGCGTCGTCGCCGACCTACGGGCCGCAGCGGATGCCGCCGCACGGCTCGCGTCCACGTATCGCGACACCCCGATGGTCGCCCGCACGCTCGGCCAGCAGGCGTTGCCCACGACCTTCGGGGCGCTCGCGGCGACCTGGCTCGTCGCGCTCGACGACGGTGTCGCCGCGATCGAGCGGGCGCTGGACATGCTTCCGGTCCAGTACGGCGGTGCGGCAGGAACTCTCGCCGCGGTGTATCCCGAGGGTCTCGCGTTCGCCGACACGCTCGCGGACCTGCTCGGCCTCGCCCGGCCGATCGTGCCGTGGCACACCGTGCGCACCCCGGTCACGACTCTCGCCTCCGCGCTCGGTGTCGCCACCGGATCGGTGTCGAAGGCCGCCACCGACGTCGTGCTCATGGCCGCAACCGAATTCGGCGAGGTCGGCGAGGACGCACCGGGCGGGTCCTCCGCCATGCCGCACAAACGCAATCCGGTCGCGTCGATCACCGCGCGGGCCGCCGCGCGACGGGTGCCGGGTCTGGTCGCCACGGTGCTCGCCGCGGCGGACCACGAGTTCGCCCGCGCAGCCGGTGCCTGGCATGCCGAGTGGGAGACACTCACCGACCTGATCCGGCTGTCCGGTGGTGCGGCACACCAGCTTTCGGTGAGCCTCGGCGGGTTGCACGTGCACCCGGACGCGCTGGCCCGCAACCTCGGGCTCACCGGCGGCGCGATCCTCGCGGAGAAGGTCACCGCGGCGCTGGCCGAGCACACCGACAACGCCCGCGACATCGTCACCGCCGCGGCCCTGGCCGGGACCCCACTCGACCGCGACCCGGCGATCACCGGACCTCTCGGCGCCGACCGCGTTCGCGAATTGCTCGACCCCACACACTATCTCGGTCACGCGGGCGATCTCGTCGACCGCGCGGTCGCCCGCCACCACACAACGGAAGGACCGGCATGACCGTCGCTCTCCACTACGAACAGCACGGCGACCCCACCGCCCCCGCGGTGCTGCTGCTCGGGTCGCTCGGCTCCGACCTGTCGATGTGGGAGCCGCAGATCGCCGCGCTGTCACCGCTCGCGCACGTCGTCGCGGTGGACCACCGAGGGCACGGCAAGTCACCGGTCGTCGACGGCCCGTACACGATGGACGACCTCGGCGGCGACGTCGTCGCGCTGCTCGACGCACTCGCTCTCGACACCGTCCACGTCGTGGGGTTGTCCCTCGGCGGGGCCGTCGGACAGTGGCTCGCCGCGCATCATCCGGCACGTGTTCGCACGCTCACGCTGCTCTGCACCTCGGCAGCCTTCCTCCCGGCCGAACCGTGGCGGGAACGGGCCGTGACCGTCCGCGCCGAGGGCGTGGCCTCGATCGCCGAGTCGATCGTCGGTCGCTGGTTCACCCCCGAGCTCGCCGCACGCGACCGCGACCTGATCGACCGCCACGTCGCGATGGTGTCCGCGACGAGCGACGAGGGCTACGCCGGGTGCTGCGAGGCCCTCGCGACGTGGGACGGCCGCGCCGACCTGGCCCGGATCGTCGCGCCCACCCTCGTGATCGCGGGCGCCCAGGACCCGGCGACCCCGCCGGACGTGATGCGCCGGCTCGCCGACGGCATCGCCGGTGCCGGCTTCCACGTCGTCGATCCCGCGGCGCACCTGGCGAGCGTCGAGCAGGCGGGCCGCGTCACAGCCCTTGTCCGCGAACACCTCACCCGCGCGACCCCCGCCGGTGCCCAGCGCACCGCCGCGTTCGAACTGGGCATGCGGGTGCGGCGCTCGGTGCTCGGCAACGCCCACGTCGACCGCGCGATGGCGGCGGCCACGGAGATCACCGCGCCGTTCCAGGATTTCATCACCCGCACCGCGTGGGGCGACATCTGGGCGCGGCCCGGTCTGGACCACCACACCCGTCGGCTGCTGACCCTCGCCATCCTCACCGCCGTCGGCAACGAGCACGAACTCGACATGCACATCCGGGCGGCGTTGCGCGCCGGTGTGGACCCCGACGAGCTCGTCGAGGTGTTCCTGCACACCGCCGTCTATGCGGGGGTACCCAACAGCAACCGGGCCTTCGCGCTCGCCAAGGCCGCGGTCGAGGACGCTCGGTCGTAGATGTCCTTCACGCCAGCACGGCCCGCAGGGTGCGGAGGGCGAAGTCGACGACGTCGTCGACCGTGACCGACGGCTCGGTGGTGCGGTCGATCGCGACCGATTCGACCATCGACCACCAGCCGCACACCTTCATGGTGGTGGCGGTGCTCGCCTGGGTGCCGGTGGCGTCGAGGATCCGCGCGGCCATGGTGGTCTTGACGTTCTCGTGGATCTCCCGGATCTGCGGGTCGTAACCGAATCCGGCTCCGTGGAACAGCATCTGGTAGTTCCGGCCGTGCCGGTCGATGAACGAGACGAACGCCCGCACGATGCCGCGCAGCGGGTCGTCGTCGCCGGGGTCGGGCACCGCGGCGCGGAGCAGGCGGCGGGCGGCCGCACCGACGACCGCGGCGTAGTAGTCCTGCTTGGTCGGGAAGTAGCGGAAGAGCAGGCCGCGGGAGATGCCGGCGATCTCGGCGACCCGGTCGACGGACAGCGCGTGGATGGGACGCGCGGCGAGTTCCTGCAGGCCGATGGCCACGAGTTGCCGCTTGCGTTCCTCCGGAGGCAGTCGCCGCCGGGGTGCGGGCTGCGGTGGTGCTTGTCGTGCTGGGGTCACCCCGATACTCTAACTGAGCATTGCTCATTTAGAGCTCGACGGAGGAACCCATGGATTTCGCACAGTCGGAACGTTCCCGCGACAACCTCGAACGTCTGCGAACCTTCATCGCCAGCGAGGTCGAACCGTTCGAACAGCGGATGCACGCGGCGCGCGTCGCACCGTTCGCGCAGCGCGGCGACAGCTCCGGGGCGGCCACCTGGTCGGTGCCGCCCGAATTCCGGGAGTTGCAGCGCAAGGCCAAGGAACAGGGGCTGTGGAATCTGTTCCTCCCGGACGCCGAGCTCGGTGCCGGTCTGTCGAACGTCGAATACGCACCGCTGGCCGAGGAGATGGGTCGCTCCCAGTTCGCGTCCGCGGTCTTCAACTGCTCCGCCCCCGACACCGGGAACATGGAGGTCCTCTACCACTACGGCAGCGCCGAGCAGAAGGACCGCTGGCTGCGTCCGCTGCTCGACGGCGAGATCCGCTCCGCGTTCTGCATGACCGAACCCGCCGTCGCCTCGTCGGACGCGACCAACATGGCCGCGACCGCGGTCGTCGAGGGTGACGAGGTCGTCCTCAACGGCCGCAAGTGGTGGAGCACCGGTGTCGGGCATCCGGACTGCAAGGTCCTGATCTTCATGGGCCTCACCGACCCGGAAGCCCACAAGTACCAACGCCATTCGATGGTGCTCGTGCCGATCGACACCCCCGGTGTGAAGGTCGAGCGGATGCTGTCCACGATGGGCTTCTACGACGAGCCGAGCGGCCACGGCGAGGTGTCGTTCACCGATGTGCGCCTGCCGCTGGACGCGATCATCGCCGGGCCCGGCCGCGGATTCGAGATCGCGCAGGGGCGCCTCGGACCCGGCCGCATCCACCACTGTATGCGCCTGATCGGTCTCGCCGAACGTACCCTCGAACTCGCCTGCCGCCGCGGCCTCGAGCGGGTCTCGTTCGGCAAGCCCCTGGTCAACCTCGGCGGCAACCGCGAACGCATCGCCGACGCCCGCATCGCCATCAACCAGCTGCGGCTGCTCGTCCTGCACACCGCCTGGCTGCTCGACACCCAGGGCCTGGCCGGGGCCCGGTCGGCGGTGTCCGAGATCAAGGTCGCCACCCCACGCGTCGTCCAGCAGATCGTCGACTTCGCCATCCAGATCCACGGTGGTGCAGGGCTTTCCGAGGACTTCCCGCTCGCAGGTGCCTGGACGGCCGCGCGGGCACTGCGGCTCGCGGACGGTCCGGACGAGGTGCACCAGGGTCTCGTGGCCCGATTCGAACTCGGCAAGTACAACTGAGGGGGACCCGTGAGCAGCCTTCCCGACAACGCCCGGCCCGTTCGCGACGAGGACAACTTCGACGTCGCCGCCGTCGCCGCGTGGCTCACCGAACGCGCCGGTATCACCGGGATTCCCGAGGTGCGTCAATTCGCCGGTGGTGCATCCAATCTCACCTACCTTCTGCGGTATCCAGATCGCGACCTGGTGCTGCGACGTCCTCCGGCCGGCACAAAGCCGAAGTCCGGGCACGACATGGTCCGGGAGTACCGGATCCAATCGTTGCTTGCCCCCGTATATCCGCACGTGCCGAAGATGATCGGGCTGTGCACCGACCCGTCGGTGCTCGGCAGCGACTTCTACGTCATGGAGAGGGTCGAGGGCACCATCGTGCGCCCGGGGTCGACGTCCGCGGATCTCGGGCTCACCCCGGAGAAGACGCGGGAGCTGTGCCTGCGCGTGATCGACCTGCTCATCGAGCTGCACGGCGTCGACACCGAAGCGTCCGGTCTCGTCGAACTGAGCCACGGTTCGGGCTATGTGGCGCGCCAGGTCGAGGGGTGGACCAAGCGGTTCGCTGCCGTCCGCACCGACAACGTCCCCGACTTCGCGCGCGTGACGAAATGGCTGGCGGACAACCAGCCTGCCGACGTCGCTTCCCGGGTGATCCACGGTGATTTCAAGCTCGACAACATCGTTCTCGGCGACGATCTGACGCCGCGCGCCGTGCTGGACTGGGAACTCGCCACGGTCGGCGATCCGCTGATGGATCTCGGGTCGACCCTCGCGTACTGGGTGCAGGCCGACGACGATCCGACGATGCTCGCCACCAAGCTGCAACCGACGGACCTGCCGGGCATGCTCACCCGTCGCGAGATCGTCGAATACTACGGGGAGCGAACCGGTCTGCCGATCGGCAACTGGAGCTTCTATGAAGTCTTCGGGGTCTTCCGGCTCGCGGTGATCGCCCAGCAGATCTACTACCGCTTCCACCACGGGCAGACGACCAACCCGATGTTCGAGAACTTCTGGATGATCGTGGGCTACCTGGACGCCCGCTGCAACGAACTGATCGACAAGGCGGAGGGGAAGTAAGTGGGCAGGGGCACGACACGCAAGAACATTCTCATCACGGGCGCCAGTTCAGGGCTCGGTCGCGGCATGGCACGTGAATTCGCCGCGCGCGGGCGCAATCTGGCGCTGGCTGCCCGCCGCACCGACAGGCTCGAGGAACTGCGCGACGAACTACTCGCCGCACACCCGCAGATCACCGTCGCGATCCGCACGCTCGACGTGGACGTGCACGACGACGTCTTCCGCGTCTTTCGGGAGTTCGACGACGAGCTCGGCGGTCTGGACCGGGTCGTCGTCAACGCCGGTCTCGGCAAGGGACAACCGTTGGGCACGGGCTACTTCCACGCGAACGTCGCGACCGCCCGCACGAACTTCCTGGGGGCGCTGGCCCAGAGCGAGGCGGCGCTCGAACTGTTCCGGCCGCGCAATGCCGGTCACCTGGTGCTCATCTCGTCGGTGAGTGCGGTGCGCGGCATGCCCCGCAACCTCACCACCTACGCGGCGTCGAAGGCGGCGGTGGCGTCGCTCGGCGAAGGCATGCGCGCGGACCTCGCGCAGACCGGTATCGACGTCAGCACGATCTTCCCCGGCTTCATCCGGTCGGAGATCAACGAGAAGGTGAAGAAGGTGCCGTTCATCGTCGACACCGAAACCGGTTGCCGGGCACTGGCTGCGGCTATCGAGAAGGAACCGGCCAACGCGTACGTCCCGGCGTGGCCGTGGACGCCGATCGCCTACGCGATGAAGATGCTGCCGATGGCGGTCGTGCGGCGCATGGCCTGACGAATCCGAGACCACCCGGGGCGGTGACGGGATCCGATCGATCCCGTCACCGCCCCGGTGCGTCGGGCTATGGGGAGTTCTCCGATCGCGGGCTCGGCCGTACGTGCTCGAAGATCAGGCTGGTCTCGGTGGAGGCGACGGCGGGGTTTGCGCTGAGGTGCTCGACGAAGCGCCTCAGCGCGTCCGTGTTCGAGGTCGCGACGTGGATGAGGTAGTCGTCGGCACCGGCGAGGAAGTAGACGTTGAGGACTTCGTCGAGATCGTTGAGCTGTTCGGCGAGTTGTCCGAGATGTCGGCGTGCGCCCGGCAGGACACGGACCGCGATCATCGCCTGAAGGTCCCGTCCCAGGGCCGCGGGATCGATCTCGGCGTGGAAACCGCGGATCACTCCCCGCTCGATGAGCGACCGCACACGGCCCAGGCAGGTCGACGGGGCGATACCGGCGGCAGCGGCCAGGGCGTTGTTGGGTATTCGCGCATTCCGTGAGAGCTCGTCGAGGATGATCCGGTCGACGGCGTCGATCGTGACGCCCGGCCGAACATCGTTCGATCGAGCGTCCCCGACGACCGGGTTCTTCGAATTGTCGCCAGGCATATCCCGATTCTAGAGAATTATGTTCGGATCTCTTGTGCTGATTGTGCAGTTTCTTCAACATTTTCGGTGAGCGATCACCTTCCCGACGCTCTCCCTCACACAGTCCGACAATCCCACGCAGTCCGGCAACGCCGCCGACGCGACCCCCATCATCGGAGCTTCACATGCGAGTAGGTATCCCCCGCGAGATCAAGAACCACGAGTACCGGGTGGCGATCACCCCCGCCGGCGTCCACGAACTGGTCGACCGCGGCCACGAGGTGCTCATCGAGACCGGCGCCGGTGTCGGCTCGTCGTTCGCCGACGCGGACTTCAAAGCCGCAGGCGCACAAATCCTTTCCGACGCCGACCAGGTCTGGGAGGGTGCCGATCTGCTGCTGAAGGTCAAGGAGCCCATCGCCGAGGAGTACTCGCGTCTGCGCCGGGACCAGGTGCTGTTCACCTATCTGCACCTCGCCGCCTCCAAGGAGTGCACCGACGCGCTCCTCGCCTCGGGAACCACCTCCATCGCCTACGAAACCGTCACGGCCGCGGACGGTTCGCTGCCGCTGCTCGCGCCGATGAGCGAGGTTGCGGGCCGCCTGGCCCCGCAGGCCGGTGCGTACCACCTCATGAGCCAGGGCGGTGGCCGCGGCGTCCTGATGGGTGGTGTTCCGGGTGTGCGTCCGGCCAAGGTCGTCGTCATCGGAGCCGGTGTCTCCGGCAAGAACGCCATCGCGATCGCACACGGAATGCGCGCCGACGTCACCGTCCTCGACCTGTCCGTCGCCCGCCTCCGTGAGATCGACGCCCTGTACGGCGGCCAGGTCAAGACCGTCGTCTCGAACACGCTGGAACTCGAGCAGGCGGTCCTCGATGCGGATCTGGTGATCGGCGCGGTCCTCGTGCCCGGTGCGAAGGCTCCGAAGCTGGTGTCCGATCACCTGGTGTCCCGGATGAAGCCGGGATCGGTGCTCGTCGACATCGCCATCGACCAGGGCGGTTGCTTCGAGGACTCGAAGCCCACGACGCATGCCGAGCCGACCTACCGGGTGCACGACTCGGTGTTCTACTGCGTCGCCAACATGCCGGGCGCGGTCCCCCGCACCTCCACCTTCGCGCTCACCAACGCGACGCTCCCCTATGTCGTAGCCCTCGCGGACAAGGGTTGGGAAGAAGCTGTAGCGGCGGATCCCGGCCTCGCGGAAGGTCTTTCGACGCACCGAGGGGAACTGCTGTCCGCCGAGGTCGCCGAGGCGCACGGATACGCTTCTGCCCGCCTCTGATCCGACGGTGCCGCTGCCCGGCGTCGTTACGACAGCAACGCGTCGGTGCTCACGGC
This sequence comes from Rhodococcus sp. NPDC003382, assembly GCF_053589135.1. Taxonomy (NCBI): domain Bacteria; kingdom Bacillati; phylum Actinomycetota; class Actinomycetes; order Mycobacteriales; family Nocardiaceae; genus Rhodococcus; species Rhodococcus sp. NPDC003382. The sequence continues at coordinate 61,911 of NZ_JBSFRH010000007.1, forward strand.
GATCAACGCAACCAGTGCGAGCACCTTGACCACCTCGAGTGCGACGTACACGTAGTGGGCACGCGAGCGGGGCAGCTCGGCGCCGGCCAGCACCTGATCCGACCGTCTCGTCAGGGCCGGCCGCACCCCGAGCACCTGCACCGGCAACACCACCGTGACCGTGCCGAGCAGCCACCACATCGCCGTGGTCGGGGCCGCCGTGGCGGCGAGGATCGCGATCCACAGCACCACGAGGATCACCACTTCGGTGATGTTGAGGGCCCGGAACACCAGGCGCCCGATGCCCAGGCCGATCGGGATCGTGACGCCGGGCGCGCGGAACTTCAACGGCGCCTCGAGGAACGAGATCGCGAACACCGACCCGAGCCAGAACGCGGGTGCGAGCAGTTGCAGTGCCGTCCACCAGGTGTCCATGACCGCTCCTTCGGCGCATACCGGGTCCACCCACCGCCGCTGGCCCGAGCCTAGTCGAGTGTTCTACCGCGACTGGAGCTTTCGTGGAAGTGAGTGTTCGTCCCGTTCCGTCCCGGCCGGGAACACGCCGACGGCGGTGGGTCGCCCGGAGAAATCCGGACCGACCCACCGCCGTCGGGTGAGATTCGAGACTCAGGCCTCGATGATGAAGGCCTCGAGCTCGGCGCGAGCCTTGTCGTCGGCCATCTGGACCGGCGGGGACTTCATCAGGTACGCCGAGGCCGGGAGGATCGGGCCACCGAGGCCGCGGTCCTTGGCGATCTTCGCGGCGCGGATGGCGTCGATGATGATGCCGGCGGAGTTCGGCGAGTCCCAGACCTCGAGCTTGTACTCGAGGTTCAGCGGGGCGTCACCGAACGCGCGACCCTCGAGGCGGACGTATGCCCACTTGCGGTCGTCGAGCCACTCCACGTAGTCCGAGGGGCCGATGTGGACGTTGCGGTCGTGGACCTTGCCGGCCAGCGGGCCGTTGAGGTTCGAGGTCACGGCCTGGGTCTTGGAAACCTTCTTCGACTCCAGACGCTCACGCTCGAGCATGTTCTTGAAGTCCATGTTGCCGCCGACGTTCAGCTGGTAGGTGCGATCCAGCACGACACCGCGGTCCTCGAACAGCTTGGCCATCACGCGGTGGGTGATGGTCGCGCCGACCTGGCTCTTGATGTCGTCGCCGACGATCGGAACACCGGCCGCCTTGAACTTCTCGGCCCACTCCGGGTCGGAAGCGATGAACACGGGCAGCGCGTTGACGAACGCGACCCCGGCGTCGATGGCGCACTGGGCGTAGAACTTGTCGGCTTCCTCGGAGCCCACCGGCAGGTAGGAGACGAGAACATCCACCTGCGCGTCCTTGAGAGCCTGGACGACGTCGACGGGCTCGGCGTCGGACAGCTCGATGGTCTGCGCGTAGTACTTGCCGATGCCGTCGAGGGTCGGGCCGCGCTGGACGGGGACGTCGAGCGGCGGGACGTCGGCGATCTTGATGGTGTTGTTCTCCGAGGCCAGGATCGCCTCGGACAGGTCGAAGCCGACCTTCTTGGCATCCACGTCGAACGCGGCGACGAACTTGACGTCGCGCACGTGGTAGGAACCGAACTTCACATGCATCAGGCCGGGAACGGTCGAGGTCTCGTCCGCGTCCTTGTAGTACTGCACGCCCTGGACCAGGGACGAGGCACAGTTCCCCACGCCCACAATGGCCACGCGCACCGAGGTGTTGTTCTCACCCATGGTCGGGTTCTCCTTCTTTCTTGCTGGGTGCTGTCGACTGCTCGGCGGCGATCAGTTCGTTGAGCCAGCGGACTTCGCGTTCGCTGGATTCGAGACCGAGCTGGTGGAGCTGACGGGTGTAGCGGTCGAGAGTGCCGCTTGCCCGTCCGATTGCGTCGCGGAGCCCTTCTCTGCGCTCCTCGACTTGGCGGCGTCTGCCCTCGAGAATCCGCATCCGCGCTTCGGCGGGAGTGCGGCTGAAGAAGGCGAGGTGCACGCCGAATCCGTCGTCGGTGTAGTTCTGCGGTCCCGTGTCGGCGACCAGTTCGGAAAAACGTTCCCGACCGGCGTCCGTCAATTGGTACACGCGACGGGCCCGCCTGACGGTGCCGGGAACTCCGGAGTCCTCCTCGATGAGGCCGTCCGCCTGCATGCGGCGCAGCGTCGGATAGAGGGAACCGTAGGAGAAGGCGCGGAAGGCGCCCAGTAGTCCGGTCAGACGTTTGCGTAGCTCGTAACCGTGCATCGGGGACTCGAGAAGCAGCCCGAGGATTGCCAGTTCGAGCACAGGGGTTACCTCCTCGACTCTCCCGATCCGACAAAACCGACTTGATACGACGCGGAACTATATCGCACCGATATATACGACGATACTCCGCGCTGATAGGTTTGCCACATGTGTCGGGGGGACCGGCCTGTTCGAGGCGTGCGGGAACCCGACCGGCGCCGCGGTCGCCGCGCGGATCGAGCGGTCGCGCCGACGCGGAGTCAGCGGTATTCGCGCAGGACGGATCCGTCGAAACCGGCCTTCAGATACCCGTTTCCCAGGTCGTTGCGGTAGTCGACGTAGATGTTGGTCGTGGGCGTGCCGTCGTCCCGGACGATGACGTGGGTCACCACGCCCTCCGGCGCGCCCAGCAATCCCGGGGCCCGGGCGATCAGGTCGTCCAGGGCCGCAGCATCGACCAGGGCGGCATCGAAATCGCGAAAGCCGGGGAAACGCGACGACGCCGGCACGTTCGTCCGCTCCCAGCCACCCTTGAACGTGTAGGGCACGATGCGGTCGGGAGCCTCGGGCAGCGCACGACCCGCCGCCGCCCGTTCGGGATACAGGATGACCTCGTACGCGATGGTGTCGCCGAATTCCGCGCGGTAGCTGTCGACGACGCGCTGGAAGCCGCCGGGCCGGAGCGGGCGCACCGGTTCGACGGCCGCAACCGCGCTCGATTCGGCCGGACCTGGGGGATCGGCCGGCGCGGCCTCGCCCGCAAGCGCCGGCGATCCGGATTCGGGGGAATCGCTCCCGTTCGCCACCACGACGGCGACCGCGATCGCGACGGCTGCGGCCGCGACGACCCAGGCCGATTTCCGGCCACGCCCCGAGCGGGCCGCAGGAGAGGTGACCTCGACGGATTCCACCGGTGGTTGCAGGTCGCGGACCAGGTCGGCGAGTTCACGCAGTGTCTTCGCGGACTGTGCCCGGGCCACGAACTCGCGGTGCTCGGATGCGTCGAGCTGGCCGTCGGCGTAGGCCTGGTCCAGCCGGGCGCACGTGTTCACGCGATCGATGTCGCGGGCCCGGGTCTGCGGCGTCTGTCGGGTGGACACCGGTGCAGAGTAATTCGTCCCGAACGATCGCGGGGAAACCGTCACGCAGCACACACCCCGACCACTTCGACAGCACCCGCACGTACTCTGGAACGCGTGCGAACACAGCGGCAGGTGGTGGACTACGCGTTGCAGCGACGGTCGCTGCTCGCCGAGGTCTACTCGGGACGACGGGGTGTCGCGGAGGTCTGCGACGCCAGTCCCTATCTGCTGCGTGCCGCGAAGTTCCACGGGAAGGGCAGCGAAGTCGTCTGCCCGATCTGCAGGAAAGAGCAGCTCACACTCGTTTCGTGGGTGTTCGGCGAGAAACTGGGCCAGGTGTCCGGTTCCGCCCGCACCGCCGAGGAACTCGACCGCCTGGCAGCCAGCCAGGAGGCGTTCTCGGTCCACGTGGTCGAGGTGTGCCGCACCTGCAGTTGGAACCATTTGGTCCAGTCCTATGTCGTCGGCGCCGAGCCTGCGCCGCCGCGGCCGCGACGCCGGTCGACGGGGCAGAGCCGTCGCACCGCGAGCGAGTGAACGAGGACGCCCGGTCCCGTGATCGAACGCTGCCTGAACGTAACGCTGTCCGTTGAGGCCCGACGATGTTGTCGGGTGCCCACCGGCGTGAAACGAGGACGTGTCGTACCGCGTCCGCGCAACCAGTTGGAGATGAGTACGTGAATTCCCCTGACAACGATCCACAGGTCGATCGGTCCACCCCGCCGCGCCGGACCGGCCCTGCCGATCCGCGCCAGCAGCGGGTCCCGGGACCGGGACCGGTCGGGGGATCCGCCCAGGACCGGCCGCTGCCGCCGCAGCCCGGCCAGGGCCGGCCGTACCCTCCGCAGCCCTATCCGGGTCAGCAGGGCCGGCCGGGTCCGCAGGGGCAACCCGGCCCGCGCGCCGGGGGCCCGCCGGGACCGCCGCCGATGCGGAACCCGATGCCCCGGAATCCGCAGCAACCGCAGCAGCAGGGCCCGCAGCAACCGCAGGGCCCCCAATATCCGCAGGGGCCTCAGCGTCCCCAGCAGTCTCCGCGGAGCGGGCCGATTCCGCAGCAGAATCCGCGCAGCGGACCGGTTCCCCAGCAGAACCCCCGCAGCGGACCCATGCCCCAACAGAACCCGCGCAGCGGACCGATGCCGCAGCAGCGTCCCCAGCAGTTCGCCGCCGCGCCGCCGAACCGTGCACAGACGGGTCCCCAGCAGCCCGCCGGCGGCCGGCCTCAGGCCGACCCAACCGTACGGATCCCGCAGGAAGGGGCCCGGCCCCAGGCCGACCCGACCGTACGGATCCCGCAGGATCAGGCCCGGCAGGCCGTGGCCGCCAACCGGCAGCCTCCGTCACGCCCCGCAGGTACCCCGCCGGGTGGACGTCCGCCGACTCCGCCCCCGACCGCCCGCGGCGGTGGCGGCGGAAACAGCGGTGGCGGCAAGGGCGGCAAGTCGTCCCGGTGGCGCACCATCCGGCGCATCGGTTACGTGGCGGTCGCGCTCGGCCTGATCGTTCCGATTCTCACGTTCATGGTCGCCTACGTCGTCCAGGACGTGCCCCGGCCCGGCGACCTCAAGACCAATCAGGTCGCCACGATCTACGCGTCCGACGGCTCGACGGTCATCACGAAGGTGATCCCGCCCGAAGGAAACCGCACCGAGGTCCGGCTCGACGAGATCCCCGAGCACGTCCGCAACGCCGTGCTCGCCGCCGAGGACCGCGACTTCTACACCAACCCGGGCTTCTCGGTCACCGGCTTCGCGCGCGCGGCTCGCGACAACATCCTCGGCCGTGAGAGCGCGGGTGGTGGCTCGACCATCACCCAGCAGTACGTCAAGACCGCCCTCGTCGGGTCGGAGCGCACGCTCACCCGAAAGATGAAGGAGCTGGTGCTGTCGTCGAAGATGGCCAACCAGTGGTCGAAGGACGACATCCTCGCCGCCTATCTGAACACCATCTACTTCGGTCGCGGTGCGTACGGCATCGCCGCGGCGTCCAACGCCTACTTCGGCAAGCCGGTCGGCGCGCTGACCGTCGAGGAAGGTGCGGTGCTGGCGTCGTCGATCCAGCTGCCGTCGCTGCTGGACCCGGAGCAGAACCCGGAGGGTGCCGAGGCTCGCTGGAACTACGTGCTCGACGGCATGGTGACGGCCGGAACCCTCAACGCCCAGGATCGCGCCGGCATGAAGTACCCCGCGTACGTGCCGCTCGCCGAACTGGACAACGGAGACGAATCCTCGGGTCCCGAAGGACTCCTGAAGAACCAGGTGCTGCAGGAGCTGTCCGCGGAAGGCATCGACGAGAAGCTCCTCAACACCGAGGGCCTCGAGATCACCACGACCATCGACCCGCAGGCACAGGAAGCGGCCCTGGACGCGGTCCGCTCGACGATGGAGGGTGAACCGGAGGAACTGCGCACCGCCGTCGTGTCCGTCGACCCGCACACCGGTGCCGTCCGCGCGTACTACGGCGGCGAAAGCGGCATCGGGTTCGACTTCGCACAGTCCGGCCTGCAGACCGGTTCGTCGTTCAAGGTGTTCGGCCTGGCCGCGAACCTCGAGCAGGGCAAGCCCCTGTCGACGACCTACGACAGCGGCCCGCTGACCGTGAACGGCATCAAGATCGGCAACGTCGAGGGTGAGCAGTGCGGCCAGTGCACCATCGCCGAGGCGTTGAAGCGGTCGCTGAACACCAGCTTCTACCGGATGATGCTGTCGATGGACAACGGTCCGCAGGCCATCGCGGACATGGCGCACAAGCTCGGCATCCCCAAGGAGATCCCCGGTGTCGGGGAAACCCTCACGGAACCGGACGGCGCCGGCCCGAACTACGGCATCGTCCTCGGCCAGTACCAGTCCCGCGTCCTCGACATGGCCTCCGCGTACGCGACCCTCGCCGCGTCCGGCACCTACCACGAGCCGTACTTCGTGCAGAAGGTCGTCACCGCCGACGGCAGCGTGCTACTCGACCGCGGCTCACCCACCGGTGAGAAGGTCGTCGACGACGCGGTCGCCGACAACACCACCGCCGCCATGCAGCCGATCGCCGCGTACTCCAACGGGCACGCTCTCGCGGGCGGACGTCCGTCGGCGGCGAAGACGGGCACCGCACAGCTCGGCGACACCGGTTCCAACAAGGACGCCTGGATGGTCGGGTACACCCCGTCGCTGTCGACGGCGGTGTGGGTCGGCACCGAACAGGGCCTGCCGCTGGAGAACAGCTGGGGCGGCATGATCTACGGTTCCGGTCTGCCGTCCGACATCTGGAAGGCGACGATGGACGGCGCTCTCGAGGGCACGGACGTCGAGAAGTTCCCGACCCCGGGCGCCATCGCCGGCGTGTCCGGTGTGCCCGCCTTCACGGCCGAGGTCACGGCTGTGCCGACGACCACCAAGGCCCCGGAGACGAGCCGCACGATTCCGTCGTTGCCGGAGATCCCCGAGATCACGACGCGCGACGTCGAGATTCTGCCGGGCGTGACCATTCAGCTGCCGGGGGTGGCGCAACAGCCGACCACCACTCCGCAGCGGCCCGGCCGGGAGACGGAGACGACCCCGGAAGAGGACTCACCCGGTTTCGGAACCGAGGAGGATTCGGGCGACGAGCAGGGAACGGAACCGTCCGTGGAGGAAGCGGTTCCGGCTCCGGGCGGACAGGCCGGCCAGCAGCAACCCGGCGGAGCAGTACCCGGCAGGTAACCTCGCCTCCGTGAGCGACAAGGAGGCGACCGGCAGGCCCGCGGGCGCGAAGACGAGGGTCGTGTCGCCGGCACCGCTCGCACCCGACCTCCGCTCGGCGGACTGGCGCGACACCCCCGGATGGAACGATCCGATGGTGTCGCGCCTGTCCACCGCGATCGGTGGGCCGGTCGGCCGGTACGCGCTGCTCGGCCGCACCCGCTTCTTCACCCCGCTGCGGGTGCTGCTGCTTCTGGCCGTGGTGTTCCTGTCCTTCGGCTGGTTCACCAAGGCCGCCTGCATCCAGCAGGCGCCGATCGGACCGAACGGTGAACTGGGACTCGACTGGCGAGGCAACCGCCAGTACGTCGCGATGTGCTACTCGGACGTGGTGCCGTTGTACGGCGCCGAACGCCTCAACGAAGGCGCGTTTCCGTACGCGACGTCGTGGGAGGAACCCGCACCGGACGGCGGCACGCAGGTCCGCTACATGGAATACCCGGTGGTCGCCGGGCTGTACCAGTACGTGTCGATGCGGGTCGCGAAGGCGTGGGATTCCGCGTCGTGGCTGCCCGGCGGCCTGCAGGTGGCGATCTACTTCAACGTCGTCGCGCTCGGCTCGGCCATGGCATGGCTGGTGACGGTGTGGGCGACGGCGCTGTCCGCCGGCCGCCGGATCTGGGATGCCGCGCTCGTCGCGGCGTCCCCGCTGGTGATCGTGCACGCGTTCACCAACTTCGACGCACTCGCCACCGCGTGCGCTGCCGGTGGTCTGCTCGCCTGGGCGCGACGCCGGCCGGTGCTGGCCGGTGTTCTCCTCGGCCTCGGCGGCGCCACCAAGCTGTATCCGCTGCTGCTGCTGGGCCCGCTGTTCCTGCTGTGTCTGCGCGCGGGCAAGATGCGTGCCTTCGGCCGGACCGCGGCGGCGGCTGCGGCGGCGTGGCTGGTCGTGAATCTGCCGATCATGCTGCTGTTCCCGCGCGGATGGGCCGAGTTCTTCCGTCTCAACACCGAACGCGGCGTCGATCCCGATTCGATCTACAACGTGGTGCGTTCCCTCACCACGTGGTCCGGGTGGGATCCGGAGACGTCGAACCTGGTGTCGCTGCTGTTGTTCGCGGCCGCGTGCGCGGCGATCGCGTGGCTCGCCCTGACCGCCGCGCGCCGGCCCCGGCTGGCCCAGTTGTGTTTCCTCGTGGTCGCGGCGTTCCTGCTCACCAACAAGGTGTGGAGTCCGCAGTATTCGCTGTGGCTGGTGCCGCTCGCGGTGCTCGCGCTGCCTCATCGCCGGGCGCTGCTCGCGTGGATGACGATCGATGCGCTCGTGTGGGTGCCGCGCATGTACTACTACCTCGGTCCTGCGGAGAAGGGACTGCCCGAACAGTGGTTCACCGTCACCGTCCTGATCCGGGACCTGGCGGTGCTGGCGCTGTGCGTCGCGGTGATCCGGCAGATCCGGAGACCCGCCGAGGATCTCGTGCGTTACGGGTTCGTCGACGACCCGGTCGGTGGGGTCGTCGATCAGGCCCCGGACGACTTCCCGCGCTGGTGGCCGAAGGTGCTGCGCCCCCGGGACGGCCGCGAATCACCCACGAAGTCATCCGATGGGACGACGCGGACTGTCGGTGCCTCGACCTAGTCTCGACGGGGACGTGAGGAGGCGCTGTGGCTGCGAATCACCGCGGCTCGTCGGGGCAGGCGACGACCGGATCGGTTCCGTGTGAACTCGCGTGGGCTGTTGCTCGTGGCGACTCGTCCGCGATCCCGGCCTTGTTGCGTGTGCTGCACCCGCGGGTGGTGGGCTATTGCCGCGCCCGGGCCCACGACGGTGGTATCCCCTTCGCCGAAGCCGACCGGATCGCTCTCGACGCATGCCGGACCGTGCTCGCCGAACTCTCCTCCCCCACGGGTGCGAATCGGAACTTCGCCACCCTCGTCTACGAGATCGCATCCCGTGCCGTCGATTCGGTATCCACGGACACGGCGGTGCAGTTGCGCCGGGAAGTGCTGATCATGCGCACGATCGTCGGGCTGGATCCCGAACAGACCGCGGCGGTGTTGAGCATCAGCCCCGGCCGGGTCCGGCTGGAACAGCACGCGGCGTTGAAATCCCTGCGCGTGGCATGACGTCGGCGCGACGTTACGTTTGCGCTCTGTGACGATTCCCTTGCAGTCGTCGGACGGCCTCGTCGGTCCGTAACCGTTATTATCCCGAGCATCACTTTTCGGAAGGTCGGGGGACCTGCGGCGGTGGGCCGATCGAGGAGGATCCCGTGTCAGCTGATGTTTCGTGGTCGGTTGCTGCCGTAAACCCCGAACCGACCCGCCCGGCGCTGTCCCCTCGTGAAGTCGAGGTTCTCCGCGGCTGGCTCCGATCCGATTCGAAGACCGAAGTCGCCGCCGAGCTGTTCATCTCCGTCGCCACCGTCAACACGCATCTGGCCCGGATTCGGGAGAAATACGCTGCGGTGGGCCGGAATGCCGGTACCAAGGCCGCGCTCACCGCTCGGGCCCTGCAGGACGGCCTCGTCACCCTCGACGAGTTGTAGTCGGCTACCACTCGTCGAGCGTCGTCAGACCGTCCTGCAGGGCCCGCGCGAACAACGCGGCCTTCGTGGGTGCGCTGCGTCCCACCGACGCGTACTTCGAACGGATCCGCGTGATGTGGGTGTTGAGCGTCGATTCCGAGACGAACAACTCCTGCGCCGCGCGAGATTTCGAATCCGACGACAGCCAGGTCAGCAACACCTCCACCTCGCGGGCGCTCAACAGCGGTCGACGTACCAGGGACGAACGGATCCGGGTCACGGGTTGGGGCGCAGTCATGGAGCTCCTTCCGGAAGAAGCCGAAACGGGGTGCGGCGCGAGAACGCCGGGAAAGGGAACGGCGCGAGCGCGCCGGAATCCATCCTCGCCGCCACCCGGGCACGGTCAGAAGTACACCGAACGGTTCGATACGGAATCCGTACGGCAGAACGTCTTCTACCTGCACCGATACGAAAGGGCATAGATGCCGCACCAGAGCACGGAGCCGCTGGATCCCGAACGGATCGGCGCCAGAACGCAGTTCGCCGAGGCACTGACCGAGCTCCGCACCCGGGCCGGACTGTCCGTGCGCGACGTCGTCGCCGCATCCGGGGCACAGCACGGCACGGTCGCCGGATGGTTCGCCGGCCAGCACCTGCCGACGAAAGCGAGCAGTGCCGCCCTGACCGCGGTGCTCGCCGCGTGCGGGGTCGACGACGAGGCGGAAGTGGCCGCCTGGCAGGCCGCCGCCGGACGGGCCCGGCAAGCCGCGATCCGCCGGGCCGACAAGTCGGTTGTCCCGTACCGGGGACTGGCACCGTTCGGGGAAGAGGACGCCCCATGGTTCTTCGGGCGCGACGACCTCACCGCCGAACTGCTCGCTCGCGTGCGGGCCGCGAGCACCGGTGCCGCCGGCCGGGTGCTCTTCGTCATCGGACCGTCCGGGGCCGGGAAGTCCTCACTGCTGCGCGCCGGCCTGGCCGCCTCCGTCGCCGAGGCGTTTCCGGAGTGGCGGCGCACCGTCGTGACCCCTGCGGGTATCGGGGTGAGCGCGCTGGTCGCCGCGCTGACCGAGACCGGACCCGCGCTGCTCGTCGTCGATCAGTTCGAGGAACTGTGGACCCACTGCGGGCCCGACGACCGCGCGACGGTCCTCACCCGGCTGGCCGCCGTCGGCCCCGACGTCGTGGTGGTGCTCGGGTTGCGCGCGGACTTCTACCCTGCTGCCGCGCGCGAACCGGTGCTCGTGCCGATCCTCGCGGCGGGTCCGCTCGTCGTCGGACCGCTGACCGACACGGACCTGGAGAAGGTCATCGTCGCCCCGGCCGAGAAGGCCGGTGCCACCGTGCCCGACGAACTCGTCCGTGTTCTCCTCGCCGACCTCACTCCGCGCACCACCCGTACGGCGACCGATCCGGGCACGTTGCCGTTGCTCTCGCACGCGCTGCTCGGCACCTGGCAGCGGGCCCGTCGCCGCACCCTCACGGTCGCCGACTACCTGGCCACCGGTGGTGTCTCCGGCGCCGTGCAGAAGAGCGCCGAGGAGGTCTACGCGGAACTGGCCCCGGAGCAGCAGGTGCTCGCCCGGCGGATCTTCCTGCGGTTGGTCAACGTCGACGACGACACGCAGACCCGCCGCCGCACACCGTGGAGCGAGCTCGCGATCGGGGACACCGCCGATGTCACCTCGGTCGTCGACCGTTTCGCCGCGCGGCGGTTGCTCACCGTCGACGAGGACACCGTGCAGCTCTCCCACGAAGTGCTGCTCACCGCCTGGGATCGGCTGCGTGAGTGGATCGACTCGGACCGGGTCGGTCTCGGGGTGCACCGCCGCCTGACCCGCGCCGCGCAGGTGTGGCAGGACAGCGGACGCGACACCGGGGCGCTCCTCACCGGAGGGCGGCTCGAGCTGTTCGAGGAATGGGTCGACGACGATCGGCGGGACGCGCTCAATTCCCTGGAGTTGGAGTTCGTCGACGCCAGCCTTCACCACCGCGACCTGACCGTCCGCGACGAGCAACGCCGCACCCGGATGTTGCGGCGGCTCGTCGGTGCCCTGGCCGTCGTGTCCGTGGTCGCGGTGACGGCCGCGGTCGCCGCGGGGTTACAGGCGAACGGGGAACGGGCCCAGGCGCAATCGGCACGCGACGAAGCGATGTCCCGGCAGATCGCAACGGTGTCCGCGCAGTTGCGCGACGACGATCCCGCGCTGGCGTCGCAGCTCGCGGCCGCCGGTTATCAGGTCAGCGACACCCTCGAGGCCCGGTCCGCATTGCTGGACGCGACGGCCGTGCATGCGCCGACCCGGATCGCCGGACCGGAAGGAGGATCGGTCGCGCGGGTGGATCCCGATGCCCGGATCGTCGCCTCCGCCGGCAGCGACGGCGTGGTGCGTCTGTTTCCGGTCATCGGCGGGCGGCCCGCCGTGACACCGGTGGCCGAGTTGCCGGCCACGGTGGACGGCGCGTTGTACGCACTCGAGTTCGGACCGGACGGAAGCACCCTGGCCGTCGGGGGGCAGGGCGGCGCACGGCTGTGGGACGTGCGTGATCCCGCAAACCCGCGGGTCGTGACCGAGCTGACGGACACCGATCGAGTGATCTACGGATTCGCGTTCGATCCCACCGGCACTCGGCTGGCCGCCGGCGACGCCACCGGCCACGTGTTGCGCTGGAACATCGATGGCGCTGCCGTCACGGCGCTTCCCGAACTCGAACATCCCGGTGCTGGAACGGCATTCGTCGCCTTCTCCCCGGACGGGAGAACCCTGGCGACGCTCGGGCGCCAGGCATCGATGCGGTTGTGGGACACGAGCGGATGGGATACGGCGATGACGCCGCGCTTCGATCTGCCACCGGACGGCTCGACGGTGCACCACCTGAGCGCCACGTTCTCGCCGGACGGTCGCACCTTGGCGTCCGGAACGACCCGGCGCGAGGTGGCCCGGTGGTCGCTGGCCGACGACGCGCCGCCGGTTCCCTTGCCGCCGCTGACCGGATTCTCCAGTTACGTCAACGATGTCGCCTTCGACTCCACCGGAACATGGGTGGCGGCCGGAAGCTCCGACAACACGGTGCAGATCTGGCGGGCCGCCGACGGCGAACCGGTGGAGATGTTGCCCGGCGCGAACCCCGTTACCTCCGTGCGCTTCTCCCCCGACGGATCGGCGATCCTCACCGGTGCGCTCGACGGCGTCACCCGATGGTGGCCGCTGCCCGGCCCGGCACTGCCCGGCGCGCGCGACACGGTGTATGTCAACCCGATCGGGGACGGCACCCTGCTGCTCGCCGGGGCAGGTGGTCGCGCGGGCGGAATTCCGTTGTGGGACATCGACGATCTGCGCAGACCGCGTCCGCTGCCCGAACTGGTCGTGGAACCGGGAGTGCAGACCGGGGCGGCGGCGATCACGAGCGACGCCGACCTGGCCGCCGTCGGAACGGTGTCGGGTGCGGTGGCACTGTTCGATCTCACCGAACCCACCGCGCCCCGATCGCTGGGATCGACGCCGCCCGTGGTGGCGGGAATGGTCGGCGTGGTCGCCTTCGACCACGAGGGGCACCGGATGGCGGTGTCCGCGCAGGACGATGCGACGGTCGCGCTGGTGGACGTGACGGACCGGAACGCGCCGCGGACGATCGGAACCTTCACGGCCGGAAACTATCCGCAGATGATGGCCTTCGCCCCGGACGGCACCCTGGCGGTGCCGACCGCGGATGGCGAGGTCGAACTGTGGGCGACCGCCGGGTCGTCGGAACCGACCCTGCTGTCGACCGTCGGTGGATTCGACAGTCAGGCGCAGGCGGTCGCATTCACGCCCGACGGTGCGACGCTCGCCGCGGGCAGCGCCGATCGCAGCATCCGGTTGTGGGACGTCACCGATCGCACTGCGCCGCGCGATCGGGCTCGGATCACGGGGCCGGCGGATGCGGTGTATTCGCTGCAGTTCTCACCGTCCGGCGATCGGCTCGCCGCCGGGGTCGGCGGTGGCGCGGCATGGCTCTGGGATGTGCAGGATGCGGAACACCCTGCGGCCTACGCCGTACTGTCCGCGTCCGGGACACGGGTCAACGACGCCACGTGGGCGCACGACGGCGAGATCCTCGCCGGGGGTGGACCGGACCGGCTGGTGCGACTGTGGACCACCGACACCGAGGCCGCGACGGACCGGGTGTGTGAGAACGCCGGATCCGCGATCACAGAGGACGAGTGGGAGCGGTACCTCCCTGGTGTCCCCTACCGGAATCCGTGCGCCGGGCAATGAGCCCTGTGACTGCCGGGTTGCGGTCGGCGACCCGGCAGTCACAGGAGTGATTCGGGTTTCGCGACGGTCAGTAGCCCGACGAGGCGACGATGGCGAACATGACCACCCAGTACAGGAAGACCAGAACCCACATCGAGACGAACGCCACCGCAGACCAGATCGCGAGCTTCCTGGCATCGGCGGCGGACTTGCGGGCGGCGTCGAATTGCCCGTGTGCCCACAGCGTATTGACCTGATTGGCCTTGATGATCGACACGATACCGAGGGGCAGGCAGCACAACACCGTGGCCAGAATGGCCCAGACCATGTTGTTCTCGGGCGGCGGCCCGAACTGCGGGCCGGCCGGGTACTGCCCGTAGCCGTAGCCCGCGGGTGCGGCCGGGGGGTAGTACCCCTGTGGATCGTTCGGCGGGTACTGCGGATACTGGTTCACGTCGGTCCTCGCTCGTCGGCCGGGTATCCGGTCCGATCCGGACCCGGTGCGTGAATTGAACCAGCCCGGGCGCGAATTCGCAGTATGCGGGCCGGTGCCGGAGTTCCGCCGGGAGGCTCATATCCGGAGGGACGCGAAAGGCCCCACGGGGATGTTGCGAATCACGAACCAGCACAAGACGACCACCAGCACGATCTGTGGGGACCGTCGCCACTGGTACCACTGGACGTAGCGGCGGTCGCGGGCCCGTCCCACGGTCCACACCGCGAACGACCACAGCAGAACCACCACCGCGAGCACACCGACGGCGTTGTACCGCAGCGCCGACGGAACATCCAGATGCAGAAGCGAATACAACATGCGGGACGAACCGCAGCCGGGGCACCAGAGTCCGAACAGGGCGCGGGTGGGGCACGGCGGGATCGGTCCGCCCGGCGTGGTGGGGTCGGCCCACACCACGGCGGCGCACACGCACGCGGACAGGGCCGCCACCCCGGCGGGGGCGGCGAGCCTGCTCAGCGCGGCGTGCACGGTCGTGGTCCTCGCCCGGTGTTCAGGGTTGTGCGGAACTGTCGGCGACCCGCGCCTCGAGGCGAGCGCGGGCGAGCGGCCAGTCGTCGTCCGTCATGGAGAACAGCGCGGTGGTCCGCCAGCTGCCGTCGCGCCGGCGACGGTGCTTGCGCAGCAGTCCCTCGAATTCGGCGCCGAGTTTGGCGATGGCCCCGCGCGAGTGCGCGTTGCGTTCGTCGGTGTGCCACTCGACGCGCACCGCGCCGAGCTCCTCGAAGGCGCGGCGGAGCAACAGCAGTTTCGATTCCGCATTGACGCCGGTGCCCTGGGCGGCGCGCGACAGCCACGTGTAGCCGATGACGAGTTTCCGGTGGGCGGGGTCGATCCCGTAGTAGGAGGTGGTGCCCACGACCGAATTCGTGCGGATGTCGACGATCGCGTACGGCAGGCGATCGGAGTCGTCGAGCGCGGCGCGCACGAATGCTTCGGCGTCGGCGAGTTCCTCGATGATCACCGACGTCCACCGGAAGATCGCCTCGGCGTCGTCGACGGCAGCCAGCAGTCCCGGCGCATGTTCCATGGTGAGCGGCTCGAGGCGGACGAGGGTGCCTTCCAGAGTGGGTTGCCGGTACCAGGATTCGCTCATCGGGCACGTCCAGCGGTCGTCATCGGCCTGGTCCTTTCGGGAGCCGGGGCGGGGGCACGCATCCGCAGGGATGCGCGCGCGAACACGACGAAGAGTACGGCCAGCAGGATCGCGCGTCCCCACACGCCCACGTGGGTGAGCAGCATCGCCGTGGTCATGTCGCGCTGACCGGCGGTGGCGGCGAACCAGAGGAAGACGCCGACGCCGATCGCGACGTCGGCGACCAGGTACGCGGCGACGAGCGACCACCGGACGCGCACGAGCACCAGCAGGGGCAGCAACCACAGCGTGTACTGCGGGGAATGCACCTTGTGCAGCAGCAGGAACCCGCACAGCATCGCCGCACCGATCGCGATCCACGGGTACGTGCCCTCGCGCCGGTAGCGACGCCAGCCGATCGCCAGGGCCACCGCGAAGGACACGCAGATCAGCAACGGCGACAGGACGGAGACGAGACCGTTGTAGGCGGGGGTGACCTCGGTGCCCTCGTAGCCGCCCAGCAGCGGGCGCAGTCCCCAGAACCAGATCGAGTTGCTCGTCGAATCGGCCGCGCGGTTGCTCTGGAACTCGAAGGACGCGCGCCAGCCCGGGTAGCCGAGCAACGCGAACGGCAGGTTGACGGCGACGACGGTCGCGGCACCCGCGGCTGCCACGGCTACGGCACCGCGCACGTCGAAGCGAGCAGCCGCTCCGGCGCGGTCGGCCGGGTCCCGATCGGTGCGGTCACCGCGGGTCAGGACATAGGCGACGAGTGTCAGCAGGAAGATCCCGGGATAGAGCTTCAGGCAGCAGCCGATGCCGAGCAGCACCGCGGCGAGCACCCCGCGGGTACGCAGCGACCAGCGTCGGGTGGCGACGATCGCGATCGCGCCCACCGTCGTCGCGACGACGGGCAGGTCCCAGTTGTGGAAGGCGTACAGCACGAGCGGGGGCGTCGCCGACCAGAGCAGCGCGGCCCAGCCGGCGAGCCGGCCCAGCATCCACGCGGTGAGCAGACCGAACGGTGCCAGCAGCATCGCCGACCAGAACAGGAATTCCGCATCGGTGTGGGCGGGGACGGCCCCGAGCCACATCAGCACACCGCTGAGCACGGGATATTCGACGGTGCCGCCGACGAGGTGGCCGGTGGCGGTGATGGCGCCGTCGAGGAACGGGAAGCGGTGCAGGTTGATGTCCCGTCCGATCCACAGTTGCTGGATGTCGGAGTAGCAGACGTCGGCATCCTTGACCGATTCGAAACGCAGAGTGCGGCCGAGCTCGTCGAAACGCGGTCCGGCGCAACGTGCCTTGTTGAGATAGCCGAGGACGAGCGTGACCGCGCACAGCAGGACGGCGACGAGCGCGGGGATCCGGGTGCTCGTGCGCATGTTCCTCACCCTAGGTGAATTTCGCTGGTCAAGGCGGGGTCATGTACCCTTCTTGGGTTGCTGACGCAACGACCCTCCTGTCACGGATCGTCCGTGACCGTTCACAGTCCATGGGAGGTGATGAGGTCTTATGCGTCATTACGAATTGATGATCATCCTGGACCCCAGCCTGGATGAGCGCACTGTCGCTCCCTCGCTGGAGACGTTCCTCAACGTGATCCGCCAGGAAGGCGGCAAGGTCGACAAGGTCGACGTGTGGGGTAAGCGTCGTCTCGCATACGAGATCGCCAAGAACAGCGAAGGCATCTACGCGGTGATCGACATCAGCGCGACGCCTGCTGCCGTTGCGGAGCTGGATCGCCAGCTCGGCCTGAACGAGTCGGTGCTCCGCACCAAGGTTCTGCGCAACGACAAGTGATCCTGTCGGCGCCTGACCGTAGGCTCGGGCGCATCAGGACTCCACACACAGCAGGAGGAACCACATGGCAGGCGACACCGTCATCACCGTGGTCGGCAATCTGACCGCCGATCCCGAACTGCGTTTCACCCCGGCGGGTGCCGCGGTCGCGAACTTCACCGTCGCGTCCACGCCCCGCGTGTTCGACCGTCAGTCCAACGAATGGAAGGACGGCGAGGCTCTGTTCCTGCGCTGCAACATCTGGCGTGAGGCAGCGGAGAACGTGGCCGAGAGCTTGACCCGTGGCTCGCGCGTGATCGTGCAGGGCCGGCTCAAGCAGCGCAGCTACGAGACGCGTGAAGGCGAGAAGCGCACTGTCGTGGAGCTCGAGGTCGACGAGATCGGCCCCTCGCTCCGCTACGCGACGGCCAAGGTCACCAAGGCCGGCCGTGGTGGCGGCGGCGGTGGCTTCGGTGGTTCCTCCGCAGGATCGGGCGGCGGGCGCGCAAGCGCCGGCGCGAGCACCGGTGGCGACGACCCGTGGGGCAGCGCTCCGCAGGCCGGCTCGTTCGGTGGTCCCGGGGACGACGAGCCCCCGTTCTGATCCGACCTCGATCGGAACATCCAGAAATACGGAGAAAGACCATGCCTAAGGCGCCTGCGCGCGACAAGGTTTTGAAGAAGAAGGTCTGCACCTTCTGCAAGGAAAAGAACGTGCAGATCGACTACAAGGACACGACGCTGCTGCGTAAGTACGTCAGCGACCGCGGCAAGATCCGCGCTCGCCGCGTCACCGGCAACTGCGTGCAGCACCAGCGCGACATCGCTGTTGCTGTGAAGAACTCTCGTGAGGTCGCCCTGCTTCCTTACGTTTCGACGGCTCGCTGAGGAAAGGGAGGAACCGATGAAGCTCATTCTGACTGCTGACGTGGACAACCTCGGTGCGCCTGGCGACACCGTCGAGGTCAAGGACGGCTACGGCCGCAACTACCTGCTGCCCCGCGGCCTGGCGATCGTCGCCACCCGTGGTGCCCAGAAGCAGGTCGAGGGCATCCGCCGTGCCCAGGAAGCGCGCGCCGTGCGCGGCCTGGATCACGCCAAGGAGCTCAAGGAGACCATCGAGGGTCTCGAGAGCGTCTCGCTGAGCGTCAAGACCGCCGGCGACTCGGGCAAGCTGTTCGGCTCGGTCACCGCCGCCGACGTTGCCGGTGCCATCAAGGCTGCCGGTGGCCCGGTCGTCGACAAGCGCATCATCGAGCTGCCCAAGGCTCACATCAAGGCGACCGGCAAGCACGCCGTCGTCGTGAAGCTGCACCCGGACGTCACCGCGAAGTTCACCCTGAACGTCGTCGGCGCCTGATTCCGGCTCCCGAAGAGCCCCACGCACCAAGTGCGTGGGGCTCTTCGTCGTCTATCCACAACCCTGTGGATAGACATGCTCCGATGTGACCTACGGCATATCGTTTCGGGAACGAAGCAGCGAACACGCCCGGTGTGCGACACGCCGAAATCGTCGTTGTACACAGTTGTGAAAAGCGATTTTGGGCCGATGACCTGGTCGTATCCCAAGTGTGAGATGTGTTGTCCCCAGTTTTTCCACAGGAGGTGCACAAGCGTGTCCTCCCCTTTCCACATTTCATCCACAGATATGTGCACAACCCGATTTGGATCGGCGCGTCGGAGTCCCTAACGTCGAGCGAGCCTGCACGCTGAATGTCGGTGGGGGCGAGTAGAACGTGTGTACGGACATACGCGTCGACCACGCCCTACCGAACGTGGAACGCGGATGGGGAAGGATGGCATCGCGTGGCTGTTGTGGACGATCGAGGCCATTCCGACTACAACGAACCCCCGGAAGAACCGGGCGGCGACTTCGGTCGGCAGCCTCCCCAGGACATGGTCGCGGAGCAGTCGGTGCTCGGCGGCATGTTGCTCAGCAAGGACGCCATCGCAGACGTCCTCGAGGTGCTGCGGCCCGGCGACTTCTACCGGCCCGCCCACCAGGTCGTCTACGACTCGATCCTCGACCTCTACAGCCGCGGTGAACCGGCCGACCCGGTGACCGTGTCCGCCGAACTCGACCGCCGCGGCGAACTCAAGCGCATCGGCGGCGCCGCCTACCTGGTGACACTGACCCAGACGGTGCCCACGGCCGCCAACGCCGGCTACTACGCCGAGATCGTCGCCGAGAAGGCAGTGCTGCGCCGCCTCGTCGAGGCGGGCACCCGCATCGTCCAGTACGGCTACGCCGGCGCCGAAGGACAGGACGTCGCCGAGGTCGTCGACCGCGCCCAGGCCGAGATCTTCGACGTCGCCGAGCGACGCACCACCGAGGACTTCGTTCCCCTCGAGGAACTGCTGCAGCCGACGATGGACGAGATCGACTCCATCGCCAGCCGCGGCGGCATCTCCCTCGGTGTCCCCACCGGATTCGCCGAACTCGACGAACTCACCAATGGCCTGCACGCCGGGCAGATGATCATCGTCGCCGCGCGCCCCGGTGTCGGTAAGGCGCTCGCGCTGGACACTCCCCTGCCCACCCCCACCGGGTGGACCACGATGGGCGAGGTCGCGGTGGGCGATCTGTTGCTCGACGCCCACGGCGCGCCGACACGCGTCGTCGCCGCGACGCCGGTCATGACCGGCCGTCCCTGCTACGAGATCGAATTCTCCGACGGCACCGTCGTCGTCGCCGACGAACAGCACCAGTGGCGCACGGTCGCGGGGATCCGCACCACCGGCGAGCTGGCCGCGACCGTCGCGGACGGTCACGTCGTCGCCAACAGTGCGGCGCTGCAGTTGCCGGACGCGGACCTGCCGGTCGCGCCGTTCACGTTGGGTGCGTGGCTCGGTGGGCCCTCCGAGGACCCGGACCTGCACATGCGGATGGAAGGCGACGGCGACTTCGCCGAGGAGCTGATGACGCTCGGCGCCCACATCCCCGAGGCCTATCTGCGAGCCTCGGAACGGCAGCGCCGCGACCTGCTCGCCGGAGTCCTCGATGCCGGGGCCACCGTCGAGGACGACGGCACCGTCCGTTTCGAGAGCGACTGCCCGCGCTTGCTCGAGGACATCGCCGAACTGCTCGCCGGCCTCGGCTACACCCGCACCCTCGAATCCGGTTCGGTGTCCTTCACCGCCGACGACGACGTGTTCGTGCTGCCCAGCAAAGCCCTGCAGCACAAGGAGAACCGTCCCGCCGTCGCGCAGGAACGCCGCGTCGTCGCGGTACGGCCCGTCGCGTCGGTGCCGGTGCGGTGCGTCGAGGTCGACGGCGAGCACCTGTACCTGGCGGGCCGGTCGATGGTCCCCACCCACAATTCGACGCTCAGCATGGACTTCATGCGGTCGTGCTCGATCAAGCACGGCATGGCGTCGGTCATCTTCTCCCTGGAGATGGGCAAGACGGAGATCGTCATGCGTCTGCTCTCCGCCGAGGCGAAGATCAAGCTCGGCGACATGCGGTCCGGCCGTATGACCGACGACGACTGGACGCGCCTGGCCCGACGGATGAGCGAGATCAGCGAGGCCCCGCTGTTCATCGACGACTCCCCCAACCTGACGATGATGGAGATCCGCGCAAAGGCGCGGCGGCTCAAGCAGAAGCACGACATCCGTCTCATCGTCATCGACTACCTGCAGCTGATGTCGTCCGGCAAGAAGGTCGAGTCGCGTCAGCAGGAAGTCTCCGAATTCTCGCGTAGCCTCAAGCTTCTCGCGAAGGAACTCGAGGTTCCGGTCGTCGCGGTGTGTCAGCTCAACCGTGGCCCCGAGCAGCGCACCGACAAGAAGCCGCAGGTTTCGGACCTCCGCGAGTCGGGCTGCCTTCCCGCGAGCACTCGGGTGCTGCGGGCGGACAACGGCTGTGAGGTCACCCTCGGCGAGTTGCTGGAGTCCGGCGAACAGCCGGAGGTGTGGTCGCTCGACGAGCGCATGCGCATGGTCGCCCGCCCGATGATGAAGGTGTTCCCGTCCGGGCGCAAGGAAGTGTTCCGGCTGACGCTCGATTCGGGTCGTCGGGTCGAGGCCACGGCGAACCATCCGTTCCTCACCGTCGACGGCTGGATTCCGCTCGGCGAGCTGATGGCCGGCGAGCGTGTCGCGGTTCCCCGCGCCCTGCCTGCTCCGCTCGAGGTCGTCGAACTGTCGGACGACGAGGTGTTCGATCTCGCGGGTCGTGCGGTCGCGCAGGGTTGTGTTCCCGCACAGGCATTTTCGCTGCCGAAGGCTCAGGTTGCGGCGTTCGTCTGCCACGTTTGGGAGGACGGCGGCGAGGTCGCGTGGGATGCCGAGGCCGCGCGCGCGGTGATCCGCTTCCCGTCCGCCGGTCGGCGGCTCGCGGACGACCTGGCCCGCCTGCTCCTACGGATCGGTGTGTTCGCGCGGATCGTCGAGACCGCTGCGGGCTGGGGCGTGGTCGTCACCGGCCGCGAGAACGAGGCCGTCTTCCTGCACGACGTCGGCAAGTACGGCACCGCAGCGCAGTGGGTGCTCGCGCAGCTCGGCCCGAAGCTGGTGCGGCACAGCGCCGATACGGTCACCCCCGAGATCGAGGCCGAACTCGCCCGGCTCCTCGCGGTCGAGAACCTCGCCCCCGCCGAACTGGTCGCCGCCGCGGTATCCCGGTCCGCATCGGGTGCACGATCGAGCCTGGCGCAGGTCGCCGGTGTCCTGGACACCGCCGACATCGACATGGTCGCGACGAACAACGTGTTCTGGGACGAGATCGTCTCCATCGAGAGCCTCGGCGAGCAGGACGTGTTCGACGGAACCGTCCCGGGCACCCATAATTTCGTGGCCGACGGCATCTCGGTGCACAACAGCCTCGAGCAGGACGCCGACATGGTCATCCTGCTGCACCGTCCCGACGCGTTCGAACGCGACGACCCGCGCGGTGGCGAGGCGGACCTCATCGTGGGCAAGCACCGTAACGGTCCGACGGCCACGATCACGGTTGCGCACCAGCTGCACCTGTCACGCTTCGTGGACATGGCGCGAGGCTGAGCCGATAGACCGCGGCGGTGCCGCTGCGTGCGGTTGCTCCGCCGTCCGTCATCTCGGATTGAACCCAGGTGCGTCCGAAATCGTGGTTGGCGTACCGATATATGCGTACGCCAACCACAATTTTCGTCGTGTGTAGACAAATCTGAACATCTGACCGATTGTTGAGACGGCGTTCCACCGTCCCCGACGTGTGAGGTGTCGACACACGAGTGCAGCAAGGGACGGCTGGTTTGCGCGAGTCCAATCCCGTTGGCCGGGGCCGCTTCACACTCGGTTGACGCGGCGTGTGGTGTCCCGGTTGACGAAGCTGCCCCGGATTCCCTCCGAGGTGCAGTGGTCGGGCATCCTGACCGTCGCCGCCGCGGAGCCTGTCCGCAGCCGCGTGGTGCTCGCCCTGGCCTGCACCGGTGATGCGACGCCGGAAGTGTCGATGCGTCGGGCCGCAGGGGTTCGTTCGGGGCGAGTGGGGTGTCAGTGGCGGACGGGGTTGCCTGCCTCGTCCCAGTCGGGCAGCTCCGGGATCCGGGTGGCCAGGACGGTGTCGGCGAGGAGCAGGGCGACGGCGATTGTGAGAGCAACCGGTCGGAGGACGAACGAGGAGATCATCGGAAGGGTTCTTTTCTTTCTGGGGTCGCCGTCGGGGTGGGGGCGGGGCGAGTTGTCGACCCTGGTTCCACGAACTGCCGGCAGGGGGCGATTCGTGGGAGCGAGGTCGTCCGAGTGGACGGAGACAGCTGCACACCGTTCTTCAGGGTTACGGCACTCGGTGCCGAAAATCAACAGGGACGGTGGGCCGTGCCGGGCCGCCGTAGGGGTCCATTCGACGGCGAAGGCGACCGGTCTTCGGTCCGCAGGAGGCCGTGGCAGCGCGCCGGCGGGGTCGCGTGTTCGATCACCGCAGCGGGTGAGAGCGTGGCCGGTGTGTCGGGCATGTGCCTCCCGGTGGGTGGAGCGTTTCGGGTTCTTCGAGGATCGTGTGCGCGCGGGAGTTCGGGAACGGCCGACCGGCGGGGTGGGGTACCCGTTTCGGTCCTGGTTCGTACCGACCGGTTTCCTTCTTCCGGGAAGGTTCCGGTGCCGCCCGGATCGGCATGAGGGTGCTTTCCGGGACACGCCCCGGGAGAGATTCCCGGTCATCCCGTGAGACGACCAGGCCCACGAGGGTCGGTTTCCGGCTACCGGGCGTCGACCTGTAAGAGCGCTCTCATATGATGGCGCTGCACACGTCGAAATCGGCGTCGGTCGCGAACTGTTCCACCGATCCAGAACGCTGACCGGCGAGTGACGTGCGTCTCGTCCGGGTGGCACCCAACCTGCGGACGGGTCAGTCGAGCCGGAAGGACAGAGGAGCGCAGTGAGCACCCCGGAATTGGCACATTGGAACTCCGAAGAGGCGCTTGCGGAAGCGATGATCCCGATCATCGGCGGCCTGCACCGCCGGCACTCGGTCACGATCTTGCTTCACAGCCGTTCCCTCGTGAACAAGTCGGTCATCGACATTCTGCGGACCCATCGTTTCGCGCGGCAGATCCGCGGCGACGAGCTGTCCGTCGAGGAGACCTTCCCGTTCCTCGAGGCGCTGACCGACCTCGACCTGCGGCCGTCGAAGATCGACCTCGGCCTCCTGGTGACGGCGTACCACGCCGAGGGCGCCGGACGATCGATCCCCGAGTTCGTCGCCGAGAGCCTCGCCGACCTGGTCGGTGGCGGCCAGACGCACACTCCGAAGCCGCAGGACGTGGTCCTGTACGGGTTCGGGCGAATCGGGCGTCTCGTCGCCCGTCTGCTCATCGAGAAGGCCGGCTCGGGTAACGGCCTGAACCTGCGCGCCGTCGTGGTTCGCAAGGGTGGCGGTGACGACCTGACCAAGCGTGCCTCGCTGCTGCGCCGCGACTCGGTCCACGGGCAGTTCAACGGCACGATCAAGGTCGACACCGAGAACAACACCCTGATCGCCAACGGCAACGTCATCAAGTTCATCTACAGCAACGATCCGGCGACCGTCGACTACACCGAGTACGGCATCGACAACGCCATCCTGATCGACAACACCGGGATCTGGCGCGACCGTGACGGACTGTCGAAGCACCTCCGCCCCGGTATCGCCAAGGTGGTGCTCACCGCACCGGGCAAGGGCGACCTGCCCAACATCGTGCACGGTGTCAACCACCGCAGCATCGATCCGGCCGAGAAGATCGTCTCGTGCGCGTCCTGCACCACCAACGCCATCGTCCCGCCGCTGAAGACCATGGACGACAAGTTCGGCGTTCTGCGCGGCCACGTCGAGACCGTGCACTCGTTCACCAACGACCAGAACCTGCTGGACAACTACCACAAGGCCGACCGCCGCGGTCGTTCCGCGCCGTTCAACCTGGTGCTCACCGAGACCGGTGCCGCTTCGGCGGTTGCGAAGGCCCTGCCCGACCTGAAGGCCAAGATCACCGGCAACTCGATCCGCGTCCCCACGCCGGATGTGTCCGTCGCCATCCTGCACCTGCAGCTGAACCGTGAGACCACCAAGGAAGAGGTGCTCGAGCACCTCCGCCAGGAGTCGCTCACCGGTGCGCTGAGCCGGAACCTCGACTACACGGCTGCCACCGACGCCGTGTCCAGCGACTTCATCGGATCGCGCGCGGCGTGCATCGTCGACGCGAACGCTGCGATCGTCGACGGCGACACCGCCATCCTCTACGTCTGGTACGACAACGAGTTCGGCTACTCCTGCCAGGTGGTGCGTACCGTGCAGTACCTCTCGGGCGTGGAGTACCCGGTCTACCCGTTGACGGACGGTGCTGCCGTGGAGCAGGCCGACCAGCCTGTCGCTACGCACTGACATCGCCCGGCGGAGCGCCTCCGATCTACTCCTGAAGTGGTGGTTGGTGTACGGAAATATCCGTGCACCGATCACCACTTCGGTGCATTCATGGACCGGAACTGCTCAGCCTGTGTGCGGGCAGAAAATTGAATGGACGGGCTTCGGCTCGGATTGATAGCGTGCGCCCGACCGTGACTTCACGCGAGGAGGTGAGACCCATGAACGCAACAACCATGTGGGTGCTCCCACTCGTGTTCGCGGTCGGGTGATCGATGCAGGTATCGCCGGGAGCGCCTGAACAAGGCAACCCCGAAAGGCTGCATCATGCACTTCACCTCCGAGACAACGTCGAACGGTGTCATCGAACGCCGATTCACCCTGGATGAGATCACCGGTGTGCTCTGGACGCCCACGTCCGGAACCTCAGGCGCACCGCTGCTGCTGTCCGGGCACTCCGGCGGCATGCACAAGAAGGCGCCGGGACTGGTGGCCGGCGCACTCCACGGCGTGACCGCTCATGGATTCACCGTCGCTGCCATCGACGCGCCAGGCCACGGTGACCGACCACGAAACGCTCAGGATCAACGGTGGGTCGAGGCCATCCATCGGGCGCGCACGGAAGGCGAGCCGATCGCTCCGATCGTCGCCGAGTACAACATGTCGCTGGCGGAGCGTGCGGTGCCGGAATGGCAGGCGACCCTCGACGCGCTACAGGCACTACCCGAGATCGGTGTCGAAGCGCCGATCGGCTACGGCGGCATGAACCTGGGCGTGGCAACCGGGGTGATGTGGGCGGCGGTCGAACCCCGGATCGCTGCCCTCAGCTTCGGCGGAGTCTTCGTGAACGATGATCTGATCGAGGCCGCAAGGAAGGTCACCGTTCCGGTCGAGTGCCGAATTCCGTGGGACGAGAAGGAATTCGACAACGCATCCGGAGTCGCGTTGTTCGACGCCTTCGCCTCGAAGGAGAAGGCGCTGCACGCCTATCCCGGCAGACGCATCCCGGATTACGAGCGCGACAGCTCGGCGCGGTACTTCGCTCACCATCTCGGCCGCGCTGCCGACGCAGCTTCGAGATGACGTGACCGGTATCGGCGTCCGGTTCCGTGCCGGACGCCGATACCTGCCGTCTCCCGATCGTCCTGGTCGGGAGCGGCACGAGGCGTTGCGATTCGGACCCTCTTTCGCGATGTGTTCAGCAGTGGTGTGCTGGACAGGTCATCACCCGGCCTCCGGGGCGGGAGCGGATCACTCAATCATCGAGGAACACGCCATGACCACGATCCACCTTCACCAGACGACCACCGCGACACCCGAGCAATTCATTGCCGGTCTCACCGACTTCGGGCCCGGTCGCAAGGAACTCTTCGGCAACAGCGCGGACAACTATCTCGAGGTGCACAACCGAGGCCCCCACGACGCCGACGTCACCGAGGGCTCGAGCGGAATCTGGGAACGCCTGCACTACGACTGGAGCGACCCTCACCACGTCGTGCTGACGACCACCGATTCCAATCTGTGGGGCGGGGCCTCGAGCCACACCTACACTCTGACGCCGCAGTCCACCGGAAAGACTGACGTGGACGTCGTTGTGGTCCGTGACGGCAAGAACCTCAAGGGGAGGGTTCTCGCGGGCGTGCTCGGAATCGTCGGAACCCGAATGTTGGGTAAGCAGTTCAGGAAGTCCGTGGAGGCCATCGAAGCTCGCAGCCACGGCGCGAGCGGACAGGACACGCAGGGGGCAGAAGGGTGATGTGAAGAGATCGACAGGCGTCGATCGGATTATCGATCAGCTCCGAAGATTCCGGACCGGGCCGTCTTGCAGGTGCGAGACGGCCCCAGGGCCACCATGGCCTGACGTTATGACACCAAATTGTTTGCTGCCCAGCTCATATGGGCTCGTACGGCTGCAGCCGCTTCGTCTGCGTCACCGGTTTCGACCGCGTCGACGATGGCGCTGTGGCGACCCACGTCCATGTTGCCGACAGCTTTCTCGAGGCCCGCGAACATGATGGACATGCGGATGGATCCCTCGAGGGACTGCCAGGAGTGCATCAGCGTCTCGTTCCCCGTGACTTTGCACAGGGACCGGTGAAAGTCGAGATCCGATTCGATCCGGGCCTCGAGATCGTCCTCGGCTGCTGCCATGACGGTGAGTGCCTCGCGCAACTCCGGGATGACGTCGGCGCGGTCGGGGCGGGCGGCGAGTTCTCGGACCGCCAGCGCTTCGAGCGCGGCGCGGACGGCGAAGATGTCGCGGATCTCCTTGGCGTCGAGGTGCCGCACGTAGAGCCGGCCACGGGCTCCGGTGGTGATCAGGCCCTCTTGTTGCAGTTGGCGCATCGCTTCACGGAGGGTGCCGCGGCTGATCTGGAGTTTCTCGGACAGTTCGGTCTCGACCAGGGGGCTGCTGGGAGCGAGGGCACCACTGGTGATGGCGGTGCGCAGCGCAGCAACGGCCTGCTGCCGGAGGCTGGTGCGTTCCAGTCCGAGGAGTGCGGGTTGGGCGGCCATGGTGCCTCCGGTCGGTGTCGGCGGGTAACTGTTGACAGCAGTCCTGTCGACAATGGTACGGGTCCGCGCGCCCGCCGGTGCGGACCCGTACCGGTTTCAGCCGAGTTCGGCGAGAACCTTGGCGACGACCCGATCGGTGCTCAGCCCGTAGCGGTCGTGCAGGGTCGGTAGCGCGCCCGCGTCGAGGAACTCGTCCGGCAGGGCGATCGGCACGATCTTCCGGCCGACGCCGACGCGCGCGGCGGTGGCCGCGACGGTCTCGAACAGCCCGCCGACGACGGTGTGGTTCTCGAGGGTGACGACGAGCCGGTCGGTGTCGATCTCGGCGAGCACCGTCGCGGTGTCGAACGGCTTGATGGTGGGTGCGTGGACGACGGCGACGTCGACGTGGTGACGCGACAGCTCCTGCGCGGCCTGCAGCGCTCGCATCGTCATCAGTCCACTGGAGACGAACACCACGTCGTTCCCGCCGCGGAGCACCTTCGCCTTCCCGAGTTCGAATGTGTAGTCGTACTCGTCGAGAACGGTGGCGACCTTGCCCCGCAGCAGCCGGAGATAGGTCGGGCCGTCGCTGGCGGCGAGCTGTGGGACCGCCTGTTCGATGTCGACCGAATCGCAGGGGTCCACGATCGTCAGGTTCGGCATGCCGCGGAAGATGGCGATGTCCTCGGTGGCCTGGTGGCTCGGCCCGTAGCCGGTGGTGAGGCCCGGAAGCCCGCCGACGATGTTGACGTTGAGGTTGGGTTCGGCGATGTCGAGGCACAGGAAGTCATAGGCGCGACGGGCGGCGAACACCGAGTATGTGGACGCGAAGGGGACGAGTCCGGTCTCCGCCATCCCGGCGGCCGCACCGAACAGGAGTTGCTCGGCCATGCCCATCTGGAAGAACCGATCCGGGAACGCCTCGGCGAAGATGTGCATGTCCGTGTACTTCGCCAGATCTGCGGACAGACCCACAATCTTGTCGTTCTGCTGTGCCGCGGCGACCAGTGCATGCCCGAACGGTGCCGCAGCCGTCTTCTGGCCGGGGTCGACGAACGAGGCGATCATCGCCGAAGTCTTGAGCTTGGGGGTAGCGGTGGTCATCGCGGGTCCTCGGGGTTGTGTCCGGCGGTCAGCTGGTCTCGGCAGATCTGCCATTCGTCTTCTTCGATGCGCATGAAGTGCGCCTTCTCCCGGTTCTCGAGCAGCGGGACTCCCTTGCCGACGCGGGTGTCGCACAACACGATTGCCGGTGCACCTTGGTCCGCGCAGCCTGCTACCGCGTCGTCGAAGACGTCGAGCAGCGCGGAGGTGTCGTTGCCGTCGACGCGATAGGTGCGCCAGCCGCAGGCGGCCCACTTGTCGTGCACCGGTTCGGTGCTCAGGACGCCGCGGGTGGGGCCGTCGGCTTGCAGGGAGTTGATGTCGACCATCGCGACGAGGTTGCCGAGCCGGTGGTGGTGGGCGCTCATCGCGGCTTCCCATGTCGACCCCTCGTCGAGCTCTCCGTCCGACAGGAAGTTGAATACTCGCGCTTTCGATCCTCGGTGCCGCAGTCCGAGTGCCATCCCGACCGCGACCGTCAGCCCGTGGCCCAGGGACCCGCCGGAAATCTCCATTCCCGGTGTGTACGAGGCCATTCCGGACATAGGGAGTCGGGAGTCGTCCATGGCGTAGGTAAGCAGCTCGTCGCGGGAGATGATGCCGGCTTCGGCGAGGGCGGCGTAGAGCCCGATCGCATAGTGTCCGGTCGACAGCAGGAACCGGTCGCGGTCCTCCCATTCGGGATCCTCGGGCCGGAAGCGCAGTTGGGTGGCGTAGACGGTGGCGAGGATGTCCGCAGCTCCGAGAGCCTGTCCGACGTAGCCCTGTCCTTGTACCTCGCCCATGTCGAGGGCGTTGTGCCGGGCGCGATAGGCGAATTCGTCGATGGCGGCGATCCGTACGTCGCGGGGAACGGCGTCCGTGGGCGCGGTGGTGGTCACAGCAGTTCCTTTTCCTTGAGAGTCGATGTGGAAGGGGGGAGCGAGGACCCACCGTGCTCGGTGTGGTCGTTACGGCCGGCCTCTGCGGCGAGGTGGCGTTCCGCCGGCCCCCAGGTTTCGCGGGTGAACACCGCCGTCACGAGGCCGAGCAATCCGTAAGCGCTGAAGAGGAGTGCGGGACCGAGCCACCCGAAGGAGAAGTAGAGCAGGGTGGTGACGAAGGGAGTGAAACCGGAGATCATGGCGGAGATCTGGTAGGCGAGGGACGCGCCGGATGCGCGGCGTGCTGCCCGGAACAGTTCCGGGAACCAGGAGCCCTGGGTGCCGGCGAGGGCGTTCTGGCACACCGCGTAGGCGATGACGATGGTGGCGATGACCAGAGCGAAGGTCCCGGTGTTGACGAGAAGGAACATCGGCACGCCGAACACGGTGGCGAACGCGCAGACGCCGAGGTAGACCGGCCTGCGTCCGACGCGGTCGGTCAGCGTCGCCCATCCGATGGTCGCGAAGATGCCGATTGCGGCGGCGATGCACAGTGCGACAAGGGTTTCCGACTTACCAGCGAGACCGTTCTCGTGCAGGTAGGAGATCATGTAGGTGATGGAGACCGCATAGCCGGCGGTCTCGGCGATCCGCAGGCCGATGCCGCGCAGGATGTCGCGCCAGTCCTTCTTGATCGAGTCGAGCACCGGTGACGCGGCGATCTCGCCACTGTCCTTGACGTCCTCGAACACCGGGGATTCCGGAACCTTGGAGCGGATGATCAATCCGACGACAACCAGGACGATGCTGGCCAGGAACGGTACTCGCCACGCCCAATCGCCTCCGAGATGGACGCTGAACAAGAAGACCAGGTTGGCCAACAGCAGTCCGACCGGAAACCCTGCCTGCACTATGCCGGTGTAGCGCCCCTTGGACTTCCAAGGTGCGTGCTCGTAGCTCATGAGGATTGCGCCGCCCCACTCTGCTCCGAATGCAAGGCCCTGGATGATGCGCACCGTCACCAGCAACGCCGGCGCAACGAGTCCGGCCTGGGTGTATGTCGGGAGCAGGCCGATCGCAAAAGTGGCCAGTCCCATGATGATCAGGGACGCGACCAGCACCGGCTTCCGGCCGACGCGGTCGCCGAGATGCCCGCCGATGATGCCGCCCAGTGGACGGGCGGCGAAGCCGACGCCGAGCGTGGCGAAGGCGGCGAGGGTACCGATGACCGGATCCCCGCTCGGAAAGAACGCAGTGCCGAAGTAGAGCGCGGCAGCGGTACCGAAGCCGATGAAGTCGTAGGTCTCGATGACCGCGCCCACCGAGGATCCGATCGCGACGCGTTTGGCGTCTTTCGTTCCGTGGACCGGTCCCCGCATCTGCAGAGCGTCTGTGCTCATGTCGTTCTCCTGACGAACCGGGAAATCCCCGGCGAGGCGATGAGGAAAGTATGTCGACTGTCAACAGTGACCTCCAGTGTGACCGGCACCACCATTGATGTCAACTACCAACCGGCGACCGTTGACTGTTAACAGTCAAACGCATACCGTGGTCCCCGTCACCACCACCAGGAGGAAGCGACTGTGATCCACCCTCGGCTCGGCTGTTCGACGATCAGCTTCCGTCACCTCGACCTCGAGTCGGCGCTGGCGACCATCGCGGGCCTCGGTTTCGACGAGATCGATCTCGGGGCGCTGCCCGGAGTCTGCGACCACGTCCCCTACGTGCTCGACCGCCGGACCGTCGACACCGTCACGGCGGTGGTGACGGCATCAGGAACGCGGGTACGCAGCGTCAACGGCGATATCGGCGATCTGAACGCGATCCTGACAGGACCGCAACGGCACGTACGGAAGGAGCATCTCGAGCACCTTCTCGCCCTGGCCTCGGGAGTCGGTGCCGAGGCGCTGGTGTTGCCGTGCGGTGCGCTCGACCACGACCCGGTCCGCTCCCTCGACGAGGACCTCGATGTCGTCGCAGCCGCGCTGTCGTGGGCGTCGGATCTCGCATACGACTTCGGTGTCGCTGTGTGGACGGAATCACTGCACCTGCATCGCCTGTGCCGCGACATCACCAGGGCTTCCGATCTGACCGGGCGGCTCTCTCCGGACATCGGCATCGTCATGGACTTCAGCCACATCGTCGCGTCGGGTAGCGACCCGGCCACGTTCGTCGACCTGTTCGGGCCCCGGATCACCCACGTTCACCTGCGCGACGCCGTCCCCGGCAACATCAACCTGAGCATCGGCAACGGTGCCGCCGACTTCGCCTGCGGCATAGGTGCTCTCGCCGACATCGAGTACGCAGGTCACTTCAGTCTCGAACTCGAAACCCGCGACGTCACCGACCCCCAGCGCGCCGACGCCACTGCGGCGGCAGCACGATTCATCTCCCCCCTCATTCCCTGACCCAGAAGGAGATCCCCATGTCCACCACCGCTCGCACTGCTGTGATCACCGGAGCCACCTCCGATCGTGGTATCGGCCTCGCCACCGCCCGCCGCTACGCCGAAGACGGCTGGGCCGTCGTCGTTCTCGATCTCGACGGCGAGAAGTCCGCCAAGGTCGCCGCCGAGATCGGCAGCGAGTACTCGGTGCCCGCTTTCGGCCACGCCATCGACGTCGCCGACGAGGACTCCGTGCATCGCGCGCATGCCGCCGTCGCTGCGGAAGTCGCGGCAGGCAACCTGCCTCCGGTCGGTGCCCTCGCCAACATCGCCGGCATCACCTCCCCCGTCCCCTTCCTGGAAACGACGCTCGACCTCTGGAACAAGGTGATGGCGGTCAACGCAACCGGCACCTACCTCGTCACGCGCGCATTCCTGCCGGCCATGATCGACAACGGCTGGGGCCGGATCGTGAACATGTC
This sequence comes from Rhodococcus sp. NPDC003382, assembly GCF_053589135.1. Lineage (NCBI taxonomy): Bacteria > Bacillati > Actinomycetota > Actinomycetes > Mycobacteriales > Nocardiaceae > Rhodococcus > Rhodococcus sp. NPDC003382. The sequence continues at coordinate 94,142 of NZ_JBSFRH010000007.1, forward strand.
CTCCGTGTCTGCCCAGCGTGGTGGCGGAGTGTTCGGCAAGGTCCCCTATTCCTCCGCGAAGGCCGCAATCCTCGGCTTCACCAAGTCGCTCGCCCGCGAACTGGAAGACAGCGGAGTCACCGTCAACGCTGTCACCCCCGGCGCCGTCGACACCAGCATCCGCGTCGGCAGCACAGACGAGCAGGAAGCGGCGATCCGCGCCGGGGTCCCGCTCGGCCGTACAGCAACCACCCGTGAGGTCGCCTCCGTCATCACCTTCCTGTCCTCGGATGACGCCGCCTACCTCACCGGAACCACCATCGACATCAACGGCGGAAGTCACATGCACTGAACGGATTCCACCTGCGTGCACGCTCGATGCCGATGAAAGCAACAACGTATGAGGGGCGGGCGCGAGAACCTGCTCCACCCGCAGATGACCGGAACGATGTGGCGTGGCGACGGGAGGCGCTCTGCCGAAACTTTCTGTCGAACCTGTTCTTCGGTCACGACGACGAGACCCGAGGCGAACGAGCCCGGCGAGAACGAACCGCCCTCGAAATCTGTGCGCGCTGCGCAGTCGTCGACCGATGCCGGCAGCACGCCGTCGAGACCGGGGAAGCCTTCGGAATCTGGGGAGGCACAACCGAACGGGCCCGACAGTCGATCCGCCGGATTCGCTCCTGAAATGGTGGTTGGTGTGCGGAAATATCCGTACGCCAACCGCCATTCAGTACGTCTACAGCCGTTCCGAACTCCACGACCGGTGTGGACGACGCTACAAGAGGTTCGACATCGTCGCCTCCGTCCTGTTCCGACCCCGTCCGAAACCAGAAGTGGAATGATGCTGGCGTGGCTCCCGGGTGCCGCTGATCGTGACCCACCCGGAAAGTGCTTCGGCATTCAGGAATTCACGAGGGGATGGAACCGATGGCGTCGAACACCGGTGACGAAACGGGCTTCACCGACGCAGAGCGCGCCGCGATGAAGCAGCGCGCTGCCGAACTCCGCGAGCAGGGACGGAGCGGCAAGGGCGCCGCGAAGCGGGAGCGTGAGGCGCAGGCGTGCCTCGACGCGATCGCCGCGCTGACCGGCGCCGACAAGCAGATCGCCGAGCGTCTCCACACGATCGTGACCGAGGAGGCTCCCCACCTCGACCCGAAGACCTGGTACGGCTTCCCCTCCTATGCCCGCGACGGCAAGGTCGTCGTCTTCTATCAACCTGCGTCGAAGTTCGACACCCGGTACGGAACGGTCGGTTTCAACGAGGATGCTCTCCTCGACGACGGATCGTTCTGGCCCACGGCTTTCGCGGTGCTCGAGGTGAACGACGAGATCGAGCAGCGTCTGCGGGAACTCGTGCGCAAGGCCGCGGGATAGGGCGCTCCGTCCTTCGCGACGTCACCACGGTAGGCGACGCGCTGCAGTATCGGTCATCGAGCAGTGGAGCGTTTCTCGTCCTTCGGTGTACCCCGGGCGGCTCTCGCGATTGCGCGGAGGTCCTTGCGGAGCGCGCGGGCGAGCAGAGGTGCGAGCACCGGCAGCAGGACTCGGGCCACCGGTGTGTTGGGTTCGATTCTCCAGCGGTAGGACAGTCGGGTATCCGGTCCTTCGGGACCGAAGACCGTCTCGTAGGTGCCCCCGAAGAGACCGCCCAGCACGGCGTTGACGGTTCTGCGCGGTCGGTCGTAGACGGAATAGTCGGAGATCCTGCGGATCGTGGTGGGACCGATGCGGAAGACCATCGCGTACCTCGGCGTCCCGTTCGCGCGCATCTCGTAGTCTTCGACCGCGACGATGGAGGGGGACAACTCCACGAACCGCTGTAGCCGGTTGCCGAAGACGAGGTCCCAGGTCTGTTCGGGTCCGAGCCGGAACAGTGCATCGGCGTGGATGATTCGATGCATAAGGATTTCCTCCCGGTCGCTCGGCGCTTCGGTGCTGGTGTGATTCAGCGTGCGCCCCCGGGCGTGGTCCCGATACCCCCCACGCGGGGGGTGGTTCCTCCCGAAGCGGATCGTGTTCGCCGGAGACCGGCACCTGCAATATCGTCGATGAGAAGGCACGCGAGGACGAGAGGCATGCGGTGACGTTCATCAAGATGTGTGGGTTGCGCGACGAGGCGACGGTGGAGCTGGCCGTCGGACTCGGGGTCGACGCAGTCGGCTTCGTTTTCGCCGAGAGCCCGCGCCGCGTGTCCGTCGAGCAGGCGGCGCAACTGCGATCGCGGGTTCCCGCGGGAGTCCTCGCGGTCGGGGTGTACGTGAAGATGCCGCTCGACGAGGTCGTCGCGACCGCGAAAGCCGCGAACATCGATCATGTTCAGGTGCACGACCTGCGGTCCGCGGACGACGTGCGGATGCTGCACGACGCCGGGCTGACGGTGATCCGCGCCGTGAACACCGGCGGTGCCGAGGCACTCGACGAGGACTTCGGCGCCGACCTCCTGCTGGTCGACGGTGCGGTCGCCGGTGCCGGGGTCACGTGGGACTGGCAGGATCGCAGCGGACTGCCGCAGGGCCGGTGGATTCTCGCCGGCGGGCTGAACCCGGGCAATGTGGCCCGCGCGGTCGAGACGTCGGGTGCGTGGGGTGTGGATGTGTCCAGCGGCATCGAGTCGAGCCGCGGCGTCAAGGACCCGGAACTGATGAGAGCGTTCGCCGACGCGGTGCGCGGGATCGGCCGGGCAGGGGCGTAGCGAACCGGATCCGCCGAGCGAGAAGACAGCGGCGCGCGGACGGCAGCGCGCGGCTGTCTACCGCCTCAGTGGACCTCGTGCGCGTGCTTCTTGCGCTTCGGAATCAGGTGCATGATCAGCACGACCAGCGCGCCGAGGACGAGGCCGACGAGGGCCGATGCCACCGTGCCCGCGGTCCACGACAGGACACCACCGAACCCGCCGTGCACGAGCTCACCGAACCAGTGCTCGAGATCGTGGAGCCGATCGGCCGGCCAATGGAACCCGGCCTCGCCGACATTGACAATCAGGATGTGGCCACCGACCCACAGCATCGCGGCGATACCGACGACGGTCAGCACCGACATCACCTTGGGCATCGCGGCGACGAGACCGCGGCCGATCTTCTGGCTGAACTTCGATTCGCGTCCGGCGAGCGCCAGGCCCACGTCGTCCATCTTCACGATCAACGCGACCACGCCGTACACCAGGGCGGTGATGAGGATGGCGACGACGATGAGCACCAGCAGCCGGGTGAGGAACGGTTCGTTCTCGACCGACGACAGGGAGATCACCATGATCTCGGCGGACAGGATCAGGTCGGTGCGGATCGCACCGCTGACCATCGTCTTCTCGAACGCGGGCCCCTTCTCGGCCGCGGTGGCGCCCTCTTCCTCGTGGTGCCCGCCGGTGAGCGCTTCGTAGACCTTCTCGGCGCCCTCGTAGCAGAGGAACAGGCCGCCGGCGATCAGCAGGTACGGCAGCGCCTGCGGCAGGAACTCACTGAGGATCATCGCGACCGGCAGGATGATCAGCAGTTTGTTCCGGATCGATCCGATCGCGATCTTGCGGATGATCGGCAGCTCGCGGTCGGGGGTGAACCCGTGCACGTAGCGCGGGGTGACGGCCGTGTCGTCGACGACCACACCCGCCGCCTTCACGCTGGCCTTACCGGCGGCTGCACCTATGTCGTCGATGGATGCTGCAGCTGCCTTCGCAATCAGCGCGACGTCGTCCAGCAGGGCGACGAGACCACCAGCCACGGGAACCTCCCTCTTTCGGCTGTGCCGAGCCGAACGCGACACACACTGTTGCGAGTCCTCTCGAACGGTACCGAATTCGCGGTGACGGACACCAACGAGCCGCGGTCAGCCGATCCGGACCACTGCGGTCCGCGGATGCTCGACAAGATCGATCATCGCGTCGACGAACGGACGGTCGCCGACGGTCAGTTCCACATAGTGCTGATGAATCGCGAAGTAGCGCTCGACGCGGCGCGCGGCTTCACGGGAGTCCGCGCGCGGGTCGACCATGTCGCAGACGGCGTCGCCCAGGGCGCAAACCGTGGCGACCGGAACGGTCCCGAACCCAGCACGCTCACCCGTGAACGAGATCCCCGGAAGAGCACCGGGCGCGACGACCTCCGCGCCGGTGCCGGGGGTACGCGGGTCGGCGATCACCACCCCGGCGAGATCGGCCGGGCGGTCCAGGTCCTGCGTGAGATCGGCGAGGACGTCACCGGCGATCGCGGCACCCTGGGAGAAGCCGACGACGCGATACGCCGCCCCGGGGCACTCGGCGTGGGCGAGGGTGATCTGCCGGTGCAGTTCACGGACTCCGATCTCCTTGGACCGGTCGTACGTGTGGCTCCCGAGCGGACTGATCTCCCCCGGATAGTCGATCCGCACGGTGCGTGCGCCGCGTTCGGCCAGGCCCTCGAGGATCGGATGCACGGTCGATGTGGGCTTGCCGACCTTGAGGGTGCCGTCGACACCGAAGACGATCGTGTGCGGACACGTACCTTGTTCCGGCGGGGACGCAGCGGCGGGACCGGTCGCGAGCCCGGCGATCGCGACCGCGGCAACGGCGATCGTGCCGAACCGTGTCGCTCGCGGCCGCCGGTGCATGTGTGCTCCTCCCCTGATCCGCGTGGACGGTATCAGGGGTCGGTCGTCGGCGTCGTCGTGCGTTCGGACGACCGGTCGACCGTGCCCGGATCACCTCGCGCGATAGGCGGTGACGATCGGCTCCAGTTCGTCGGGTGTGCAGCCGTGCAGGATCACCGCGTCGGCGCCGTAGTCGAACTCGCGTCGGATCCGCTGTGCACACTGCGCGGCGGATCCGGTGGCCGCGGGTTCGAGCCATTCGTCGGGAAGCAGCGTCGCGATGTGCTCGATCTGGTCGGCCGACGCCTTGTGGTCGATCCCACCCGGAATCGAGAGAAGCATCGGGTCGCTTCGGAAGCGTTGCAGCACAGCGGGATCCCAGTTGTTCGTCCGCACCAGCAGATCGCCGTAACCCTGCAGGTACGTCGCGAGCCGCGCCACCGACTTCTTCAACCGCAGTTCCTCGGGCAGGTGGTCGCCGACGGTCGCGAGGCACGACCACACCCGGACGTCGTCGGGGTCGCGGCCCGCCTCTTCGGCGGCCTTCTTCACGATTGCCACCGACCGTTGCAGGGTCTCGGGTGTGAAGTAGGTGTGCAGGACGACGTCGTCGAACGCCCGTCCTCCCAGCGCGAGTGAGCGTGGACCGAACGCCACCAGGGCGAGGCGGATGTCCTCGTCGAAATCGGGATCGAGGAACAGCAGCGGGTATTCACCGATCGGACCGGAATGTCCGACGACGACCTCGCCGCGCCACAGCCTGCGCATGACCTGCGCGAAGTCCTCCATCTGCGCGGTGGTCACCTCGGGCACACCGAACGCGGAGTACAGAGCGGCGATGCCGCGGCCGATCCCGAGGGTGAACCGGCCACCGGAGAGGCGGTGCATCGTGGTGGCCCACGAGGCGGTGATGAGCGGGTGCCGGGTGTTGTGGTTGGTCGCCGCGGTGGCGATGCGCATGCGCTCGGTGACCGCGCACGCCGCCCCGGTCAGCGACGAGGCCTCCTTGATGTTCCACCGTTCGGAGATGAACGCGGTGCCGAAGCCGAGTTCCTCCCCGCGGCGGGCCTCGTCGACCAGCGTTCTCGGCCCGTCGCCGCCCGCCCCGGCCAGCAGGTAGTAACCCAGTTCGTCGAGCGTGTGGTGCACGGTTGGGCCTTCCGACGACGGCGGGGTGGGAACATCCTTGCTCCGGTGGGTGACTCAGCCGGCTTCCTGTTGCGGCACCTGCAGCATGGGCACCAGGAATCGGCGTGCGATCGCCGTCAGTTCGGCGTCGTCGTCGAGATCGACGATGCGACTGGGAAAAGCGAGGAACGAGCCGGTGATCCGGACCATCATCTCCGCGACCAGGTCGACGTCGAGTTCCGCGGCGACGGTGCCGGACGCCTGCTCGCGTCGAAGCTGCCCGGCAACGAATGTCTGTACTGCCGAGAGCATTTCGCCGTTCGCGCCGATGATGGATCCGGCAAACGAGGTGGGGTCGGTTTCGATCAGCGCGGTGACGAGCGGATTGGTGCGGATCGTCCGCAGTGAGCTCACGAAGCCGAGGATCACACGGTCGGCGACCGTGGGGGCGCCGGCGACCTCTTCGATGAACCGGGTGAAGTACCGGCTGAACTCCCGCAGGATCACCTGGTCGACCAGGGCCTCCTTGGTGTCGAACTTGCGGTAGATCGTAATTCGGGAAAGATTGGCGCGCTTGGCGACATCCTCCATCGTCGACCGCTGAATGCCCATCCGGCAGAACTGGTCGTATGCCGCATCGAGCAGACGGGTTCGGGTCGTGTCGGTGTCGTCCGCCGGCTCGACGGCGTCGCTGTACGCGCGTTCGAGAAGCGACGTCGATCTGCACAGTCCCGACCTGGTCGACGATCGTGATTCCACGGCTACCTCCTGTGATGGCCTTGTTACAGGGTGACGCTTCGGGACGGATTCCGGGAATCTTCCGTGAGGATCGTGGCGATGTGCTCTCCTGATACAGCGTAACTGTTGCTGTTACATTGCCACATCGAAGCCAATGGGGGCTGCGGATGTCCGATTTGAGCAGACGGAATGTTCTGAAAGCCGGAGGGGCGCTCGCGGCGCTCGGGGCGGTCGCGGCGGCGACCCCGGCGCAGGCTCGTCCGTGGAGATGGTCGCCGGCCGGGTCGATACCCGGTACCGGCGACGGAGCGGATCCCCGCCTGGTGTGGGATGAGGAGGCGGACACGCTGGTCGCGTCGCTGTTCGAGCGCGGTGAGGTCCCCTTGGTCAACGACCTGTTACGCGGGTGGAAGAAGAACGGGCAGCCGCTCCCAGCCGGGCTGCCTGCCGACCTGCACGCCTTTCTCGAGCGGCATCGACAGCTCCCGGAATGGGCGGATGTCGGAAAGCTCGCCACTGCAGTGAAATTCAACGACAAGCGCGGGCTCTATCTCGGTGTCCTCTACGGCTTCGCGAGCGGCATGATGAGCACCGTCATCCCGAAGGAATCGGTCGCCGTCTACTACTCCAAGGGCGGCGCCAACATGAAGCGCCGCATCTCGCGGACGGCGAAACTCGGATACGACATCGGTTCGCGCAATGCCTACCTGCCCGACGGCGAGATGATCGTGACGGGCCTGAAGACGCGTCTCGCGCACGCCGGGGTGCGGCATCTGCTGCCGCAGTCGTCGCACTGGGTGAACGTGGCGCCGGAGGAATATCCCATCAGTCAGCACGACATGATGGTGACCTGGCACAGCCTCCCCACAACGGTGATGCGCGTGCTGAAGAACTGGCAGGTGCCGGTCGCCGCGGACGAGAGTGAGGCGTTCCTGCATTCGTGGCAGGTCAGCGCGCACATGCTCGGTATCCAGGACCAGTACATTCCTGCGACGTGGGCGGACGCCGAATCCCAGGCGACGCAGGTGCTCGATCCGATCCTGGCGCCCACGCCGGAGGGGCTGAAGCTCGCCGACATGCTCCTCGATCTCGGTGCGGGACTGGACTTCACGTTGCTGACCCGGCCGATCCTGGGGGCACTGACCCGCTACGTGCTCGGCGACCGGATCGCCGACTGGCTGAAGATCCCTCCCGAGCCGGTCTGGGGCACGCTGCTGAACGTCGGGTGGCGGCCGTTCATCGCGGTGCGCGAAGGCCTGCTGCCGTTGCCGCTCGCACCGGACGCCTACTGGGCGTTCGACGAACTGCTGCGCCAGTTCGTGTTGTTGTACATGTCGGAGTTGCAGACGATCAGCATCGAGATCCCGACGTTCAACAACCCCAACTACCCGTAGGTGCGGCTTCGCCGCCGGTGTGCCTTTGTGGCGGTCAGGGCCGCCACAAAGGCACACCGGGGTTCACCAGGTATCTACGGCACCACCGCTTCCCGAGATCTCCCCGCCGGCGGCCGCAGCCTCCACCAGATGAGCTATGAGAGAGCGGGTTTCGGCAGGGTCGATCACGTCGTCGATCTCGAAGTACCGGGCCGCGTTCAGGCCGGTGGAGTTGGCTCGCAGCATCTCGGTCAGTTGCCGGACCCGTTCCTCGCGTTCGTCGTCGTCGGTGATCGCCTCGAGTTCGGCGCGCATCGACAGTCGCACGGCGCCTTCGAGTCCCATCGCGCCCATCGTTGCTCCGGGCCACGCGATCGTCATCAACGGCGAGTGGGTGCTGCCCGCCAGCATCGCCTGGGCACCGAGTCCGTAAGCGCGCCTGAGGATCACACCGATGAATGGCACCTGGATCCGGGCCGCGGCGACGAGCAGCCGTGACGCGTGCCGAACCAGCCCGGTCCGTTCCGCGTCCGGGCCGACCATGATGCCCGGGGTGTCGACGAGCGAGATCACCGGGAATCCGTATGCGTCGCACAACTGCAGGAACCGGGCGGCCTTGTCGCTGCCGTCGGAGGTGATCGCCCCGGCCGTGTGGCGGGAATCGTTCGCGAGGATCCCGACCGTGCGGCCCTCGATCCGTCCCAGGGCGGTGTACAGCTCGGGTGCGAAGCCGGGCCGCAGCACGGTGACGGACTCCTCGTCGCACAGGGTCTCGACGACGGGCGCGACGTCGAAGGTCGTGCGTTCGTGCTCGGGGACGAGATCCCGGAGAACGGATTGATCTGCTGCGGACCATGTCTCGGACCTTCCGAGGAAGTAGCCGAGCAGGTGGCACGCCATTTCCGCCGCGTCCTCGGAGTCGTCCACCGCGACGTCGACGACCCCGTTCTCGATCATCACGTCGAGCGGCCCGATGTCGGCGGCGGCGACGTCGCCCAGCCCACCGCCGGAGATCATCGCCGGACCGCCCATGCCCAGCGACGCACGCGGTGTTGCGACTATGAGGTCGGCGCAACCGGCGATGACGGCGTTCCCGGCGAAGCAGTTGTCGTCGACGACGGCGATCCGCGGTACCCGACCCGACAGCGCCGCCCACTCGGCGAACGTGGTCACGTCCAGAGCCGACACCAGCGGCAGATCCGTATCGCCGGGGCGCCCGCCACCGCCGGAGGCGACGAACACGGTGGGCAGGCGGAGTCGGCCGATGACCTCGATGAGGCGATCGGTCTTGCGGTGCCCGCGCATCCCCTGGGTTCCCGCCATGACGAGATAGTCGTAGGACAGGACCGCGCACGGCCGTCCGTCGATCGTGGCCACTCCCCCGACGATGCCGTCCGCGACCGTGCGGTCGAGCAGTTCGTCCATGCTGCGGCGCGCTTCCTGCGCCGCGGTGACGAAGCGGCCGTACTCGACGAAGCTGCCCGGATCGACGATGCGCGCGATGTGTTCTCGGGCGGTGGTCCCGCCGCGAGCGTGCAGTTTCTCGACGGCGTCGGGCCGCGCCGAGTCCTCGGTGAGGGCTCGGCGTGCGAGTACGTCCAGGAGATCGGGGCGAATCGTCATGCCGACACAATAGAAACCGTGTGCCGGCCGCCCGCACCCGCGATCGTCACAGGCGCTGTCGGCGCAGGTCAGGCTCGTTCTATGCGCGAACGCAACAAGTCCAGGCCGGGACCCTCGAGTTCGTCCAGCACGGCGGGCCGGCCGACCATCGCCAACGCGAGTGCTTCGCCGGTGGCTCGCACGATCGGGCCATCGCCCCGCTCCCACGCAATGTCGGTGGCGACGAGACGCAGCCCGCGGATATAGCGGGAGGGGCGGGCGAACGGATCCGGACGGTCGAGGACCAGGCGAAGACGATCGGCGTCGATGGCCCGGGGAATCCCCAGGGGGCGCCGGATGTCCTGTTGGTGCACAAGATGATCGGCGAGGGTCAGCCGCGGGAACCAACGGGGAAACCAGCTTCCGGAGATCGACGTCGCCAACCCGTCGACGAGGCGATCGACGGGTACGTTGCGTGCTGCCTCGACGTAGTGTCGGTTGAGGCGGTCGGCGGACGGATTGCGCAGGCCGGCGAGGAAATAACGGTGGAACGGCACACCGTCGATCGACAGGTGGCCGGCGACGTCCCGCACGGACCACCCCTCGCAGAGCGACGGCGTCGCCCACTGTTCCGGTGTCAGCGAGCGGAGCAGATCCACGAGTTCGGCACGTTCGGCGATAATGTGCTCACGGGTGTTCACAGATCCACCACACCTCGAGCGCACCGCGATTGCGTTCGGTCCTATGACATTTCACAAAGGGTGAATCTAGAGGCTGGTGGTGGCCACCGCGCCCAAAATGCCGGATCGGCAACGGGTTCGGTGCCATACTCCGGTGGGTCGCACATTTCCTACACGGATCGAGGTAGGCATGTCTGATTCACGCAATCGGATATCCGAGCCCGTCGAGGATGCTGCGGCGAGACTCATGCCCGAACTGGTCTCCGATCTGTGCCGGCTGGTACGGATTCCGTCGATCTCCGCCGCCGGTTATCCACCGGAACCGCTCTTCGAGGCGCACGATCTGGTCGTTCGGCTGTTGCGGGACGCAGGCGTCGAACAGATCGACGACCTGGTGATCGAGGGCAAGACGGCGCCGGTGATCGTCGCGACCGTCCCCGGCCCGGAAGGCGCACCGACGGTCCTGCTGTACACGCACTACGACGTCGTTCCCGCCGACGACACCGATCTGTGGGAGAGCCCGCCGTTCGAGCCGGAGGAGCGGGACGGCGCGATCTACGGTCGCGGTACCGCAGACTCGAAGGCCAACATCATCGGAATCATCGGCGCACTCCGCATCTACGACGGCAAGCCGCCGGTGACACTGCGCATCGTCCTCGAAGGTCAGGAGGAGGTGGGCAGCCCGTTCGACTTCTATCCCGTGCAGGCGCCGGAAGTGTTCGAATCCGACGCCATGGTGATCGCCGACGTCGGCAGCGTCCGCCCCGGATCCCCGACGCTGACCGTGGCACTGCGCGGATCTGCGTCCGTGACCGTCGCGATCGAGACCCTCGCCGCCGACAAGCACAGCGGCCTGTATGGCGGCGCCGCACCCGACGCGCGCCTCGCGCTGATCCACGCACTCGCCACGCTGCACGACGAGGACGGCAACGTCGCGGTCGACGGTCTCCGGCGCGAGGAGTGGACGGGCGTGTCGTACACGGACGAGGAGTTCCGCGATCTCGCCGAGGTACTCGAGGGCCGTCCCCTTCTCGGTACGGGCGGCCTGGGTGAACGGATCTGGTCGGGCCCCGCCATCACCGTCACCGGATTCGACGCGCCCTCGGTCGACGGCGCCGTCAACGCGGTCGCCGGCTCGGCGCGCGCATCGTTGAACCTTCGTGTGCACCCCGAACAGGATGCGGAGGAGGCGCAGGACGCCCTGATCCGGCATCTCGAAGCGCTGCGCCCCCTCGGACAGAGACTCGTGGTCACCGCCGGGGAGACCGGAAACGGTTTCGCGGCCGGAACCGGTGGACCCGCGTTCGACGCGGCGATCAGCGCCCTGGAGAAGGCCTGGGGAACCTCCGCGGGTCTGCTGGCCGGTGGCGGTTCGATCCCCCTCGTCATGGCACTGCACGAAGCCGTGCCGCGCGCCGAGAAGCTTCTCTTCGGGGCGACCGACGGCTACGCCAACATCCACGGTCCCAACGAACGCGTCCTGATCGACGAACTCGAAAAAGCCGTCGTCGCGAAGGCCTTGTTCTTCGAGGAGTTCGCCCGCCGCTACCGGGAGCAGCCATGAGCGCCGACACCGAATCCGCCGCACCCGCGAAGAAGAAGTTCGAGTTCCCGGGCTCGATCACGGTGCTCGCGCTCGTCACCGTCGTGGTGTGGCTGGCCGCCCTGGTGATCCCGCCCGGCCGCTTCGCGACGGACGAAGACGGCGCACCGATACCCGGTTCGTTCGAGCAGATCGACTCGCCACTGACGTTCGGCGAGCGGGTGCGCGAGCTGATCCTCTCCCCGGTCAACGGACTCTACGGGATACAGGATCCGATAAGCGGATTCGTCGATCCCGACAACCTCGGCCGACTCTTCGGTTCGGTCGGGGTGGTGCTGTTCATCATGGCGCTCGGCGCGTTCATCTCGGTCAGCTTCGCCACGCGCAGCCTCGAGGTCGCGGTGAGCGGACTCGGTGCGCGACTCGGGGATCGGGGATGGCTGCTCATCGCCGTCATCATGACGTTGTTCTCGTTGCTGGGTTCCACGATGGGGTTCTCCGTCGAGACCTTCGGCTTCTATGCCCTCATCGTGCCGTTGATGCTGGCCCTCGGATACGACCGGATGGTCGCTGCCGCAACGATCATCGTGGGTGCCCTGACCGGAACGATGGCCTCGACGGTCAATCCGTTCTCGATCGGTGTCGCGTCCGGAGAGGCGGGGGTGTCGATCGGTGACGGCATCGTCCTGCGCGTGCTGCTGTGGGTCGTGCTCACCGCCGTGGCCGTCGTGTTCGTCGTGCGCTACGCGCGCCGCGTCCAGCGTGATCCGTCCCGCTCGCTCGTCGGATTCGACTCCGAAACAGACTCCGCCACCGACATCGAGCCCGGTGCCGCAGAGAACGAACCGCCGCCCGACGAGAAGCTTTCGGGCGTACAGAAATCGGTGCTCGCGATCACCGTCTTCACGTTCGGGTTGATGATCTTCGCGGTGATCCCGTGGTCGGCGATCTTCGGTGCGGATCCCGGGCCCGCAGAATACGAGCAGTACCACGAAACAGCGACGGAGCCCTACTGGTTCGAACTGAACTGGTGGTTCCCGGAACTGGCGATGCTGTTCGTATTCGCCGCGCTGGTCGTCGGTCTCGTCGCTCGCATGGGGGAGAAGAAGATCGTCTCGCTCATCACCCAGGGCGCGGGAGACATGGTCGGCCCCGCGATCGTCATCATGCTCGCCCGCGGAGTGTCGGTGATCCTGAACAACACCGAAACCCTCGACACCGTCCTGAATGCGATGGAGCAGTTGGTCAGCGGCGCGTCCTCGGCCGTGTTCGCGATTCTCGTGACGGTCGTGAACATTCCGCTGGCGTTCCTGATCCCGTCCTCGTCGGGGCATGCGACGTTGGCGATGCCGCTGCTCGCCCCGCTCGGTGATTTCGCCGGTGTCGGACGGGATCTGGTCATCACCGCATTCCAGATGGGTCACGGACTGATGCTGCTGGTCGCCCCGACCAACGTCGTCGTCGTCGGTGGACTCGCGATGGCGAAGGTCGGGTACGACCGCTATCTCCGCTTCCTCTGGCCACTGCTGGCGATCGACTTCGTGATCGTCTGTGGGATAATCGGTTTCGCCGCGGCGTTCGAGTAGCCGGAACCGTCAGCTCTTCTTCTTGTCCTTCTTGGCCTGCCGACGGGCACCGGCAGCGATGCTCGACGCCTCGTACTTCTTGCGGCCGGACGACTCCCGCGTCGAATCGACACGAATCTTCCCCGAGGACTTCACCTTGCCCTGGCCCGCGACGCCGTCGCCGGCGACCGGGGAGTCGACCCGGGAGAGGGCCAGCCGCTCCTGCTTGAGTGTTTCGGCGGACTGCCGGGCCACCGCGCCGAGCCGTCGGCTCACCCGGGCCAGCGCGTCCTCGAACACCTCGGCCTTACCGGCGTTACGCTGGTTCGCCGACCGGCCCGTCGCCCGGGACTTCTTCTTGTCCACCTTCTCGGCTCCGGCCCGGCGGTACAACTTCACGTACTTGTTGCGAGCCCGGCGAACCCGGCTGTGCAGGTCGATCAGGGCGTCCTCGTCGAGATCCGCCATCTGCGACTTCTTGGTTTCCCGAACCAGAACGTATTCATCCTCGGACAGCGAGTTCTCGAGCTTGCTCATGCCGGCTCCGATCACCTCGGAAGAGTGGATGGGTGTCAGCATCGTAACCCGCAGGCGCACAGCCCCGGACACACTTCGGTGAGCTTGCGTCGGCATGTTACCGCCCGGAACGGTTCCGCGCGGGCTACCGTACCGGAAGCGCACCACACATCCGGACCTGCGAGGGGCAGCGAGATGGAGATGGACGAACAGTTGCACGAGCTGGCGTGGCAGCTCAGCCAGGCAGGGCACGACTGGACCGCGGTGGCCGAGGAACTCGGCTGCGACGTATCGCTCGCGCAAGCCATGGCCGAGCGATACCGCGAGGACACGGATGCGCGCGCCCAGCAATCCCAGTTCCGTCTCTTCGACGTGTGACACACGGTCGCCGCGTCCACCGCCTTCAGGGCGTCCGGCACAATGGCGTCCGACATCGACGCGGAGATCGGACATGCCTGACCTGGACGCAACCACGACGCTCGACAGGCTCACCGCCTACGGCGCCTACTTCACGGTGGGTACCGGACCGGTGCCCACCGGGACCTGGCAGCCGACGGCGACGCTGCGTGACCCTGCCGTCCGCGACGACCTCGTCGCGTCCACCGCCGAACGGATGGGCGTGACCGAAACTCGTGTCGCCGCATCGACCGTGTTCTTCGGATATGCCGCACGGCTGTGGTCGGTCGCGGTCGGCTCGGTCCTCGTCGCGGGTCGCTGCGTCAGTCTCGATGCTGAAGGGCTGTTGTGGCGCAGTGACTCCGGAGCGCTGAACCTGCACATCCGGCAACCGTGTTTCGGTGGATCGGCAGTGGCGGAGGTCCTTGATGGTCAGCTCGCGCCGTTGATCGACGCGTGGAGAGACATCGTCGCCCCGGGACTGTTGTGGGGCAATGCCGCATCCGCTCTGCGCGGCACCGGTGAGGTTCTCGATGCGGAAGCCGATGCGATCACCGCCCCGCTGTTCTGCGATCCGCGGCTCGGGGCCGCGCTGGATCCGGAATCGGGTCGCCGCCGCAGTTGCTGCCTGTTCTACCGCACCCCGTCCGGTGGGGTATGCGGCGATTGTCCTTTTCCCGCATCCCCTCTCGCGTAGGATTGCGCCCCGGTCCGAACTTCGACGCTAGGCCTCGAACCGGTACCCGCGTCCCGATTCGGTGATCAAGTGTCGAGGGTGCGCGGGATCGGGTTCGAGTTTGTGGCGTAGCTGAGCGAGATACACACGGAGGTAATGTGTTTGATCAAGATAGGTCGGACCCCACAACTCGGTGAGCAACTCGCGCTGACCGACCAGCTTGCCGCGATTGCGCACGAGCATCTCGAGCATGCCCCACTCCGTAGGCGTCAGATGCACCTGTACACCGTCGCGTGTCACCTTCTTGGCTGCAAGATCGACGGTGAAATCCCCTGTCTCGACGGTCGGTTCGTTCGCGTCCGGAGCCGCGGCCCCGCGGCGTGCCGCGGCGCGGATACGGGCGAGGAACTCCTCCATCCCGAACGGCTTCGTCACGTAGTCGTCGGCGCCGGTGTCGAGAGCGGCGACCTTGTCGGCCGAGTCGGTGCGAGCGGACAGCACGATCACCGGCGCGGTGCACCACCCCCTCAACCCGGCGAGTACCTCGATACCGTCGAGGTCCGGCAGTCCCAGATCGAGCACAATGACATCGGGATGCCGTTGCGCGGCCGCGCGTAGTGCCCCGGCGCCGTCGGCGGCGGTGACGACCTCGTAACCGCGGGCGGTGAGGTTGATACGCAACGCCCGCAGGATCTGGGGTTCATCGTCGACGACGAGAATGCGGGTCACGGGTGTTCCTTCGCGGGCGCGGCGAGTTCGACGATCACGGTGGTCCCGCCGCCGGGAGTATCGGTGGTGGTGATGCTACCGCCCATCGCCTCGACGAATCCGCGGGCGACGGTCAACCCGAGACCCGCCCCGCCCCTGCTGTGCTGGTCGCCTGCCCGCGGAAACCGGGTGAAGACGTCGCCGGATCCGTCGCGGAGGGTGAGTCCCGGTCCATGGTCGGCGACAGTGATCGTGATCCGGTCACCGGATGGGCCGGCGCCGACGCGGACCGGTCCGGAGGGGGCGTAGCGCAAGGCATTGTCGAGCAGATTCGCGAGGACTCGTTCGAGCAGCGCAGCGTCGGCCTCGACGACGGTGTCGTCGATGTCGATGTCGATTCTCTCCCGGACGCCGGTGTCCGGCCCGCCGCCGGTCAGCGTCGTCACCGCACCGTGCACCACCTCGTCGAGGTAGACCGGCGCGAGGATCGGGGAGACGACGCCGGCGGCGAGCCGGGAGGAGTCGAGCAGGTTCGTCACCAGGCGGGTGAGCTGATCGGTGGATTCCTCGATCGTGGCGAGCAGCTCGGCGGTGTCCTCCGGGGAGAACTCGACGTCGGTGCTCCGCAGGCTCGACACGGCGGCCTTGACCGCGGCGAGCGGGGTACGCAGGTCGTGGCTGACGGCGGAGAGCAGCAGCCGCCGCATGCGGTCGGTCTCCGCCAGCGCCGACGCCCGTGCGGCTTCGGCGGCGAGTTCCTGCTGCCGGATCAGGGCAGCGGCCTGCCCGGCCACCGCCGTGAGGATCCGGCGGTCCCGCGCGCGCAGCCGAGGTCCGCCGAGGAGAAGCGCGTAGGGACTGTCCTCCACCACGCAGACGGTGTCCGCGGTCTCGACCGTCGCCGGGGGTGTCGATCCGGCCGATCCGAGTACCGGTGGCGGATCGCTGTCCGTGCGGATCAGGCTCACCCCGTGCTGCGCGTACGTCTCCCGGACCTTCTCGAGCAGACGGGGCACATCGGCGCCGCGGAGGACCGCGCCGGCGAACACCGCGAGCAGTTCGGCTTCCTGGGAGGCCAGCCGCGCTTCGCGGGTGCGCGCGGCGGCGGCATCGACGAGCGCGGCAACCGCCACGGCGACGACGAGCAGCACGACGGTGGTGACGAAGTTGTCGGGTTCGGCGATGGTGAAGCTGTAGAGGGGCTCGGTGAAGAAGAAGTTGAGCAGCAGTCCGGACAACAGCGCCGCGACGATCGCCGGGCCGATGCCGCCGAACAGCGCGACGGCCAGGACGACGATGAAGTACAGGGCGTTCTGCCCGGCGATGCCGGTGAACCGGTCGACACCGGCCAGCAGTCCGGTGACGCCCAGGGGGATGGCGAATGCAGCGATCCAGGATTGCAACCGCCGGCCGCGGCGGCCGGTGAACGCCACCCGCGCGATGGGGGCGGTGTGTTCGTGGGTGACCATGTGCACGTCGATCTTCCCGGATCGGCGCACCACCGCCGCACCGATTCCCTCGTCGACGATGCGCGCCCATCGCGAGTGCCGGGACGTGCCGATCACCAGTTGTGTCGCGTTGACCTCGCGTGCGAAGTCGAGCAGCGCGCCCGGCACGTCGTCGCCGACCACGCTGTGCACGCTCGCCCCCAGGCTCGTTGCCAGCCTTCGCACCGCTCCCATTCGCGGCGCGGCCACTCCGGCGAGCCCGTCACCGCGCACCACGTGCACCACCATCAGTTCCGCGCTGGCCTTGGACGCGATCCGGCTCGCCCGCCGCACCAGGGTTTCCGATTCCGGACCGCCGGTCACCGCGACCACCACCCGCTCGCGGGCCTCCCACGTCGCGGTGATCGCATGCTCGCCGCGATACTTGGCCAGCGCCACGTCGACCTGGTCGGCGAGCCACAGCAGAGCGATCTCGCGCAGCGCGGTCAGGTTCCCTTCCCGGAAGTAGTTGCGCAGCGCGGCGTCGACCTTGTCGAGGGCGTAGACGTTGCCGTGCGCGAGGCGACGCTGCAGGGCCTGTGGAGTGATGTCGACGAGTTCGACCTGTTCGGCGCGGCGCACCACCTCGTCCGGGATGGTTTCGCGTTGCACGATCCCGGTGATCTGTTCGACGACGTCGTTGAGCGACTCCAGGTGCTGGATGTTGACGGTGGTGAGCACATCGATACCGGCGTCGAGCAGGTCCTCGACGTCCTGCCACCGCTTCTCGTGCCGGCTGCCCGGAACATTGGTGTGAGCGAGTTCGTCGACCAGTGCCACCGCCGGCCGACGCTCCAGCACCGCCTCGGGATCCAGTTCCTCGAACACCGTACCGTGGTATTCGATCCGTTGCGGCGGAACGATTTCCAGTCCTTCCAGTTGCTGAGCAGTTTGTGCGCGCCCGTGTGTGTCGACGATCGCGACCACGACGTCGGCGCCGCGTGCGATGCGCCGGTGGGCTTCTCCGAGCATCGCGTAGGTCTTTCCGGCGCCGGGGGCGGCACCGAGGTAGATCCGCAGCGTTCCGCGCCGGGACGGCGAGCCGGTGGCGCCCATCTGTCTCCTCACGAGCCGGTCGGCCCGGCTGCGTCGCCCGAGCAACCGGGTGCTGTCAAGCCTAGTGCCACATTCAGTTCCGGCACGTCCACTCGCGCAGCGCCGAGGAAACCGAGCTGCCGTCCCTCGGTGTGCTCGGCAACCAGTTCCCGAACCCGGTCCTCGCTCAGCCCGGTTTCGCGTGCGACCCGCGGCACCTGCAACTCCGCGTAGGCGGGGGAGATCTGCGGATCGATCCCCGAGCCGGAGCCGGTGACGGCATCGGCGGGTACCCGGTCCGGTGGGACCTGCTCGCGGGATGCGATCGCCGCCCGGCGCGCATCGACGAATCCGGCGAGCACGTCGCTGCTCGGCCCCAGGTTGGACGGCACAGCCGCCGCCGGATCACCCGGTGTGAACGGGTCGCCGTCGGCGACGGACCCCACCACGCGCGGATGGAAGTAGGGATCGGGCTGCCCCGGCGCGACCTGGGGGTCCACCCCGATCCAGCGGCTGCCGACGACGCAACCGTGTGCGTCCGAGAGCACCGAACCCTCGGCGCTCGGGGTGACGACCCGGCTCACCGCCCACACCGCCGCCGGATACACACCGCCGACGGCGATGGTGAGCGCGATCAGCACCAGGGCTCCCGCACGGAACTGGCGGAGGAAGTGCATCGAATACATTGTGTGTCACCCCATTCCAGGAACGATCCGGACGACGAGGTCGATCAGCCAGATGCCGACGAAGGGCGTGACGACACCGCCGAGTCCGTACACGAGCAGGTTGCGTCCCAGCAGCGCCGACGCACCGGACGGGCGGTAGCGGACACCCTTCAGCGACAACGGGATCAGCGCCACGATCACCAGGGCGTTGAAGATCACCGCCGACAGGATCGCGGACTGCGGGGTCGCCAGCCCCATGATGTTCAGCCTCGCGAGTTGCGGATAGATGCCGCTGAAGAGGGCAGGCAGGATCGCGAAGTACTTGGCCAGGTCGTTCGCGAGCGAGAACGTGGTCAGTGCACCGCGAGTGATCAGCAGTTGTTTGCCGATCTCGACGATCTCGATCAGCTTCGTCGGGTCGGAATCGAGGTCGACCATGTTGCCGGCCTCCTTCGCCGCGGAGGTGCCGGTGTTCATCGCCACGCCGACGTCGGCCTGCGCGAGCGCGGGCGCGTCGTTGGTGCCGTCGCCGGTCATCGCGACCAGTCGCCCGCCCTGCTGTTCGGAGCGGATCAGCGCCAGCTTGTCCTCCGGGGTGGCCTCGGCGAGGAAGTCGTCCACCCCGGCCTCGCCTGCGATCGCCTTCGCTGTCAGCGGGTTGTCACCGGTGATCATCACCGTACGGATGCCCATCGCCCGCAGCTGCGCGAACCGTTCTGCCATGCCGGGTTTGACGACATCGGAGAGTTCCACGACACCGAGAACGGTCATGGCACCGCCCGCACTGCGAGCGACCACGAGGGGAGTCCCGCCGCGCTGGGCGATATCGGTGACGAGATCGGTTACGGCGAAGGGAATCTCGGCGTCGTGCTCGTGCATCCAGCGGGCCACCGCATCGCCGGCACCCTTGCGGATCCGGATCGGTGTGCCGTCGGCGGGATTGGTGGTGTCGAGGCCGCTCATCCTGGTTTGTGCCGTGAACGCGACGAACTCGGCGCCACGCTCGTCGTCGGACGGCACCGGATCGAGGTGATGGTGCTCGGCGCACAGGTCGACGATGCTGCGACCCTCAGGGGTGTGGTCGGCGAGACTCGACAGGCGTGCGGACGCCGCGAGTTCGTCGTCGGCGATGCCCGGGGCCGGATGGAGGGCGGTGGCACGACGATTCCCGAACGTGATGGTGCCGGTCTTGTCGAGCAGCAGGGTGTCGATGTCACCTGCGGCTTCGACGGCCCGCCCGGACTTCGCCAGCACATTGCGTTGAACCAGGCGGTCCATGCCGGCGATGCCGATCGCCGACAGCAGAGCGCCGATCGTCGTGGGGATCAGGCACACCAGCAGCGCGATCAGTTCCACCGGACGCTGTTCGGCACCGGCGTACGCCCTCATGGGCGCGATCGCGACCACCGCGAGCACGAAGACGATCGTGAGCGCGGCGAGCAGGATGTTCAAGGCTATCTCGTTGGGGGTCTTGCGGCGGGCCGCGCCTTCGACGAGTGCGATCATCCTGTCCACGAACGTCTTTCCGGGTGGCGCGGTGATGCGCACGATGATCCGGTCGGAGAGCACTGTGGTGCCGCCGGTCACCGCGCAACGATCGCCGCCCGATTCGCGGATCACGGGCGCGGATTCGCCGGTGATGGCGGATTCGTCGATCGTCGCGACTCCGTCGACCACGTCGCCGTCGCCGGGAACGATCTGCCCGGCCTCGACGACCACGAGATCACCGACCCGCAGTTCCGTTGCCGGAACCAGATTTTCGAACCCGGACTCGGTCGTTCGGCGGGCGACAGCGTCTTGCTTGGCCTGCCGCAGGCTCGCCGCCTGCGCCTTGCCTCGACCTTCGGCGACGGATTCGGCGAGATTGGCGAACAACACCGTGAACCACAGCCACACCGCGATCGACCAGGCGAAGAGGGTGGGTTCGACGATCGCCGCGACGGTGGCGATCACCGACCCGACGAGCACGACGAACATCACCGGGTTCCGCGCCACGTGCCGCAGGTCGAGTTTGCGGAGCGCGTCGGGCAGCGCGCCCACGAGCTGGCGAGTGCCGAACGCTCCTCCCTGGATCCGCTGGAGACGGGTGGGCGTGACCTCGCGGTCGCGTCGAAGTTCGAGGGTCACTGCAGTGCCTCCGCGATCGGTCCCAGCGCCAGTGCCGGGAAGAAGGTCAGTGCCGCCACGAGAACGGTGGTGCCGATCAGCAGACCGGCGAACGCGAATCCCGTGGTGGGCAGTGTTCCCGCACCGGCCGGGGTGCGGCGTTGGGTGGCGAGCGACCCGGCGAGCGCCAGGACGAACACGATGGGCAGGAAGCGGCCCAGGAGCATGCAGATGCCGAGCGACGCCTGGAACCAGTTGCCGGTGGCGGTCAGCCCGCCGAATGCGCTGCCGTTGTTGTTGGATGCCGACGCGAACGCATACAGCATCTCGGTGAAGCCGTGGATCGCTTCCGGCGTTCCCGGATCGCCGGAACTACCCAGATATGTGGTGATCGACGGCAGGATCACCGTGATCGCGGTACCGATCAACACGAGCGCAGGCATCACCAACACGGTGAGGGCCGCGAGGGTGATCTCCCGTCTGCGGAGCTTCTTGCCCAGGAACTCGGGGGTACGTCCGACGAGGAGACCGCCGACGAACACCGCGATCATCGCGAGCACGAGC
Organism: Rhodococcus sp. NPDC003382; assembly: GCF_053589135.1. NCBI lineage: Bacteria > Bacillati > Actinomycetota > Actinomycetes > Mycobacteriales > Nocardiaceae > Rhodococcus > Rhodococcus sp. NPDC003382. The sequence continues at coordinate 115,466 of NZ_JBSFRH010000007.1, forward strand.
ATCCCGTACAGGCCGGTACCCACCCCGCCCGGCGCGATCTCGCCGAGCAGCATGTTCAGCAGGACGGCGCCGCCGCCCAGCGGGGACATGCTGTCGTGTGCGGCGTTCACAGCGCCGGTGCTCGTGCCCGTGGTCGCGACGGCGAACAGGGCCGAACCCGGGATCCCGAACCGGACCTCCTTGCCTTCCATCATCGCGCCGGCGGCGGTCGCCGCGACGCCCCGGGTTCCCGACTCGGCGGCCAGCGTCACCGCCAGCACGGTGCCGAAGAGGAAGGTCATCACGGCAAGAACAGTCAGGCCCTGCCTGCGGTTCCCGATCATGGTGCCGAACGTGCGGGTGAGCGCGACCGGGATGAGCAGGATCGCGATGACCTCGACGATGTTGCTGATCGGGGTGGGGTTCTCGAACGGGTGCGCGGAGTTCGCGGCGAGGATGCCGCCACCGTTGGTACCGAGTTCCTTGATCGCCTCCTGCGACGCGACCGGAGCCAGCGCCGTCGTGAAGACGTGCCCGTCGAGCCCGGTGGCGGTGAAGCCGCTGCGGTACGACTGGATCACGCCCTGGCTGAGCAGGATCAGCGCGATGAGGAAGGCCAAGGGAAGCAGGATGCGCAGTGTGCCGCGGATGAGATCGACCCAGAAGTTGCCGAGTTCTCCACCCCGGCCGATCCGCACCAGGCCGCGGATCAGGGCCACCGCCACCGCCATGCCGACCGCGGCGGACGCGAAGTTCTGCACCGCAAGCCCCGCCGACTGGGTGAGGTGGCCCATCGTCGTCTCCGGGATGTAGGACTGCCAGTCGGTGTTGGAGACGAACGAGATCGCGGTGTTGAACGCGACCGCCGGGCTGACCGCTCCGAGGCCGTTGCCGAGGGGGAGCACACCCTGGATGCGTTGCAGCCCGTACAGGAACAGCGCGCCGGCCAGCGAGAAGCCGAGCACACTCGCGGCGTACCCGAACCAGGTCTGCTCGGCCAGGGGATCGATCCGGCACACCCGGTAGATCAGCGACTCGAGCCGCAGATCCTTCCACCGCGGGTCCGAGTCGTTGGTGTACACCCGCGCCATGTAGTCGCCGAGTGGTACGTATGCCAACGCGAGGACCGCAACGACCAGAACGATCTGCAGACCTGCGGCAACAGCAGGATTCATTCGACCCTCAGAACCTCTCCGGATCGAGCAGGGCGACCAGCAGGTACACCACCAGCCCGACTGCGATCACCACGAGCGCGACGCTCGTACCCCCGGCCCACGTCATCGCTGTTCACCTCCGGAGTGCAGCGCGCGCAAGGTCAGCATGCACAGTCCAAACCCCGCGAGGATCAGCAACACGAATGCGGTGTCCGCCATCTCGTATTCCCTTGCCGTAGAAACGAAACGGCGCCGGTCGACACCGTCACCACACGGTGGCACCGTTCAGGGCACGGACCCTCGATCCATGCGAAATCTTGACGCTCGGGACCGAGGTCTTTACGGATTCCTTGCGCGTGCGGATCCGCCGGTCACCCGCCGGGACTGTGCGTCGCGACGAAGACGAGGAAGACGACGAACAGCGCCGCGGTGCCCAGGGCGATACCGGTCAGCGCCTCGCGGTGGTTCGACGCAATTCCCTTCTCGACGCGGCCGAACCCGACCCAGCCGAATATCACAGCCACGATCCCCGTGGGAATCGTCACGAGATCCCCGATGATCGGTACGAACGCGAACACGAGCGCGACGATGCCCGTGACCAGGGCGACGCTGCCGATGCCGTTGCGGTACGACGACTGCGGGGGATGCTTCGGCGGCATCGGGGCTCCCGGGTTGATGGTTACGCGTATCCGTCCATGGTGCCCTGCCGCGACCGATGATGCTGCCCGTCCGAACAGGCTAATCGGCGAGCGCGTGCGCGATCATGCCCCGAACCCGTCCGCGTAGGCGTCCCGTGATGCCGTGGTCGGCCAGCGCTGCCGCGGCGGCATGCGCGCCGCACATGCCGTGCACACCGCCACCGGGGTGCGCCGCCGCGCCGGCGAGATAGACCCGGTCGACCGTGGTGCGGGGCCCTGCGAGACCGGGGATCGGCCGGAACACCAGCTGCTGGTGCAGCTGCGCCGTGCCCCCGTTGACCGCACCACCGACGAGATTGGCGTCGGCGAGCTCGAGGTCGCAGGGTAGCTGCACACTGCGATGGACGACGTTGGCGAGCGCGCCGGGGGCGTACTCCTCGAGTGTCTCGTCCATGCGCTGCGCGAGTAGGGTGCCGGCCTCGTCGTCCGACATTCCACGCGGGAGATGACTGTACGCCCAAGCGCTTTCGGTGCCCGCGGGTGATCTGGTGGGATCTGCGGTGGTCATCTGACCGATGATCACGAACGGTGAGCGCGGCACCGTGCCCGTGCTGAGATCCGCACCCCAGCGGACCAGCCCGTTGCTGTCGGCGCCGATGTGCACGGTGCCGGCGCTGCGCAGACTCGGTGACCGCCACGGAATGGGTTGGGACATCGCGTAGTTCACCTTCACCACGGGGGTGTCCCATTCGAATCGCAGCACGTCGTGCCGTACGCGGTCCGGAAGGGATTCCTGCGGCAGCAGCTTCCCGTACAGCGAGGTCGCCGAGACGTCGGCCAGCACGGCCCGCCGCGCGGTGATGCGCTCGCCGCCGGTGGTGTGCACGATCGTCGCATCGCCCGTCGGTTCGATACGCTCCACCTCACGGGCGCAACGTAATTCGGCTCCAGCGCTCGTCGCGCGTCGTACGAGTGCGGTTGTCAGTTCGCCCGCGCCGCCTCGCGGAACGGGATACCCGACGTCCTGGCCGATCATGGTGAGCAGATAGCCCATCAGGCCGCTGCCGGCGGCGTCGACGGGAATGTCCGCGTGCGCGGCATTGCCGTGGAAGAGCAGCCCCGCACTCTCGCCCTCGAACAGCTCCTGTGCCATCCGGCGCACCGGCAGCGCCAGCATTCGGGCGAAGCGGAGCGTCTCGCCGGCGCCGAGGCGGCGCAAGGCCGTGAGTGGGCTCCGGATCGGCGGGAACGGACCGAGCAGGGTGCGCAGGAAGGGCTCTCGGACCATCGTCCACTGCTCGTACAGGCGCATCCACGCGTCCCCGTCACCGGCGCACCGCCGCTCGAGGTCCTCCGCCGTTTCCTGCGCCGTGGGCCGCAGCGTCACCGCGTCCTCGTCTTCCGGCGCACGCGGATGTCCGAACGCCGCGGGCGCCCTGGACCATGCCAGTCCGTGGGCGGGCAGGTCGAGCTCGGTGAAGACGGGGGAGACGGCAGCCAGCGGGTAGAACGCGCTGAAGAGGTCGGCGCGGTAACCCGGGTGCAGTTCGGCGGTACGGACCGCGCCGCCGGGCTCGGGCTGGGCTTCGAGGATCAGCACGTCCCATCCCGCGTCGGCGAGCAGCGCGGCCGCGGTCAGTCCGTTCGGGCCTGCTCCGACGACGACCGCGTCGACCTGTTCGGCGATCGCACTCACACCTCACCTGCCGTACCCGCCGTCGGATCGGTCGCGTGCTCGGCGATCAACGACAGTCGGCGCAGGCATTCCCGGTTACGCGGGTACACCGACCAATCCTGGACCAGGTCGGGAAGCCACTTCCACGGCGGGGTGATCGCGTGCTCGCGCATCTCGATCTCGCATCCACCGTCGCGTTCGGTGAGGCGCAGCAGGATCTCGGCGACACCGAACGGCCAGGCACGCGCGTGCAGGACCAGTTCGGACCGCGGGACGGATCGGACGACTTCGGTCGAGTCGTGCAGGAGCCCCGGCCACAACCCCACCGAATGATGGATGCGTGTACCCGGGTCCGGCCAGTCGGCGTCGACCGCCCGCACCCGCGCGGCGCCCACCACCCAACCGGGGAAGGTCCACCCGTCGGAGAGCACCTCCCACACCCGGTCACAGTCCGCCCGGGTCTTCCACACCGCTGCTCGTGCCACCGTCCCACCTCTTCCGACGATTGCTCTGCCCTGGTCACGGCACCCGTCGTATGCCGACCGTACCGCCGGCGACCAGGTCGGCGACCATCTCTCGTGGGCTTCGGGCCCCGAGGACCGGTCCCGTTCCGCTCGCACCCGAGCGCATACCCGCGATCGTCTCCCGCCACACCTCCCGGCCGGAAACGGCCGGGGACCAGCCGAGCACGCGTTGCGCGCGGCTGCAGTCGAGCAGGGGAGTGTCGTATGCGAGATCGATCCAGCCGCCGTGCACCGGTTGCAGATGTGCCCGCCAGGTGACCTGTGCGAGGGTGCGCAGGGTCCGACGCGAGACTCTCCACGGCCGGACCCCGAGAGATTCGACGACGACCTCCGTGCGGACCGGGTCGGCGGCGGACAGGTTCACCACTCCGGCGCCGGGCGCGGCGAGGGCGAGTTCGACGGCCGCGGCCACGTCCGCCGCGTGCACGGCGGGGAGTGCGACGGACGGGTCGAGCGGCAGGACCGGGAGTACGCGCATGGCCACTGCCGGCATCCAAGCGGGCATCGCGTACCGGCGCAGCGCCGCTCCGGCAGCGGCCTGACCGATCAGCCCCGGCCTCAGCACCGTGACCTCGGGTGCCCCCGTCTTTCGTGCGGCTTCGGCGACGATCTTTTCCGCTTCGACCTTGTCGGTGCTGTACTGCGATGTGGGAATGCCTGTCGCCGGCCATGTTTCGTCGACCGTCCGGCCGTATGCGCCGGGGGCATAGGCGGCAGCGGACGACATGTGCACCACCTGGGCGACACTTGCCCTGGCCGCGGCTGCCATGACCGCGCGGGTGCCGTCGACCGCAGTGCGCCGCAAGAGGTCCGGACGATGCGAGGGCTGGAATGACCACGCGAGGTGGACGACGGCGTCGGCACCGTCGAAGGCTCGGCACAACATTTCCTCCGCGTCCGGGTCGCCGACGTCGATCGCGTGCCAGCACGCGTGTCGATACGGCCCGATCGCGGGCGGGACCCGACGCGCAACGGCGACGACCTCGTACGCGTCCGACTGCGCCGACAGTCGTGCGAGGAGGGCGGTTCCGACGCTGCCGCTGGCGCCGGTGACGACGATACGGAGGGGTGCCATTGCACGGAGGTACCCGTCGTGGCCTCGGTCCACACTCGACTTCGTGGTTCCCGCCTCTCAGCTTATTGACCGAAGTCAATAAAGAATCTGCATCCCTGTCACAGATGAACCGAGTTCGTTCCTGGGAAAAATCACAGACAATTCCCGATTCCGACAGAGGACCGATCGGGTCTCACCTAGCGTGCTGTCGATCAATAAACTGACTGAAGTCAGTCCTGAGAGCATCGAGCAGCCGCAGGAGTCGGGCGCTCGACCGGAGGTGGGACGATGTGGCTCGACATTCTGCGACTGATCGTGGCGTGGGGCGCGATGGGCCTGGTCATCGCGTTCTGGTACTGGGTGTTCTCCAATATCGGAACCTTCTAGGCGCGTCCCGCATGAACCGCGAATCCGGTGGAGGAGCCGGCACGTGACCGCGGCGGGTGTCTCACCGCTGACGATCGAGCGGACCTGTGCCGTCACCGCGGTGGCGCTCTCCGAAGGGCGGAGGCAGGATGCGCGTCTCGTGTCCGGTGAGCGGCGCAGTTTCGGCCTGGGCGGCACGCGGCGGGTGGTCCATGTTCCGTACCCGCCTCCGGTGGCAGACTGGACCGTCAGGACGCTGACGTGCGGTGTGGCACTGCAATGTTCACCGTCGAAGGACCGTATCGCCCGGTATCCGTTGCACGAGTTGTCCGCTCGGGAACGCACCGCGCTCACCGTCGTGGAAGGCAACGTCGCGCTGGGATGGGTCGGTATCCGATGGCCGGGTCTGCTGCCGGATCTGATCCGGCTGCTTCCGGGACACGAACCGATCGACGGGGACACCGATAGTGTCGCCATGCTGCGGATGACCGACACGCTGGCACGGTCACGGGAACCGCTCACGCCGCATCCGGTGCTCGGTCGCCTGCCGCTGGCGGAGCGCCCCCGCACCGCCCTGGCGGCCGCCGTCGGACGCATGTACGGACGGATGCCGTGGACGTCCCCTCGATCCGACTCGGTACGCCTGATGTCCATCCCGGTCGGCGGTGACGGCGGCGTCCGCAACCCGAATCTGCCGCCGCCGAGCAGACCCGAGGACGAGGACGTCGAGATCCGCCCCGACGAAAGGATCGGCATTCCCTATCCGGAGTGGAACGCGTGGCGTGAGTCGTTCCTGCCGGACCACGTCGCGGTGCTGGAGACCCGGGCACCCGCCCGATCCGCCGCGCCGATTCCGGTCTCCGCCGACGTGCGCCGCTGGTTCGAACGGAACACCCACCGTGCCATGACGAGTCGTCTCGAGGACGGCGCCGACCTGGACGTCGACGCGTACCTCGAACATCATGTCGACACGATCACCGGACACACGTCCGAGGCCCGGATCTTCCGGGACCTGCTCCCGAGTTCCCGCGACGTGACCACCGCACTGCTGCTCGACGGGAGCTCGTCCCTCGGCGTTCACCGCGGCAAGGTGTTCGCGCTGGAACTGGCGTGCGCCGACGCGCTCTCGCGCGCGATGACGCTCACCCGTGAACGCCACGGAATCTTCGTGTTCAGCGGTAACACGCGGCACCGGGTGGAAGTGCGCTGTCTGAAGGACTTCGGCGACCGGCGGTTCGTCGCGCCGAGTGCGTCGGGTCTGACGACCGGCGGCTACACCCGGCTCGGCGCGCCGCTACGGCACCTGACCCGTCGGTTGCTCGACCAGCCGTCGGAACGGCGCCTGCTCCTCGTGATCGGGGACGGACTGATGTCCGACGAGGGATACGAGGGCCGGTACGCCTGGGCCGACGTCGCCCACGCGGTGGAGGAAGCGGAGGACTCGGGGGTCTGTGTGTACTACATCGGAGTCGGCCCGGCCCGGGTCGATCCGTTGCCGGAGGTGTTCGGGCCCGGTCGATCCCAGCGCATCCACCGGGTCGAGCATCTCCCACGGGTGCTCGCCCACGTGCATCGGGAACTGGTGACGGCATGAGCGACAACGCTGTGTACTACGCGTCCGACAACGAAGTCGAACTGTTCGAACACGCTTTCCGGCAGCGACTTCCGGTGATGCTGACCGGTCCGACCGGCTGCGGTAAGACGCGCTTCGTCGAGCACATGGGTGGGCTTCTCGGCCGCCCCGTCGTCACCGTCAGCTGCCACGACGACCTCACCAGTTCCGACCTGGTGGGCAGATTCACGGTGGCCGGCGGCGACGTCGTGTGGCGCGACGGGCCGTTGACGAAGGCGGTCAAGGACGGCGCGATCTGCTACCTCGACGAAGTCGTCGAGGCCCGCCACGACTCGCTGGCGATCCTGCACTCGCTGACCGACCATCGCCGCACCCTCTACCTCGACCGGGCCGGTGAGGTGGTACCCGCACCCGATTCCTTCATGCTGGTGTGCTCCTACAACCCGGCCTATCGGAGTTCCCTCAAGGACCTGAAACCGTCGTTCCGCCAACGCTTCGTGACGCTGCCGCTCGACTACCTGACACCCGAACGGGAGATCGATCTGCTCGTCGCCGAAACCGGTGTCGACCGTGTCGTCGCCGAACGGCTCGTCGCATGCGCGACGAGCATCCGCACCGCCGACGAAATCTTCCACTTCGAACCGCCGTCGACCCGGGTACTGGTCACCGCGGCACTGCTCGTCGTCGCCGGTGCGAACGAGATCGAAGCCGCCGAAGCGTCGATCCTCGCGCCGCTGAGCACCGACGGAGCGATCACCGGCGGACTGCGAGAGGTCGCGGCCGCGACCCTGCTTCCCGCACACGAACCGAAGATCCGGACCGAGTAAGGAGAGCCGATGAACGAGCAGGACCGGCGTCGTAAACGTGGGCTCATCGCCTTCCAGATCTTCGCGTACGGATTCCTGCTGTCGCAGTTCCTGATCCAGCTGTACATGTCGGTGGACCGCGGCTGGTGGGGGACACCGTGAATCTTCCGACCTTCACCCGCCGGCGGACAGCCGAGCCGACCGGCGTCGGATACGACGAACACCAGGAAGAGTCCCGCCGCGCGCAACGCACCGCCGACTACTGGCTGACCGCCGGCACCCTGCTCATGGGCACCCTCGTGCTCGGTATCGTCGGCCTGCCGATCTTCCTGCGCGGCGTGTGGCTGCAACGCCGCGCCCAGCAGTCCGGATTGTCGGTGCGGCCCGTGATCGTCACGCTCATCGGCTATCTCGTCATTCTCGACGCCGCCCTCAACAGCATCGGGTGGGCGCTCGACCTGGTCGCCAACCACACCCTGATCAACCGCGTGGTGCTCACCGCGTGGGGCAACATGTTCGACGCCGGCTATTTCTGGCACTACAACGAACTGTGGATCGGTGGTGCGGCCGGTCCGGGGGAGAAGGGCTGGGAAATCGCCCTGATGCTCACGGTGTTCCCGATGCGGATCGCCGCGGCGATCGCGTTCCTTCAGATGAAGCGCTGGGGACACCAATGGATGATCGTCACCTGCTGGATGGGGCTGGTCATCTGGATCGGCTACACGTTCAACATGACCATGTACGCCGACGTCCGGTACGACGGGGTGGTGCTGCCCGTGATCGGCTGGTGGCTGTACGACATCTTCTACATCACCCCGTTCCTCGCAATTCCATACCTGCACACCGTCAATCGCGAGATCTTCTCGGATTGAGACGACCCGTGATCGATGCCGAAGGGAGAGCCGCATGACGAAGGCATCACCGGAGGACAGGCCGGCCGAGGACGAGCTGCCGCTCGGGACCACGCCGACCTACGCGCGGATGCACAAGTGGATCAAGCGCGGCGTGTTCGTGTGCCTGTTCGCCCTCGTCGTCGAAGGCGCGTTCACGGTGCCCGCGCTGGCGATCTGGTACGGCTGGCCGCAGCTGTCGTTCCAGGAGATCTGCAGTGAACTGATGAAGGTCCGGTACTCGGACGACACCCTGGAGTGCGAATACCCGTATCCGCTGTTCGGTCCACCGGAGGGCGCGGCGGGCAAGGACACCGCCCGGGACGAGTGGGGGATCCAGCCCACCCCCGGCTGGGAACGCATCGGTTTCCGCGAACTCGTCCGCAATCACCAAGAGCGGGAAGGCCGTTAGGAAATCTCTTCTCCCGCTGCCGAATCGGCGTCTCGGCCTTCGACTCCACCGACCGGCATGATGATCCGGCTGAACAGTCGACGGCGACGCCCTTCCCCGGGACCGAGTTCCTGATAGCGCGTCAGCAGTTGCGCCATCTCCGTGACGAGGGACAACGCCTCGTCGTCGGTCAGGTCGAGAGCCACCTGCCGGTAGCCGACGACGTCCTCGGCCAGTCCTCGGCGGTGAGGGTCGTCGAGGTAGGCATCGAAGTCCGCGAGCAGTTGCGCGACGAAGACGAGGAATGCGCGCCGGTGGTCGTCGCTGCTCATCGCCTCGGCTTCGTCCCGGGTCACCTGCGCGCGTTCGACGACGAGACGGAAGGTGCGTTCGACCGTTCCCCGGACGCGACGCTCGGACACGACCTCGAGCACTCCCGCGTCGGCGAGTGTCGAGATCTGCCGGTACAGGGTTGCGGGGGAGACGTCGTCGAGAAGGGTGCGCAGCTGGGCGGTGGTCGCGGTGCGGCCGTCGAGCAGCGCCTGGACGATCCGCAGCCGTATCGGATGCAGCAGCAGTTCTGCGGTGCTCATGTGTTCCCTCCGGCGACGATCGTCTCACGGTTGACATTGTTCTCAACAATGAGAATAATACCGGGCATGACAACAATGACGATCGCAAACGGAACCCTGCAGGTGCGCTTCACGACCCTCGAGAAGATCGCCGGTCTCATCGGCGACGTCGACGTGCCGCTGAGCGCGATCCGCAACGTCGAGGTCCACGCCGACGGTCTCGCCGCGGCCCGAGGAGTTCGCGCCCCCGGACTCGGACTGCCGGGAATGCGCAAGATCGGTACCTGGCGGGCCCCCGGGCGCAACACGCTCGTCTCCGTCCGGCGGGATCAGCCCGCCGTGCGCATCGAACTCGCAGGTCACAAGCGCGATGCCCTCGTCCTCGGCGTGGACGACGCCGAGCAATGGGCGCAGCGACTGGGTACCGTGGAGCGTTCCTGACCGACCGGGCACTGTTTCTGTCCGGACACGAGTGACACGAACGGAGTCTTCCCTTGGCTCGGCTCATGAGAAACGCGCGACGGTGGATCGGCGCCGCAGCTGTGCCCCTGATGGTGCTCGGCGGAGGAGTATTCCTCGCCGGAACGGCGACGGCACTGCCGGTCACAGGGTCGGTTGTCGAAGCTGCCGGCATCGACAGCCCGCTGACCTTCGAGGCCGACGGGACCGTCTTCCACGGCAGTCTCCGCACTCCCGACGGCGCGACCGCCGGGGCCGCGCTGCTACTGCCCGGAAGCGGCCCCACCGATCGCAACGGCAACCAGCCCGGCGCCGCGTCCGGCACGCTGACCCGCACCGCGGATGTCCTTGCCGCCCATGGCATCACCAGCTACCGATTCGACAAGATCGGTAGTGGGGAGACAGGTCTCGGGGCCTACACTCTCGAAACCGTCGGCGAGTACGGCTTCACCGAACAGGTCGATCACGCCGAGGCGGCGGCCCGCGCGCTCGCGGATCGCACCGGGATCCCCACCGACGAGATCCTCGTGGTCGGGCACAGCGAAGGTGCGCTGACGGCCCTCGCCCTCGCCGACCGCGGCATCGGCAACGGTTTCGCTCTGCTGCAGCCCCTGCCGATGCGCTACCTGGACCTGCTGACCGCGCAGATCACCGCCGTCGCCGATTCCGGACAGCTCGGTGCCGACGGTGACGCGGTCCGCGCCGACCTCCCCCGCACCGTCGAATCGCTGCGGACCACAGGGACCGTCCCCGCCGACCAGCACCCGCTCCTGGCTCAGCTCGGCCTCAACCCGGCCAACGCCAAGTTCCTCGCCGAGGCGGACGCATTCGATCCGCCCGTACTCGCAGCGCAACTCGCCACCGGCACCCCGGTGCTGCTCACCTGCTCGGACAAGGACACGAACGTCAGCTGCGCGCAGGTCGAGCCGCTCCGGTCGGCTCTCGCGCACACCGACCTGCAGTTCGAGCACTTCGCCACCGCGAACCACGGTCTCGAGGAACTCGGCCCGCTGCCGCCCGGTCCGGCGGATCTGGTAGCCCTCCTGCCCGTCTCCGGAGAGTTCGTCGCCGCGATGGACGGATGGGCCGCCGCGCGCGGTCGCTGACCGACCCCCGACAGAAACGGGTGATCCCCGGCCGGACATCCGACCGGGGATCACCCGTGTTTCGACGCGATCGAGCGCTCAGCTCGCGGCGCCGACCGTCTCTGCCTTGCCGGCGGCGACGATGTCGAGCGCGATGTCGACGATCATGTCCTCCTGACCGCCGACGAGCTGGCGGCGGCCGACCTCGAGCAGAATCGTGCGGACGTCCACGCCGTACTGCTTGGACGCGGCCTCGGCGTGACGCAGGAAGCTCGAGTACACACCGGCGTAGCCGAGCGTGAGCGTCTCGCGGTCCACGCGGACCGGGCGGTCCTGCAGCGGACGGACGATGTCGTCGGCGGCGTCCTGCAGCGCGAACAGGTCGGCGCCGTGCTCCCAGCCGTTGATGTTCGCGACCGCGATGAACGGTTCGATCGGGCAGTTGCCCGCTCCCGCACCGTGTCCCGCGAGGGACGCGTCCACGCGGTAGACACCCTCCTCGACGGCGACGACCGAGTTGGCCACCGACAGCGACAGGTTCTCGTGGGCGTGGATGCCGATCTCGGTGCCCTCGTCGAGAACGTCCTTGTAGGCGCGGATGCGGTCGCGGACACCGTTCATGGTGAGCCGGCCGCCCGAGTCGGTGACGTAGACGCAGTGTGCGCCATAGGATTCCATGAGCTTGGCCTGCTCCGCGAGCTTCGCCGGCTCGGCGAGGTGGCTCATCATGAGGAAGCCGGAGACGTCCATGCCCAGTTCACGCGCGGTCGCGATGTGCTGGGCGGAGACGTCGGCCTCGGTGCAGTGCGTCGCGATACGGACGGACCGGACACCCAGGTCGTAGGCCTTCCGCAGTTCGGCGATCGTGCCGACGCCCGGCAGCAGCAGGGTCGTCAGGCGCGCGTTCTCGATGTGCGCTGCCGCGGCCTCGATCCACTCCCAGTCGGTGTTGCTGCCCGGGCCGTAGTTCACCGAACCGCCGGCGAGACCGTCGCCGTGGGCGACCTCGATGGCGTCGACCCCGGCCGCATCGAGGGCGGCGACGATCCGTCCGACATCCTCGGGGGAGATGCGGTGACGGATGGCGTGCATACCGTCACGGAGGGTGACGTCCTGGACGAAGATCTTGGTCATGCGGACACCTCCGAGGTGGTACGGATTGCCATGCGCTCGGCGGCGCGCAGTGCCGCCGACGTCATGATGTCGAGATTGCCTGCGTACGCGGGCAGGTAGTGGGCCGCGCCCTCGACCTCCAGGAACACCGAAACCTGGTGCGTCACAGCGGCGTCGCCGACGAGGGTGTGCACCGGCCGGTCCTCGGGAACCGGGGTGATCTGCACTTCCTGCTTGAGGCGGTAGCCCGGAACGTAGGTCGCGACCTCGGCGACCATGTCCTTCACGGAGGCGCGGATGCGCTCGTGCGTCTCCTCGGACGGATCGCCGATGAGGCAGAACACGGTGTCGCGCATGATCAGCGGCGGCTCGGCCGGGTTGAGGATGATGATCGCCTTGCCGCGTCCGGCGCCGCCGACCTTCTCGATCGCGTGGGACGTGGTCTCGGTGAACTCGTCGATGTTCGCGCGCGTGCCCGGACCGGCCGACTTCGACGAGATCGACGCGACGATCTCGGCGTACGGGACCGGGGTGACACTCGAAACCGCGGAGACGATCGGGATGGTGGCCTGGCCGCCGCACGTGACCATGTTGACGTTGTGCGCCGACAGGTGCTCGTCGAGGTTCACCGCGGGCACCACGAACGGGCCGATGGCGGCGGGGGTCAGGTCGACGAGGAGCTTGCCGAGCGGAGCGAGCTTCTCGGCGTTCGCGATGTGCGCCTTGGCGCTCGTGGCGTCGAAGACGATGTCGATCTCGTCGAAGTTGTCCATGGCGATGAGGCCGTCGACGCCCTCGTGGGTGGTGGGCACGCCGAGGCGCTTCGCGCGGGCGAGGCCGTCGGATTCGGGGTCGATGCCGACCATCGCGCCCATCTCCAGGACGTTGCTCAGGCGGATCACCTTGATCATCAGGTCGGTACCGATGTTGCCCGAGCCGATGATGGCGACCTTGGTCTTCTTGCCGGCGGGTGCCGGAGTCGTGTCTGTCACTGTTCCTCCTTCGAGAACGTCGCGGTCACCGAGCCGAGGCCGGTGATGTCGGCGCGGACGACGTCGCCTCCGGTGAGCGGCGCCATCGGGCCGAGAGCACCGGAGAGGACGACCTGTCCGGCGCGCAGGGGTTCGCCGAACTCGCGTGCGGTGCGCGCGAGCCAGGACAGGGCGTTGAGGGGGTCGCCGAGGCATGCCGCGCCGTTGCCGGTGGACACGGTCTCGCCGTTGATCGACATGGTCATCTCGGCGGCGATGGGTTCGAACTCGTCGAGCGTGACCTGCCGGCCGCCGAGAACGTACACGCCGCTCGACGCGTTGTCGGCGACGGTGTCGGCGAACTTGATGTCCCAGTCGGCGACGCGGCTGTCGACGATCTCGAGGGCGGCGACCGCGTAGGCGACCGCGCCGCGGACCTGCTCGACGTCGAGGGGACCGTCGGCCAGATCCTCGGCGAGCACGAACGCGACCTCGGCCTCGGCCTTCGGCTGCAGCAGCCGCGAGATCGGAATGACGGTGTCCTCGTCGTAGACCATGTCGTCGAACAGCACACCGAAGTCGGGGCGGTCGACACCCAGCTGTGCCTGTACTGCGGGCGACGTCAGGCCGATCTTGCGGCCGACGATCGTCGCGCCCGCGGCGAGCTTCGCCTCGGTGAGGTGTTTCTGCACTTCGTAGGCGACCGCGATGTCGGTCGCTCCGATGAGGTCACGGATGGGTGCGCACGGCACTCCGCTGGCCGCGGCGGTGAGCAGGCGCTCCGCGGCCTCGCCGATCGCGGCGGTGTCGGTATCGATTTTCTGCGACATGTCTCTCAGCCTGAGGGGTGTACGGGCTGGGGAACAGCGCGGCGTACCGCTGAGTGGAACGGTCCGGTGAACTTGGTTGACACGTCAACTTCAGCTCCGTACCTTCTAGTTGAAGCATCAACCATCAAGGGTGTCTGCGCGAGCGCCGGCGTCCGTCCGTCTCGAAGGGTTCGCAATGAACAATCCCGCTGTCCGCAACACCGGAATCCTCCTCGCCCGCATCGCGCTGGGCGTCATCTTCCTCGCGCACGGCCTGCAGAAGGTCAACTCCTGGGGCTTCGAAGGCACCAAGGCCGGATTCGAAGCCATGGGCGCCCCGGTGCCCGCGGTGTCCGCCTTCCTCGCGACCTGGATCGAGGTCCTCGGCGGCCTCGCGCTGATCGTCGGCGTGCTCACCCCGATCGTCGGCGGCCTCCTGTTCCTCAACATGATCGGCGCGCTGTTCATCACCCACATCGGCAACGGCCTGTGGGTGTCCGACGGCGGATACGAACTGGTCCTCGCGCTCGGCGCGGGTGCGCTGCTGCTCGCGGTCGTCGGTGCCGGCAAGTTCAGCGTCGACGCACTGCTCGCCGGCAAGCTGCCCTGGCTCGCCACCGAATCGGAGCCCGCACTCACCCGATAGATCGCACGAGTTCGCTCGTCACCGTTAAGGTGATGCGACAGTTCGCAATCCGAGGTCGGGGAGAAAAGTGGGCACGAACATGCGCAGAGTTGCTCGACGTGCTGCCCGTCTCGTCGCGATCGTGGTGGGCGCCGGCCTCGTCGGCGTCGGTGGTGCGGGCATCGCTGCCGCCGACGAATGGCCGCCGGTGCCCGACGAACCCAGCGCCATCGGTCCGTACGAGACGAGCGGATTCCTCACCCCGGACAACCCCGACTTCTGGAACCCGCTCGTCGCCCGGGATCGGCTGACCTCCCCGTTCGGCACCAGCACCCGCATCGTGTGCACCGCCTTCCACGGCGTGCTGATGGACTGCTGGCAGGCCGATCGGGACGGCAACCCGCACAAGCTCGTGAGGTTGCCGTTCAACTTCCCGGCCGTCACCGGGTCGACGCTGCCGGGTGGCGGTCCCGGACACTACGTCTACCCGGGATTCATCCCCGGCATCTGAGCGGGCGTCAGGGCTGCGGGTCGTGGTGGATGCGCGCGACCGGCACGCCCGCGGCGCGCAGGCGGAACGTGGTGGCCCGCACCATCGACGGTGATCCGCAGATCTGCACGTCGTGGTCGGTCCACGTGGCGTGCTCCGCGACGACCTGTCCCACGACGCCCTCGCGCACAGCAGCGCCGGGGCCGGACGAACCGGTGTGCCAGAGCGGGGTCTCCGTGTTCTCGACGACCGGGACCACCGTGAGCCACGGGGAGATCCGGGCCAGGGACTCGAGCGTCGGCAGGTCGTAGAGGTCGTAGGGGAAACGCCCGGAGTAGAAAACGTGCGTGGGCAGGTTGTCGGTCCGTTGCGCCATCGCCATGAGTTGCGCGCGGATCGGTGCGATACCGGTGCCGGACGCGATCATCAGGCGGGGGCGGCCCGCGCGGTCGCCGTCGTCGCGAGCGCCGAGGGAGCCCAGGGGTGAACCGAGCACCCACGTTTCCCCGACCTGGGTGTGCCGGACGATGGACGGGCTGACCCAGCCGCCGGACACGCGCCGGACGTGGAACTCGATCAGCCCCGTACGGTCGGCCGGTATCGCCGGGGACAGGTACCGCCACATACGCAGCCGCCCCGGCACCTGGACACTGACGTACTGCCCGGCGGCGTAATCCATGGGCTTGTCGAGCTGCAATCGGATCACGGCGATGTCGTCGGTGACCAGGCGATGCTCGATGACGGTGCCGACCCACGCGGCCGGCCCCTCGTCGGCCTCGGCCGCCTCCGCCATCGCGGTGGTGATGAGATCGAGCGCAGTACACCATGATTCGGCGAGATCGCGCGTCCAGTTCTCGCCGTTCGCCTGTTCGACCGCGAGTGCGAGTGCCTCGGTGAGACAGGCGAATCGGGAGGGGTCGAGACCGTGCTTGCGGTGCTCGCGCCCGAGCTGCCGGACGAGCGGCAGGACCGATTCCGGCCGGTCCAGCCCGTCGACGATGTGTGCCAGGCCGCGCACGATCCGATCACGCTGACCGGCCATCGTCGCGGGAAAGAACTCGCGTGTCTCGGGATGGCGCGCGAAGAGGATCGAGTAGAACGAGTTGGACAGGGCGTGTGTTCGGTCGGGGCTGTCGGTCAGCGACTCGAAGTTGGTCCGGATCAGCGAGCACTGCCTCGAATCCACTGCGTTCGTCACCTCCGTCGCGTGTCCTCTCCCGATCGGTACGGGGGGACGACCGGGATTCGACTCTAGGCGTCACGCGTGATGCGGCGACGGCCTCCGGCTTTCGGAAACGGCTCGGCTGCAACCTGTTCCAGGACCATGGATACAGGTCCGAGGTCCCGGGCCGTTGGGGCCTCCCGGCCATCGTTCGACGTAGGCACCACCGACGTCGACGCCTCCCGATCGTGACGAACGTCTCGCGCGTGGTCCGCGCCGCGGCGGGTCACGCGGCGGCCACCGAACACCAGTCGACGGTGACCGACCGCGCGCCGGAAAAACACAGCAGGCACCGCAACGGCCCGTCGCAGCACAGCTGCCGGTCCAGTTCGCGCTGCTCGGCGGCCTCGTCGAGGTCGCCGGTGCCGACGAGGATCTCCGCGGGCAGTCCGCTGCGCCCACCTTCCAGCAGCAGGCGTTCCTCGCCGACCGCGCGGACCGGCACGTCCTCGCCGCCCTCCACGTCCCCGACCATCAGGGCCACGTAGTCGTGATCCTCTTCGGCGTCGTGGTACGCGACCAGACGTCCCCGCACCGTCTCCGTGACCACCCGCCGGTCCATCGTCAGCCCCGACTGCGACGCGGGGTCCGTGACCACCGCCGTCAGTGTCCGCGGAAGCATCACCCGTCGCGATGTCCAACTGAAGTACGTCCCGCGCCCGGTGTTCATGGCGCTCGCCTCCCGTGTCGAACCATCAGGTGTCGAACCATCTCTTCGAACACCAGTGTGAACCGGGGGTACGACACGTTTGCCGGCTCAGCGCAGGCCCGGGGACACCAGCAGCCGCCGCAGCCCCGCGAAGATCGCAAGTACCACGAGCGAGCACACTGCGGCCAGCGCCGCCCCACCCACGACGAGCGTGTAGTCGTTGCGGGCGAGCCCGTCGACGATCGGGCGGCCCACCCCGCCGAAGCTGACGGCCGCGGCGATGGTCGCGGTCGCGACGATCTGCACCGCCGCGGTCCGCGTTCCCACCAGGATCAGCGGCAGTGCGACGGGCAGCTGCGCCCCGAACAGCACCTGCCGTCGCGTCATCCCCATCCCGCGCGCGGCGTCGGTGAGGGCGGGATCGACACCGCGGATCCCCTCGTACGTGTTGAGCAGGATCGGCGGGATCGCGAGCGCGAGCAGCGGGATCAGCACCGGCACCAGACCGATCCCGGACAGCACGACGAGCAGCACGAGCAGACCGTAGGTGGGCAGGGCGCGCGCCGAGTTCGCGATCAGCGTGACCACGGCACCGCCCCGGCCGGTGTGTCCCGTCCACAGGCCGAGGGGGAACGCGATCCCGAACGCGAGACCCAGCGCGAGCAGCGTGTACCCGAAGTGCTCGCGCAGCCGGGTCGGGATGCCGCCCGGTCCGGTCCAGTTCGCGGACGTGCCGAAGTACTCGCCCAGGTAGTGCAGCAGTGTGTTCATGTCGCACCGCTCCGTGTGTTCATCGGGCACTCCTGCGCGTCCGCCCCCGTGTCCGTGTTCGCCCCTGCGTCCGTGTTCGCCGCAACCACGGCGTCGCGAGCCACTGCACCCCCAGCAGCGCGGCGTCCACGACGAGCGCCATGACCACGGTGACCACGATGCCGGTGATCGCCAGACCCAGCCGGTCGAGCTGGACCGCGGCCGTGAACAGCGACCCGAACGCCCCCATCCCGATGAGCGCGCCGACGCTGACCATGCTGATGTTCGCGACCGTCGCGACCCGCAGGCCCGCCAGCACCGTGGGCAACGCGATCGGCAGATCCACCGTCAGCAGCCGGCGGGTCTCCGAGTAGCCCATCGCGGTGGCCGACTGGCGCACGCTCTCGGGCACCGCCCGCAGACCGTCGACCACGTTGGGGATCAGCACGGCGAGCGTGTAGACGGCGAGGGGGATCACCACGGTCGTGCGGCTGATCCCGGTGAACGCGATGAGCAGCACGAAGAACGCAAGGGACGGAATCGAATACAGCACGCTCGCGCCCGCCAGCACTGGGGGATACCACCGCGGACGG
Source organism: Rhodococcus sp. NPDC003382 (assembly GCF_053589135.1). NCBI lineage: Bacteria > Bacillati > Actinomycetota > Actinomycetes > Mycobacteriales > Nocardiaceae > Rhodococcus > Rhodococcus sp. NPDC003382. Next base: position 133,854 of record NZ_JBSFRH010000007.1, read on the forward strand.
CGCACACACAGCAACCCCAGCGGCAGCGCGACGACCAGCCCCAGCAGCGACGCCCCCAGCGCCATCGCCAGGTGGTCGACGAGCAGTTCCGTGAAACTGCCCAGATACGACGGTATTCCGAGGTTCACGCGTCGGTCCGTTCGGTGACGTCGACGGAGCGGGCGGCATGGTGCGCGCGGATCGTCGCGGCCAGTTCCTCCTGGCTGATCACCCCGAGCACTCGGCCGTCCGAATCGACGGCCACGGCGTGCCCGGAGGGCGACAGCACCGCCGCGTCCAGCGCGACCCGCACCGAATCCCGGCCGGGGACGAATCCGCGGCCCGCGGGGACCGGTCCACCGGTGGCGTCGCGCCAGCCGACCGGACGCCGGTCGTCGTCGACGACCAGCAGCCACTGTTCGCCGCCGGGGATGCGGTCGTCTCCGGCGGCGACGACCGGGTCGGTGCGCAGCGGCAGGTCGTCGGACGGGAAGAACGACAGCAGCCGGACGCCGCGGTCCGTGCCGAGGAAGTCGGCGACGAAGTCGTCGGCCGGTGCGGTCAGCAGATCCTCCGGCGGTCCGTAGTGCGCGAGGGTCCCGCCCGGCCGCATCACCGCGACCCGGTCGCCGAGGGTGATCGCCTCGTCGATGTCGTGGGTTACGAGCACGATCGTCTTGGCGAGTACCGACTGCAGGCGCAACAGTTCCTGCTGAAGTTCCTTGCGCACCACCGGGTCGACGGCCGAGAACGGCTCGTCCATCAGCAGCACCGGGGGATCGGCGGCGAGCGCACGGGCCACGCCGACGCGCTGCTGCTGGCCGCCGGACAGCTGGGCCGGATAGCGCCGCGCGAACTCGGCTCCGAGCCCGACCCGTTCGAGCACCTCGAGGGCGGTCGCCCGGGCCTGCCTGCGGGTCGCCCCGAGCAGCCGCGGCACCGTCGCCACGTTGTCGACGACGGTGCGGTGCGGGAACAGGCCGGCGTGCTGGATGACGTATCCGATGCCGCGCCGCAGCGTCTGCGGGTCCTGTTCGCGAACGTCCTTGCCGTCGAGCAGCACCCGCCCGGCGGTCGGATCGACCATCCGGTTGATCATGCGCAGCGACGTCGTCTTCCCGCAGCCGGACGGTCCGACGAGGACCGTGAGGGTGCCGGTCGGCACCTCCAGGCTCAGTCCGTCGACCGCGACCGTGCCGTCCGGATAGCGCTTCTCGACGTTGTCGAACGTGATCACCGTCGTGTCCTACCCGATGCCGGCGGACTGCAACCATTCCGCGGCGACCACGTCGATGTCGCCGCCCTCGGTCACGACCTGCCCGACCAGGACGATCAGATCCTCGGTGCTCAACTGCGCGGACACCTTGTTCAGGGTCTCGACGGCCTCGTCGGACAGGTCGGCGCGGTGCACGAGCGGAGTGACGTTCTGCGCTCCGAAGAGGGTCTGCGGATCATCGAGCGCGACAAACGGTTTCGTCGACAGCGACGGATCCGTGGTGTAGATGTTCGCGGCCTGGACGGTGCCGTCCTCGAGCGCGGCGATCGTGATCGGCCCGCCGGTGTCGGTGGGGACGAACTGCCGGAACTCGACGCCGTACACGTCCTTCAGCCCTACCAGACCCTGCTGCCGCGTCTCGAATTCCGGGGCCGCGCCGATCGCGAGTTCGCCGGCGACCGGCGCCAGATCGGCGATGCTCTCCAGGTTGTAGCGGTCCGCCGTCTCCCGCGTGACGACCACCGCGTCCTTGTTTTCGGCGCTCGCCGAGTCCAGGATCTCCACGCCGTCCGGAAGGGACTCGCGCAGTGCGGCATTCACGTCGTCGGTGGTGGTCGCGGTGCTGTCCGGGTTCACGCGGGCGAGCAGCGCACCGTTGTACTCGGGCAGCACGGTGATGCCGCCGGAAACGACCTGGTCGTAGTAGATCTCGCGGCTTCCGATGTTGAACCGGCGTGTGACGTCGGCGCCGGTGCTCTCGAGGGCCTGCGCGTAGATCTCGGCGAGCAGGACGTTCTCGGGGAAGTTGGCGGATCCGACGACGACGCTGCCGTTCCCGTCTCCGGATGCCAGCGGATCGTCGGTGTCCCCGCCGGAACACGCGGTGAGGACCACGGCTGCGGCGGCCACGGCGGCGAACGTACGCACGAGACTCTTCATCGAGGGATCTCCAATGCAGTCGGCGACCGACCGACTCTAACCCGACACCCCGACTCGTGCCGGATTTGTCACCAATCGGCGCCGGCGCGTTCGGAACTCGTCAGACGCAGGATCCCGTCCTCGATCCGGTAGCGGTGCATGCTGCTCAGGGCCGGGGCATAGACGTGCACGGACACGGCTGGACGGTCGCCGGCGTTGACGATCTCGTGGACGTGATGACTGTCGAACTCGCGGGCCTGTCCCGCGTCGTACTCCGCGGTGGACAGGGTCGGCTCCAACCCTTCGAGCAGGCCGTCGCGTGGATTTTCGACGACGATCTCGCGCAGCGAGCCGTCCGCGACCGCGAACACCCCGGCGCTACCGCCGTGGTCGTGGACGCCGGTTCGTTGCCCGGGCAGCCAGCTGAGCAACCACACCTCGTACTCGTCGGTGAACGTGAGCCGCGTGTACCAGCGTTCCTGCGCGTCGTACCGGACGATCGGCAGCCACCGGTCCGGGTCGTCGGCGATGGAGCGGGCGACGGCGGCGAGCTCGACGGACGTACGGGAGAGAACGGAGGCGGGCATCGTGGTTCCTCGAAGAACTGCGGGCGCGTTCGCACCCGAAAGACAGGCAGGGTTGCTGGGTCAGTCGTGACAACAACAGCAACAACAGCCACAGGAACTACCGGCGACGTGGACGAGGTCCACATGATGCCCGCGGAGTCGCGGGGTCGCCGAAGGATGCATGCCGACCATGTCATCTGTGATCGTTCGCTTTGTCAAGGGTTTTGTGTGAGGGATCTCGGCCACAGCAGCCTCGCAGGATTGTCGATCCGCAGCCGCCGGTCCCCGGCGCCGACGCTCAGCGGCGGCGCGTAGGGGCGGTCCGAGCCGAGCACGATCCGGTCGGCACCGAGCTGCGCGGCCACCGCGTCGACGGTCCCGGACCCGTACGACGACGTCTCCACGAACACGCCGGTCCCGGGGTGTCCGTCCGGCCCGCCACGTGCGGCGATCCGGTCGGTGTGCAACGGCGCGAGCCCGGCGAGCATCGCGAATACCACCCGCAGCCGCGGGTACCGGGGCGCGCCGTACTCGTGCCACGCGAACCAGGCCGCGTGCATCTGCCCGACGTACCCGACGATCGCAGCCCACCACGCAGGCCCGCCCGGGGCCACCGGACCCGGGTGCACGAACAGCGGCTTGTCCTGCCGTTCGAGTTCGGCCAGCAGCGGGCCGCACCGGTCGTACCCGGCCTCGTCGGCGATCGCATTCGCGGGAAGTTGCAGACCCACACACCCGGCGCCGAGGACGTCACGCAGCGTCGTCGGGTCGGGGTCGTCGAGTCCGGCTGCCGCCCACGCCCCGAACGGGCGGGGCAGCGCCAGCACCCCTTCGTGATAGGCGTCGAGCAGCGGGCGGGCCTGATCCGCGCGCAGCGACTCGATACCGAGCGGACTCGACAACGACACGAGCGCAAGATCGATTCCGTCGGCTGCGGCGAGTTCGGCACGCGCCGAGACGGAATGGTCGCCGGGCTGCACCCGGTAGGGCGGCTCCCCGACGGTGTGCAGGGTCCAGCCGTCGAGCCGCGGCGCGGCCTCACGGGCCCGCAGGGCGGCCAGGAACGGTTCCGGCCACACGTGCTGGTGGACATCGATCCGCGGGGCGCTCATGGCTCCACGGTCGCAGACGTGTCAACGAGACGGTGTCACCGAGGCCTGCGAGGCAGTGTCACCGAGGCAGTGTCACCGCGGCGGTGTCCACGGCTGGGTGTCGGGACCTTGCGCCTGCCACGGCTCCGCCGGCCACTGGTCGGACGGAGCGCGGTACTGCGCACCGGTTGCCGCACCGACGGTCTGCCACTGCTGCGTGGTCGCCGACGAATCCACGTCCGGCTCCTGCATCACCCCCTGGTAAGGCTCGACAGCACCGGCGTAGGACTCGGGGTCGTAGCCCTCGCCCGGCAGCCTCCGCGGCTCGACGTGATAGGGGTCGACGAAATGGCTTGTGCCGCTGAGGATCTTCGTCGGCAGGTACACGCTGGCCGTGATGCCACCGTTCGTTGCCGAATCGAAGGTCGGGCGCAGCCGGACGGTGATGCCGTGGCGCTCGGCGAGCCGGCCCACCACGAACAGACCCATGCGCCGGGTCGCGCCGGTGGCGTGCTCACTGCTGGAGGCGAGTCGTGCGTTGATCTCCGCGAGGTCGTCCGGCGGAATCCCGATGCCCTGGTCGGCGATCTCGAGCAGCATCCCGCCGTCGACGGCGCCGGAGAACGCGAACCTGACCGTGCTGTTGGGCGGGGAGGCGCGCAGCGCGTTGTCGAGCAGCTCGGCGACGAGATGGACGACGTCGGCGACGGCGCTGCCGACCAGGTTCCCGGCCGGCACCGACCCGATGTGCACGCGCTCGTAGTTCTCGACCTGGGAGGCGGCGCCGCGCAGCACATCGCCGAGCGGGGTGTCGGGCATGCGCCCGAGACGCTGCCGGGTTCCGGCGAGCACGAGCAGGGAATCACCCGTGCGCCGCATGCGTGCGGCGAGGTGGTCCAGGGTGAACAGGCTGTGCAACCGATTCGGGTCCTTCTCCTCGAACTCGAGAGACTCGATCAGCGAAAGCTGTTGTTCGACGAGCGTCTTGTTGCGGCGAGCGAGAGTTTCGAGCATCTCGTTGACCTGCCGCCGCAGCTGCGCCTGCTCGCCGGCGAGGCGCAGGGCCTCGGACTTCATGGAGTCGACGGCGCGGGCCACCTGACCGACCTCTTCGCGGGTGTGCACCCCGACGGGCGGCAGTTCGACGGTCTCGATGTCGGCTCCGTCGCGGATGCCGGCGATCGCTTCGGGGAGATCGTGTTCGGCAGCGCGGAGCGTGTCGTCGCGCAGACGCCGCAGCGGCCGGACCAGTGAGATCGACATGGCGATGGCGAGGACGACAGCGAGGACGAGCACCGTCCCGACGGCGATGCCGTCACGCCACGATTCGGTGCGGGTGCTCGACGCGAGCTCGTCGAGCGTGGTGACGATCTTCTGGGCGGAGGAGTCGACGAACTCGTTGTACGACATCAGTGCACCGAACAGGGAGTTGCGCAGCGCGCCGACATCGGCGGTCTCGTCGTCGAGGTTCGCGGTGAGTGCACGCCGGTTCTCGACCTCGGCGATCAGCGCGTCGACGGGTGCGCGGTCGGGAACCGTGTCGGCGAGCACCCGCAGCTGGGCGAGCTCCGTGCCCATCGCGTTGTTCCACATGAGCAGCGCCGAGCCGGGTTCGTCGCGCATCGACGAGAACGCCACGACCTGATCGAGCAGCACCCACTGGATCGTCCAGCTGTCGAGGAGGATGTCGCCTTCGGTCAGCACCGTGGGGTTCGCCGACGAGTTGATGATCGTGCGGTACGCGTGGGTCATTCGGGAGACGAATTCACGGACGCGTTCACTCGCCTCGAGCGGAGCCATCTGCCGCGACATTGCGCTGCCCAGCAGCTGTTTACCGTCTTCGAGGACCCGCGCCAGCGGTGCCGCGATCGCGGGATCGAGGTCGCCGCTGCGCAGCAACTCGATGATCGCGTCGTCGGCCTCGTCGGCGATCTGTGCGCCGTTCTCCGGTGGCAGGCCCAGGATCGTCGCGGCCCCGGCACCCGCGATGGCGGTGCCGTACTCGGTCAGGGCGGGGAGGACGGCCACCTGCTCGGACTGCGTCGAGTAGTGCGAGGACTCCTCCACCAGCCGGTTGACGCGGGACGCGCCGAACAGGCTTGCCGCGATCACCGGCAGGCACAGCACCACCGTGACTTTGCGCCACAGGCGCCAGTTCTGCGGTGAATAGGACGGGAACGGTCGCGATGCGCGGCTCATGGAAGGACCGTTCCTTTCGAGCTTCTGGCACCGCCGAGCCGGCCGAATCGGCGGTATACACGAAAATGGCGATGTCGAAACAGTTTTCGGGGGGATTCAGGCTGTCAGAGTAGGAACGGTGCAGGCCGTGCACAAGGTCGCGGGCACATTCGAATAGCACCTATATCGCTGGGCGTATGAGTACGAGTGGGATCGGACCGAGCGCGGGTTAGGATCCGGTGGAATTTCACAGTGGGGCGTGCGGGGGAGGCATGGTGGATCTGCGGCGGGTCGATCTCAATTTGCTCGTTGTACTCGACGCGTTGCTCGCCGAGTGCAACGTGACCCGGGCCGCGCAGCGACTGCACATGTCCCAACCGGCCACGAGCACCGCCTTGGCGCGGCTGCGCAAGCAACTCGAAGACCCGATCCTCGTGAAGGACGGTCGCTCCCTGCGCCCGACGCCGCGCGCGCTGGCGTTGGTCGAGCCGCTGCGCAGCGTGCTGGCCACCGTCGAACGCTCGATTCTCAGCCCCCCGGACTTCGACCCGGCCCGGGACTCGCGGGTGTTCACCGTGCTGGCAGGGGATTACGCCGAAGTCGCGTTGCTCCGCGTCCTGATGAAGTCGGACCGGTACCGCACGACCGCGGTGCAGTTCGATCTGCGGCCGGTCACCGGGCGGAGCCTCGCCGCGTTCCACCGGCACGACGTGGATCTGGCCATCCTGCCCGACCATCTGCTCGAACAACCGCAGTTCGACCGTTGCGGCCGCGCGCTCGTGCTCACCGACCGGTTCGTCGGTGCGGTGTGGACCGGGCATCCGCACCGGGGAACCGAGCTCACCCCGGAGGTGCTGGCCCGGTACCCGCTGTTGTCGTATGCCGCCCACGACGGCAGCAGCCAGATCGACCGGTCGCTCGCGCGCGTCGGTGTGTACGCCCGGGTCGGCGCGACCACCGCGAACGTCGCGGTGATGCCGTACGCCCTGGAGGAAACCCACCTGGTCACCCTGATCCCGGAGCGGTTGGCGTCCCGCCTCGTCGGCAGTGCGGACATCCGGATCCTCGAACCGACGTTTCCGCTGGCCCCGGTGCGGCAGTACGCGGTGTGGCATGAGGTGCACGAGTCCGACCCCGCACACACCTGGCTGCGCGGGCAGATCATGGAGATGTCCGCTCGCGTGGCCCGCGTCGGCTGATCTCCCGAGCTCGATCGATCCTCGCGGTGTTGGTCGATCCTCCAAAGCCTGCCGCGCGCAGCCGGTGAACGTTGTCGCGATGTTCCCGGCGCCGCGGGCGCCGATCCGTCAAGGTGGAGACGGAACAGATCGGAGGAATCGTGGACTGTGCGACATTCGATGCGCTGCCCGAGGCCGACGCCGTCGCGCTGCTGCTGACCTGCTGCAGCAGTCCGGCGTGGGCACGCCGGGTGGCCGCCGCCCGTCCGTACGGCAATCGAGACGCTCTGTTGCGGAATGCAACTGAACAGGCGCTGGCGCTGAGCGACGACGAACTCGACGATGCCCTCGCCGGGCATCCGCGGATCGGGGAGCGCAGCGAAAGCGCGGCGTCGCAGCGGGAGCAGTCGTCGGTGGCGACCGCGGCCGACGGGGTGCGCGCGGCGCTCGCCGCCGGAAACCGGGCCTACGAGGAGAAGTTCGGGCACGTATATCTCGTGCGGGCAGCCGGCCGTTCGGCCGATGAGCTGCTCGAGATCCTGAACCGGCGGCTCGGCAACGACGCGGCGACCGAACGCGGCGAAGTTCGAGCCGCGCTCGCCGACATCAACCGCCTCCGGCTGGAACTGCTGATCGACGATGCAGTCGCCGTCCCTGGCACCGACGGCGGAGTCGTCACTCAGGGCACAGGAGATACCGAGTGAACACTGTGAGCACGCACATCCTCGACGCCACCTCCGGCGCCCCCGCAACCGGAGTGGCGGTGACTCTTTCGGCCGACGGCACCCCGCTCGCGTCCGGGATCACCGACGCCGACGGCCGCATCGGATCGCTCGGCGACGGACCGCTCGAGCCCGGCACCTACACGCTGACGTTCGCCACCGGCGAGTACTTCGACGCGCGCGGTGTCGAGTCGTTCTATCCGGAGGTCGTCGTGACCTTCCGCATTCCGGACGGCGACAGGCACTTCCACGTGCCGCTGCTGCTGTCGCCGTACGCGTACTCCACCTACCGAGGGAGCTGACCCATGGACCCGCTCACCGGCCGGATCGTCCTCGGTTCCAATCGCTACGGCAAGGCCGAGAACCGGGTCGTGCGCATCTTTCGCGACACCGTGCGGCACGAGATCCGCGACCTGAACGTCACGTCGAGTCTGCGCGGCGACTTCGATGCGGCTCACGTGACGGGCGACCAGCACAACGTCCTGCCCACCGACAGTCAGAAGCAGACGATCTTCGCCTACGCCGCCACGCACTCGAACGGGTCGGTGGAGGACTACGGGCTGGCGCTGGCCCGGCACTTCGTCGACGACATCGGCCCGGTGTCCTCCGCGCGCATCGAGATCGAGGACTTCCCGTGGGAGCGGGTGGGCGATCATCCGCACACGTGGATCCGGAATGGTTCGGAGGTGCGCACCGCCGCGATCACCGTCAGCGGTTCCGGCGACACCCGCCGGGAATGGGTCGTCGCGGGGCTGAAGGATCTGGTGGTCCTGAAATCCACCGGTTCCGAGTTCGCCGGTTTCCTCGAAGATTCGTTCACGGTGCTCGAACCCACCGACGACCGGGTTCTCGCGACCAGCCTCGTCGCGCGGTGGCGATACGCGGACCTCGACGTCGACTGGGACCGGACCTACGCGGGAGTGCGCGCGGTGATGCTCGACCGGTTCGCGAACCTGCAGTCGAAAGCCCTGCAGCAGACGCTGTTCGAGATGGGCCGCGCGGTGCTCGAGGCGTTTCCCTATCTCGCGGAGATCCGCCTGCAGGCACCGAACAAGCACCACTTCCTGTACGACCTCGACCGCTTCGGCATCGCGAACCGCGGCGAGGTGTTCCACGCCGACGACCGCCCCTACGGACTCATGCACGTGACCGTGCAGCGCGAGGACGCCCCCGACGCCGGCAGCGCCTGGGACGAGTACACCGGACGTGCGTGAATCCTCGGCGGGGCGGTCGGTCAGGCCAGAGCGCGCACCGCCAGGAACACGTCGAGACGGTCGCCGATGTGCGCGAGGTTGCGTCCGGTGAGTGCCTCGACCCGCCCGATCCGGTAGCGCACGGTGTTGGGATGCAGGTGCAACCGATCGGCGGTGCGCCGCCAGGAGCCGTCGCAGTCCAGGAACGCCTCCAGCGTCGTCATCAGGCCCGCCCGGGTCCGCCGGTCGTAGTCGAGAACCTGCCCCAGGGTGCGGTCGGCGAAGGCGCGGCGCACCCGGTCCGGCACCGCGGACAGCAGGCCCACCGCCGAATCCAGGTCCGCGGCGCGCACCGACACCGGACCCGTGTCCCCACGGGCGATGGCCGCCGCCGACTCGGCCGAGCGGATGCCGCCGTCGATCGACTCTCCGGCACACGTGCCGGAGACCCCCACCGCGATCCGGGCACCGGCCAGTACCGGTGCGAGACGCCCGAGCCGGCGCTGCAGCACGGCGACGACGTCGGATTCGGTGCCCGCCACCACCGCGACCGTGCGCCCGGCCGCGTCGATACCGGTCACGCACGACGGCAGCGCGTCGCTCACCACAGCGCGCAGGGCAACGTGCTGCTCGGGCGTCGCGGCAGGTGTCCGCTCGACGACGACCGCGACGAGCGGTGTGCCGGCCGGGTGGGCCGCACCCGCGGCGTCCGCGACGCCGCGCGCGTCGGCCGTGTCCCACGCCGCGCGCAGCCGGTCCTCGCGCCGCACCCGCTCGAGCGCGGCGACCGTGGCGAGTTCGGTGAACGCGTCGACACAGTCCTCGCTGCGGGCGGCGGCCGATCCGAGCACGAGGAACCAGGCGGTCGTGCGGTCGCGCAACGCCGAGCCGACCGGCAGCACCGTGTATCCGTCCGGGGTCTCGGCGGGGAAACGCGGCGCCGACAGCGCGACGTCGCAGCACGCGTCGATCACCGATTCCCCGAGCTCGTCGTTGCCGGCGACGAGCGTGCCGGTAGCACTGAACACCCATGCCGGAACGTCGAATTCGCGGCACACCCGGGCGAGCAGCTCGCCGAGCGCGTGACCGTCGGCGAACGCGGCGAGCAACCGACGCTGGCGGGCCAGGCCGGTCTGCAGCCGGTCCATGCGGGCGCTGGACCACTGCCGGGTGAGGTGCTCGAGGACGGTGCTGAACGGCACGTCGTCGGGCACCGCGAGCAGCGGCAGCCCGTGCCGGGCGCAGGCGTCGACGACATCCGCGGGCACCTCGCCGAGCAGGGCCTCGCCGGCGGCGACGGCCGCGACCCCGGCGCGCGCGAGGTGCGCGACGAACACCTCCGAGTCCTCCGGCGCGCGGCGCCACACCAGGCCCGTGAACACCAGCGATCCGGCGCTGACGTAGCGGGTCGGGTCGGGCATGTCGGTGGTGCACGCGCGGTGCACCGGGCGGGCGAGCGCGGCCGCGTCGCCGTGCAGCAGCCGGATGCCGAGTCCGGGTGTGTCGAGGACGTCCTGCAGCAGCACGATCGTCACCCCTTCCGGGCGAGGTCCGGCGGGTCACCGCCGCCGGATCCACGGGTTTGGACGATCGCACAATAGGAAACCGCCGTTTCGATTCGGTTTCGTCGATGGTGCCCGGGATATTGCGACGAATCGGGAGTTCACTGGAACTGTTCACGAGGTGAGGAGCAGCGCCCATGGATCCGCAACAGCCGACGGCACCGATCGTGATCCGCGATGCCTACCTGGTCACGATGGATTCCGCCCGCACCGAGCACCCGCGCGGATATGTCGTCGTGGAAGGCAACCGCATCACCCGGATCGGTGCGGGTGAACCGGCCGGATACGACCGCGCCACGATCGTCGACGGCAGCGGATGCGTGCTGACGCCGGGGCTGATCAACACCCACCACCACCTGTACCAGTGGATCACCCGCGGGCTCGCCGTGGACCACACCCTGTTCGAATGGCTCACCACGCTCTATCCCGTGTGGGCCGGGATCGACGCCGACGCCGTGCACGTCGCCGCGAAGGGCGCGCTCGCACATCTGGCGAAGACCGGGTGCACCACCAGCACCGACCACCACTACGTCGTGCCGCGCGACGGCGGTGACGTGTTCGGGGCGGAGATCGCCGCGGCCGCCGAGGTGGGCATCCGGTTCCATCCGTGTCGCGGCTCGATGGACCTGGGCACCAGCGCCGGTGGGCTGCCGCCGGATCACATCGTCGAGGATCTCGATGCGATCCTCGAGGGCAGCCGGCGCGCGGTCGAGCAGTGGCACGATCCGTCGTTCGATTCGATGCTGAGGATCGCGCTGGCGCCGTGCTCACCGTTCTCCGTCACCACCGAGCTGCTGCGGCAGTCCGCGGTGCTCGCCCGCGACCTCGGGGTGCGGCTGCACACGCACCTCGCCGAGACCCTCGACGAGCAGGACTTCTGCCTCGAGCGATTCGGATGCAATCCCGTGCAGTACATGGAGTCGCTCGGCTGGACCGGCCCGGACGTCTGGTACGCGCACGCGGTGCACCTCGACGACCGCGACATCGGGGTGCTCGCCGCGTCCGGCACCGGCGCCGCGCACTGTCCGACGTCGAACGGCCGGCTCGGCGCGGGCATCGCACGCGCCGCCGATCTGTACGCCGCCGGGGTTCCGCTCGGCCTCGGGGTCGACGGGGCCGCGAGCAACGAATCGTGCTGCATGCTCGAGGAAGCCCACCACGCGGCCCTGTTCGCGCGGGCCCGCAGCGGTCCCCGCGCGATGACGGTGCGCCAGAGCCTCGAACTCGCCACGATCGGCGGTGCCCGGGTGCTGGGTCGCGAGGACGAGATCGGGTCCGTCGAGGTCGGCAAGCTCGCCGATCTCGCGCTGTGGCGGATCGACACCCTCGCCCATTCCGGGATCACCGATCCGGTCGCCGCGATCGTGCTGGGTTCGCAGCCGCCTCTCGAACTGTTGCTCGTCAACGGCCGTGAGGTGGTGCGCCGCGACGAGGTCCTCACCGTGGACGAGGACACCGTCGCGCGTGAGGTCGCCGCCGCCCACCGGGCGCTCGTCGCGAAGGCGGGGTGAGTACCGTGGATCTGCACACCGTCACCGACTACCGGGTAGCCCGCGATCGCCACGATCTCGCGGCCGGGCCGGGCACCGCCTACGTCGGCGGCGGCACGTGGTTGTTCTCCGAGCCCCAGCCGCACCTGAACCGGCTGGTGGACCTCACCGGACTGGAATGGCCGGCGCTCACCGCCACCGAGGACGGCCTCGAGATCGCCGCGACCTGCACGGTGGAACGGATCGCGAACCTGTCCGGATCCGAAACATGGCCTGCCGCAGCACTGTTCCGGCAGTGCGCCTCCGCGCTGCTGGCGTCGTGGAAGATCTGGAAACGCGCGACCGTCGGCGGCAACCTGTGCCTGTCGTTCCCCGCGGGCGCGATGATCTCCCTCGTCTCCGCCCTGGACGGGACGGTGCTGATCTGGTCGGCGGACGGCTCCGATCGACGGATCCCGGTGGTGGACTTCGTGACCGGAATCGCCACCAATGTCCTCGGCGCCGGAGACGTGGTGCGAAGTATCCACATCCCTGCACCGATCTTGCAGGCGCGCACCGCGTTCCGGAAGATCGCATTGTCCCCGCTCGGTCGCTCGGGTGCGGTCGTGATCGGACGGCGGGACCCGGACGGGGCGGTCGCGCTGTCCGTGACCGCAGCCACCGACCGGCCGTACGTGCTGACCTTCGACCGGGCCCCGGATGCGGGCGAGCTGGAAGAAGCTCTGGCAGAGCGTATTCCCGATTCCGCCTACTACACCGATGCCCACGGGGCCGCGGACTGGCGGCGCGCGGTCACCGCCGTGCTCGCCGGGGAGATCTGTGAGGAGCTGTCGTGAAGTTCACCGTGAACGGCCGCGAGATCGACACCCCGGCACGGCCCGGGCAGTGCCTGCGCACCCTGCTGCGCGAGAACACTCACTTCGAGGTGAAGAAGGGATGCGACGCCGGCGACTGCGGCGCCTGTTCGGTCCTCGTCGACGGGGAAGCGGTGCACTCGTGCATCTACCCCGCGCAGCGAATCGAAGGCCACGAGGTCACCACCGTCTCCGGCCTCGGCACCCCCGAGAACCTGCACCCGCTGCAGCGTCGGTTCGTGAACGCCGCGGGATTCCAGTGCGGGTTCTGCACCGCCGGAATGATCGTCACCGCTTCGACATTCACCGACGACGACCTCGACGACCTGCCGAACCGGCTCAAGGGCAACCTGTGCCGGTGCACCGGGTACCGGTCCATCGACGATTCCCTGCGTGGCGTCACCAACGTCGAATGTGCCGGGGCCGAGCCGTCGTTGGGGCGGTCGCAGGCCGCACCGGCCGGTCCGCGCGTGGTCACCGGAACCGAGCCGTACACGTTCGACACCGTCGTGGAAGGGGCCCTGCACATCGCGGTGCTCGGCAGCCCGCACGCGCACGCCCGCATCACGGCGATCGACACCTCGGCGGCCGAAGCGCTGCCGGGAGTGCACGCGGTGCTGTGCTACCGGGACGCCCCGGACGTCGCGTATTCTACTGCCCGCCACGAGAACCGGGAGGAAGATCCCGACGACACCCTTCTGTTCGACCGGGTGCTGCGCTTCCACGGGCAGCGCGTCGCCGCGGTCGTCGCCGAGTCCCCGGCGATCGCGCAGGAGGGGTGCCGCCTGATCCAGGTCGAGTACGAGGTGCTGCGGTTCGTCCTCGACCCGGACGAGGCACGGTCACCCGGGGCGCCGCTGTTGCACGCCTGCAAGGGATCCGAGTCGCGCATCGGCGATCCGTCCCGCAACATCATCGGCGAGGTGCACGGCGGGGTCGGCGACATCGACGCCGGAATCGCCGCGGCTACCGCCCTCGTGCGTGGCCGGTGGCAGACCCAACGCGTGCAGCACACGCACCTCGAAACCCACGGGGCCATCGGCTGGATCGATGACGACGGACGCCTGGTGATCCGCAGTTCCACGCAGGTGCCGTTCCTCGTCCGCGACGAACTGTGCCACGTGTTCGGGCTCGAGCGCGACCGGGTGCGGGTCTTCACAGCGCGGCTCGGCGGCGGCTTCGGCGGGAAGCAGGAGATGCTGGTCGAGGACGTCGTCGCCGCGGCGGTGCTGCGGACCGGACGTCCGGTGCAGTGGGAGTTCACCCGCAGCGACCAGTTGACGGTCGCACCGTGCCGGCATCCGATGCGGGTCGACGTCACCGTTGCCGCGGACGCCGACGGGATCCTCACCGCGCTGGCGATCGACGTGCTCAACGACGGTGGCGCGTACGGAAACCATTCGGCGAGCGTCATGTTCCACGGATGCGGCGAATCGATCGAGGTGTACCGCTGCCCGAACAAGCGCGTGGACGCCCAGTCGGTGTACACGAACAACCGGCCGTCCGGGGCGTTCCGCGGCTACGGCCTGGGACAGGTGATCTTCGCCGTCGAATCCGCGATGGACGAGCTGGCTTTGGAACTCGGCATGGATCCCTTCGAGTTGCGTCGGCGCAACGTCGTGGTGCCGGGCGACGATCTGATCGGAGCACACCCGGAGGGCGCCGACCTCGTGTTCGGCAGTTACGGCCTGGATCAGTGCCTCGACGTCGTGCAGGAAGCGCTGTCGCGGGGCAACGACGTGGTGGCGCCGGTGGGGGAGCAATGGAAGATCGGCGAGGGCATGGCGCTGTCGATGATCGCGTCCAACCCGCCCGGCGGCCACTACGCAGACACGTCGATCGAATTGCAGCCCGACGGAACGTATCTCGCCCGGGTCGGCACCGCCGAGTTCGGGAACGGCACCACCACGGTGCACACCCAGATCGCCGCGACCGAACTGGGCACCAGCCCCGACCGGATCCAGGTCCGGCAATCCGACACCGACGTCACCACCCACGACACCGGTGCCTACGGATCCTCCGGCACGGTGGTCGCGGCCAAGGCCCTGCTGGCGGCGGCGCGGGAACTGCACGGCCGCATCCGCAAACTCGCCGCCGAACTGACCGGCACCGACGCCGACGCGGTCGTCCTCGAACCGGACGGTGCCCGGGCCGGGGATGTGCTGGTCACCCCCGCGGAACTGCTCGAGGCGGCCGGTGAGCCGCTGCGCGCCGAGGGCAACCACGGCGGTCTGCCACGGTCGCTGTCGTTCAACGTGCACGGCTTCCGGGTCGCGGTGGACGTGCGGACCGGTGAGGTCCGGATTCTGCAGTCGGTGCAGGCCGCCGACGCCGGCACGGTCGTCAACCCCGAACAGTGCCGCGGCCAGGTGGAAGGCGGCGTCGCACAGGCCATCGGCACGGCCCTCTACGAGGAACTGATCACCGACAACCTCGGCCGGGTGACGACGAATGTGCTGCGCAACTACCACATTCCGCAGTATGCGGACGTGCCGCGCACGGAGGTGCACTTCGTCGACACGTTCGACACCATCGGCCCGATGGGCGCGAAGTCGATGAGCGAGGCACCGTACAACCCCGTCGCGCCCGCACTGGCGAACGCGGTGCGTCGCGCGATCGGGGTGCGGCCGTACGAACTGCCGATCTCCCGCGACCGGGTCTGGAGGGCGCTCGGGCGCTGACGCGCCCGTGTGCCTTTGTGGCGGCTGGGACCGCCACAAAGGCACACCGGCCGCTAGGCCGCCTCTGCCCCCTGGAACAGCAGCGCGGACAGCATGTCGACGTAGGCGTGGAATTCCGGGCTGCGCATCGTCTCTGCGGCGCGGGGACGCGGCAGGTCGATCGGGACGACATCGAGCACCCGGCCCGGCCGTGCGCTCATCACCGCGACCGCGTCCGACAGCAGCACGGCCTCGGCGATACCGTGCGT
The DNA here is from genome assembly GCF_053589135.1 of Rhodococcus sp. NPDC003382. Classification (NCBI taxonomy): domain Bacteria; kingdom Bacillati; phylum Actinomycetota; class Actinomycetes; order Mycobacteriales; family Nocardiaceae; genus Rhodococcus; species Rhodococcus sp. NPDC003382. The sequence continues at coordinate 149,730 of NZ_JBSFRH010000007.1, forward strand.
GACCATCAGGGTGGTCGCGGGCTTCTCGGTCCAGATCCGCTGCAGCTCGAGGTTGAGGCGCTGGCGCGTCATGTCGTCGAGCGCACCGAAGGGTTCGTCGAGCAGCAGCACCGACGGGCGTAGCACCAGCGCTCGCGCAATCGAAACACGCTGCCGCATACCGCCCGACAGTTGCGCGGGTTTCGATTTCTCGAAGCCGCGCAGTCCCACGAGTTCGATGAGTTCGCGCACCAACTCGGGTTCGGCGGGAAGTCCGGCTACCTGCCGGGGCAGGGCGATGTTCGCCTCGACGGTCCGCCAGGGCAGCAGTGCCGAATCCTGGAAGGCCACACCGAGTTGGTGGGCGTTGCGGAGTTCCTCGGGGCTCATGCCGTTGACGAGCACCGTGCCGGCGTCCGGGTGGTCGAGGCCCGCGAGGATCCGCAGCACCGTCGACTTACCGCAACCGGACGGCCCCAGGAGGGAGAGGAACTGTCCCTCGGAGGTGCGCAGATCCACGTTGTCGAGCGCCGTGACCGTGGCGCGGCCGGACTTGAACCGGCGCGACAGGCCGGTGATGTCGAGGCCGGTGCCGAGGGGCCGCAGACCGTCGGCAGCGGGTGAAGAGGTAGCAGTCACGATGGCGCAACTCCGATCCGTGGGCGATTCCGGGACGACCGGAAGCGGACACGGCCGGGACGACGGCGCGGGTCCGGGACCGGTGCGAATTCTCACCGTGCCGCTCGCGCCGGGCCCTGTCAAGCCGGTGGTCCGCGTTACGCATCCTTAACCGACCGGCAAACAGATTGTTCGAAGATATCCGTAACATGTTGCGTCGTAATGCTATCCAAGACGACGGATCACGCCGCGCCGGACCGCGCCTTCAGGTAGGCGTGCGTCGCGTCGAAGCGGGACAGCATGTACTCACCGGCGGTGATCGATGGGTACAGCGGCTCGGCTCCCGGCTCCACACACGTCGGTATCGCCTCGACGAGCGCGTGGAAATCGGGTGCCACGAAGAACGGCAGCGAGTACCGGTCGCGTCCGACCGGAGCCAGGACACGGTGGCGGGTGGAAACATAGCGGTGGTTCGTCCACCGCGCGATCATGTCGCCCAGATTGACGACGAGAGCGTCCGGCGGAGTCGTCACGTCGATCCAGCCGCCGCGCGCCGCGACCTGAAGTCCACCGACGTCGTCCTGCGCCAGCAGCGTCAGCGAGCCGTAGTCGGTGTGGGCGCCCGCGCCCGGGGCTGTCTCGTTCGCGGGGACCGGTGGGTAGTGCAGCATCCGCAGGGTCACAAGGGGATCCCGGAACATCGGTGCGAACCAATCCGCGTCGAGTCCGAGCGCGAGCGCGAGGCCTCGCATCAGGTGTGCATTGATGTCCAAACACGCCGCCGCGTAGGCGTCGGCCACCTCCCGGAACCCGGGCATCAGTGCCGCCGGCCACTGGGTCGCGCCGTGCAGTGGGGTCCCGGCGATCACGTCGGGGTGGTCCGGGCCGCGGTCGGTGGGGATGTCGAGCGCCTCCTTGGTGTCGGCACCGACGGCGTCGTCGAGAGTTTCGGCTCTCGCGGGCACATATCCGCTGTGGCAGTCGGACTTCGCGATGGCGATCTCCATCTTCGTCTCCGTGGGAAGGGAGAAGAATCGCTTCGCCTGGTCCATGGTCGCGGCCCGCAGCGCGGGATCCAGACCGTGCCCGGTGATGGTGAAGAAGCCGAGATCGGTGCATGCGGCGTCGAGCGCGGCGGCGACCGCTCCAGGATCGGTGCCGTCGCGCAGCGGTCGTAGGTCGATGACGGGGAGTGTCTCCATGGGGCCTCCGCAGATGGACGGATGGTGGTCGTTCCCAGTTAATTCCGGTGATGATGCCGTCCCGTCTCGGAGCCGTGAGATCGGCGTTACGTGCGCTTCGCGCCCGTGTGCCGTTGTGGCGGTCAGGGCCGCCACAACGGCACACCGGGGGCGCAGCCCCACCCTGAAACACAAACGTCACGGATCGGACATTCCCGATCAATCAACCACCGGCATCGTCTGCCGACAACGAACAACGACTGCGCGGAAGGTCGTACACCGCATGATGACTGCCCAAGCTCTGCGCCGCACGGCATCGAAGGCAGAGGCCGTGTCCGACGCGGACCCCGCTGCACCGGGCGTCGTGATGCGCAACATCCGGCGCGCGTTCGACGACAACGTGGTCCTGCGCGACGTCTCGTTGCACGTGCGCCCGGGCGAGGTCCACGCGTTGCTCGGCGAGAACGGCGCCGGCAAATCCACTCTTATGCGGATTCTCACCGGACTGCTGCCTGCCGACGAGGGCACCGTCACGCTCGACGGTGTGGAACTCACCGCGGGGAACCGGAATCGGATCGCGATGGTGCACCAGCATTTCATGCTCGTGCCCAACATGACCGTCGCGGAGAACTTCCTGCTCGGCCGGTCCCGCGGCATCGTCGGACGCAACCGTCTCCGCGCGATGTCACGCGAAATCGAATCGCTCGCAGAGGAAACCGGCCTGCAGTGCGATCCCCGGGCGCGCATCGACTCGCTCTCGGTCGGCGAGCAGCAACGCGTCGAGATCCTGCGGGCCCTGCACCAGGGCGCGCACTATCTGCTTCTCGACGAACCCACCGCGAACCTCGCTCCCCCCGAAGTTGACGCCCTTCTGTCCCGGATCCGCGACCTCGCAGCCGATCTGAACGTCGGCATCGTGCTGATCACCCACCACCTCGAGGAAGTGCTCGAGGCCTGCGACAGGGTCAGCGTCCTGCGGGGCGGCCGTCTGGTCGCCGAGAAGGCGGTCGCCGACGTCACCACCGCCGAACTGGCCCGCCACATGGTGGGCCGTGAGGTCGGGCTGGGCGTGCGACGGGCGGCCACCTCGCCGCCCGGCGCCACGGCACTCGAACTCGCCGGCGTGTCCGTGCCGGGGCAGCTGCACGACGTGGATCTCGCCGTGAAGGCAGGGGAACTCGTCGCGGTCGCCGGTGTGGAGGGCAACGGCCAAGCGACGCTCGAGGACGTCGTGTCCGGGCTCGCCCCGGCCACCGCCGGGGTCGTCCGGATCGGAGGTGAGGTCGTCGAGCGGCTCACCCCCGGTACGGTCCGCGCCGCAGGGGTCGGGATCGTCCCGTCCGACCGCTACACCCGCGGTCTCGCCAAGGCCCTCGGGATCGATGTGAACCTGTCCGTCGACTCGTCCGCGCGGCCGCCGGTCGCTCGGCGCTGGGGGGCGCTGTCGCGCAAAGCGATCCGCGACCGCGCCGTCCGGATCATCGAGGCGCTGTCCGTCAAGGCCGCGAGCCCGTCCGTCCCGGTGGGAACCCTCTCCGGCGGACACGCGCAGCGCGTGGTGCTGGGCCGCGTGCTCGACGGTGAGCCCGACGTCCTGCTCGTCGCTCAGCCCACCCGTGGCCTCGACGTCGGGGCAACCGAATTCGTCTGGGCCACACTGGAACAACACCGTGCTCGGGGAGCGGCGATCATGCTGATCTCCTCGGACCTCGACGAGATCTGCAGCTTCGCCGACCGGGTCGTCGTTCTCTACCGCGGCCGGATCGTCGCCGAGTTCGCCGACGGCCCGTTCGACCGCGAGGCGATCGGCTCCGCGATGGGCGGTCGGCAGATCCAGGAGAACGCCGCGTGAGCGCGGGCACGCTCACTGCCCCGCCCGCCCCACCGGCACCGTCGGACGGCTCCGGCACGTCCCGGGTGCGAGCCGCCGCGACCGCAGCCGCGGTGCCGCTGCTCGCCGTGATGGTCGGCCTGGCGGTCGGCGCGGTGCTGATCGTCCTGGCCGGCGGTTCACCCCTCGAGGCCTATGGCACCATGCTCGACGCCGCGCTCGGCGGGGACACCCAGCTCGGGCGGCTGCTGACCGGCATGACCCCGCTCGTGCTCATGGGACTCGGTTATGCCGTCGCCTACCGCACCGGTTTCGTCACCATCGGGGCGCAGGGCCACTACGACGTCGGTGCGATCACCGCCACCGCGGTGGTGCTCGGCCTGCCGCTCGGGAGCAGCTGGGTGGCGATCCCGGTCGTCGCGGTCACGGCCGCGGCGGCAGGTGCGCTCGTCGGCGCGGTCGCGGGGGTGCTGAAGGCCCGGCTCGGCGTCAACGAGATCATCTCCTCGCTCATGCTCAACTACCTGGTCTTCTACGGCCTGGCGTGGGCGGTGCGCAAACCGCTGGCGAACCCCAACGGTTTCACCCCCGAGTCGGAACGGATCCCGGAGTGGGCGCAGCTGGCGACCTTCCCCGGGACCAAGATTCACCTCGGTGTGCTCGTCGCCGTGCTCGCCGTCCCCGCGGTGTGGTGGCTGATGCGTTCCACCCGTTTCGGTTTCGCGTCGCAGGTGGTGGGGGAGAGCCCGACCGTGGCCGCCGCCAACGGTATCGATGTGGCCCGCACGGTGATCACCGCATCGTTGATCAGCGGCGCCCTCGGCGGAATTGCGGGCGCAATCATGTTGCTCGGCAGCGAGTTCCGTCTCTCCCTGGCGATCTCGTCGGGAATCGGCTTCACCGCGATCGTCGTCGCGCTGCTCGGCCGGCGCAACCCCTTCGGGATCGTCCTCGCTGCGGCGCTGGTGTCCGGGCTGACACTCGGCGGACAGGCGGTGCAGCGGACGCAGGAGATCCCGGCGTCCATCGGGACGGTGGTACAGGCGGTGATGATCCTGACCGTGCTGGTGGCGAATCGAATTGTGGAGCGTGCCCGATGAACTGGTCCGATGTCCTGGGCGCCGGTGCCATCGTGCCGTTGCTCACCGCGGCGCTGCGCCTGGCGATGCCGATCATTGTCGCGGCGGCCGGCGCGTGCCTCGCCGAACGCTCCGGGGTGCTGAACCTGGGCATCGAGGGGCAGATGATGATGGGCGCGGTCGCCGCGTTCATCACGACCTACTACAGCGGCAGCCCGCTGCTCGGTGCCGCGGTCGGGGCGACCGCCGGCCTGGCCGTCGCCGCGGTCGTGGGCGCCGCCACCATCACGCTGGGCATCGACCAGATCATCACCGGCATCTCGGTGGTGATTCTCGGGACCGGTCTCGCATCGTTCCTGTACCTGCAGACATTCGGGATCAGCGGCACGCCGCCGCGTACGCAGGGCACCGCGCCGGTCGAGATCCCCGTCCTGTCGGACATCCCGCTGCTCGGGCCGGTGCTGTTCTCGCAGTCCCCCCTCGTCTACCTGTCGATCGCGATCGTCGTCGCCCTCTGGTGGGTGCTGGGGCGCACCGCATTCGGCCTGTCGGTGCGCGCATCCGGGGAGAATCCGAACGCCGCGGACTCGGTCGGGGTCTCCGTGCCTGGCACACGATGGGCCGCACTGCTCGTGTCCGGAGCCACCGCCGGTCTGGCCGGTGCGCTGGTCGTCGACGGCCTCGGCTTCTTCCAGGACGGCATCACCGGTGGTCGAGGCTGGGTCGCGCTCGGGGTGGTGATCCTGGCCCGATGGAACCCGCTGGGCGCCATGGCCGGCGGTTTCATGTTCGGTCTCGTCGACGCGTTCCAGCTCCGCGTCCAGTCCGCGTCGGGCGGGCAGGCCACGGTCGTGCCCTACGAGCTGTTTCAGGCCTTACCGTACGCGGTCACCCTGATCGCGGTCGTCGTCACCACCGTGTGGTTCCGCCGAACCAATGCCCCCTCTGCGCTGGGAAGCCCCTTCGTTCCCGCGAAATGACAGCCCCCGCGAAATGGCAGTACACGTAACGGGTTTCCCCGTGGTTAGGAGAGTTCTGTGAAGAAGTTGGGTACCGCCGTCGCGGCCGCGGCCGCCGTGGTCGTCACCGTCGCCGGATGTTCGAGTTCGGATTCGGGCGGCGACGCCTCCGGCGACGGCGCGATCAAGGTTGCCGTCATCACCTCCGGCCCGGTCAACGACCTGGGCTGGAACCAGGGCATGGTGGAAGGCGCACAGAAACTCGACGACGAAGGGCTCATCGATCTGACTGTGGTACAGCAGGATTCGGGTGCGACTTCCGATCAGATCGCCCAGATCGCGACCGATCTCGCCGAGGACGGCAACCAGCTCATCGTCGGCCACTCCTTCAACTACGGCGAACCGATCAAGAACATCCTCGCCGACTACCCCGATGTGCTGTTCGCCTACGCCGGTGGGTTCGGTGACATCACCGAGAACATGGCCGACTACAGCCAGCCGTTCTACGAGGCCTCGTTCCTGACCGGCATCCTCGCCGGATCGCTGACCGAGACCGGAATCCTCGCCGGTACAGCGGGATTCGAGATTCCCGTGTGCAAGGCGCAGATCGAGTCGTTCGCGGACGGCGCGAAGCTCACCTACAAGGGTCCGGGTGAGATCACCCTGAAGCCGGCCTACATCGGCGGGTGGTCCGACGCGGCCGCGCAGACGCTCGAGGCCGTCAACGCCCTCGTCGACCAGGGTGCCGACCAGTTCACCAGCTGCGGTGTCGACGCCGCGACCGTCGAGGGCGCCGAGCAGCGCGGCGTCCAGGTCGTCGGATACGCCATGGACCAGACGCCCCTCGCGCCCGACAACGTCGTCTCGTCGATCGTGTGGAACCTCGACGAGGTGCTGCGCACCATGGTCGCCGACGTCGAGGCCGGCAACGTGAATCCGGCCAGGTACTACGACGTGAGCTTCGCGGAGGGTGGTATCGACGTCGTGATCAACCCGGCGTTCGCCGACAAGATCTCGCCCGAGGCGATGGCGCTGTTCGAGGAGTACCGGGAGAAGATCATGTCCGGTGAGTACGTCGTCGAATACAAGGGCGGGGACTGACCCGACGGTGATCGTCGAGGTATGAACGAACCGGCGGTCCGGCCGCCACCGGGCAGGTGGCGGCCGGACGCGTCAGTCGCGGGAGCCGAGCAGGCGCCGCAGCACCAGGAGGACGATCACCAGCAGCGCGGCCGCGCCCACGGCGGGTCCGATGCGTTTGATCGCCGAGCCCCGCGCGTACTGCATGAGGTCGAGCGGTTCGGCCTCGGCAACCGGCGCCACCGGGGCCTGGGTGGCCGCGGGTGCGGGTGCGGCGGCCTCGGGCGTCGCCACCGGTGCCGCGGCCTCGGAAGCGGCGGCCTCGGCGGTAGCGGCCGCGGCGGCGGTGCTCCCCGGCACAGCTGCCTCGGGTGCGGCGGCCTCGGTTGCAGGAGCCGGCTCCTCGGCGGCCGGGCCGAGCTTCTTCGACAGGCACTCTGCGAACTGCTCGATGATCTTGCCGCCGACGTCGGAGATCATGCCGCGCCCGAACTGGGCCGGCTTGCCGGTGATGGACAGATCCGTGTTCACGGTGCCGTCGGTGTTCTCGCCGTTCTCGGTGAGGGTGATGGTGATGGTCGCGTCCACCGTGCCGTTTCCGCGGGAGTCCTTGGCCTTGGCCAGCAGAACGACCTTCCGCGCGGCCTCGTCCTTCTCCACGAACTCGCCGGTGCCCTTGTAGGTCAGGGCGACGGGCCCGATCTTCACCTTCACGGTGCCGGTGAAGGTGTCACCGTCGACGCCGGTGAGGGTCGCGCCCGGCATGCACGGCGCGACCTTCTCCGGATCGAGCACCGCCGACCACACCTCGTCGATCGGGGCGGGCACGGATAGTTGATGTTCCAGTTGCATGGTCGATCCCCTCAGATGTCAGAGCCCGGCTGCCGTCGTCACGGCTCGGCGCGTGAGGACCCGGGCGAGATGCGTGCGGTACTCGACGTCCGCGTTGCCGTCACCGATGGGACTGGTGCCCTCGGCGGCGCGCTCGGCGGCCTCCCGGATCGTATCCGCGTTCGCCGGCCGACCGGTGAGTAGCTCTTCGACTCCGCGCGCCCGGACCGGTACCGACGCCATGTTCGTCAACGCGACCCGCGCCTGCGCGATCGTGCCGTTCTCGACGGCGACGGTCGCCGCGACACCGACGATCGACCACGCGTGCGCGACCCGGTTGAACTTCTCGTAGTGCGCGGCCCATCCCGTGTGCTTCGGGATCCGGATCTCGGCGAGGATCTCGTCGGCGCCGAGCGCGGTGGTGAAGTAGTCCTCGAAGAAGTCGGCGGCCGGGATGCTGCGCCGCCCGGACGGTCCGACGGCGACGAACGTGCCGTCCAGTGCCAGTACCGGCGCGCCCATGTCCCCGGCCGGATCGGCATGCGCGAGAGCGCCACCCAGCGTGCCGCGATGCCGGATCTGCGGATCGGCGACCGTGCTCGCGGCTTCGGCGAGCAGGCGGGCGTGCTCACGGACCAACGGGTCGTGCGTCACGTCGTGATGGGTGGTCATCGCACCGATCACCAGTTCGTCGCCGTCCTCGCGCACCCCGCTCAACTCGGGGACACGACCGATGTCGACGAGCACCGTCGGCGCGGCCATCCGCAGCCGCAGCACCGGCATCAGGCTCTGGCCACCGGCGATGACCTTCGCATCCTCACCGGCGGAGACCAGCGCGTCGACGGCCTCGTCGAGACTCGTCGGGGCGACGTAGTCGAACGCGGACGGAATCATCGGGCCCCTCCCTGAGCGGATTCGATCGCGTGCCACACCCGCATCGGCGTGCACGGCATTTCGATGTCGCGGACACCGAAGTGGCGCACCGCGTCGAGCACCGAGTTGACCACCGCCGGCGTCGAGGCGATCGTGCCGGCCTCGCCGACGCCCTTGACGCCCAGCGGGTTCCCCGTCGCGGGGGTTTCGGTGCGGTCGGTGGTGAACTCCGGCAGATCCGCCGACGACGGCAGCAGGTACTCGGCGAACGATCCGCTCAACAGCGTGCCCGACTCGTCGTGCACCGCCTCCTCGTACAGTGCCTGCGCGATGCCCTGCGCGAGCCCGCCGTGCACCTGACCGTCGACGATCAGCGGATTCACCACGTGCCCGATGTCGTCGACGCACACGTACTTCCGGATATTCACCCAGCCGGTCTCGGTGTCGACCTCGACCGCGCACAGATGCGTGCCGTGGGGATACGAGAAGTTGTCCGGGTCGTAGGTGGCCTCCGAATCCAGGTTCGGTTCGATCCCGTCGGGCAGGTTGTGCGCGGCGAACACCGCCAGCGCCACGTCGGTCAACGCGACCGCCTTCTGCGTGCCCGCCACCAGGAACCGGCCGGCGGTGAATTCGAGGTCCTCCTCGGCACATTCGAGCAGGTGCGCGGCGATGGGCCGGGCCTTGGCGACGACCTTCTCGGCGGCCGCGACGATCGCGATACCGCCCACCGCCAGCGACCGCGACCCGTAGGTGTCCAGGCCGCGCGGCGACGTCTGGGTGTCGCCGTGCAGCACCTCGATGTCCTCGAACGGGATGCCGAGCCGGTCCGCGACGATCTGAGAGAACGCCGTCTCGTGGCCCTGACCGTGCGCGGACGCCCCGGTGACCACCTCGACCTTGCCGGTCGGCAGCATCCGGATCGACGCGTGCTCCCAGCCGCCCGCACCGTAGGCGAGGGACCCGAGCACCCGCGACGGTGCGAGCCCGCACATCTCGGTGAACGTCGACACCCCGATCCCGAGCTGCACCGGATCGTTGCGTTCGCGCCGCTCCGCCTGTTCGCGCCGCAACCCGTCGTAGTCGAACAACTCCTTCGCCCGGGCGGTCGCGGCCTCGTAGTTCCCCGAGTCGTACGTCAAACCGGCGATCGTCGCGAACGGGAACTCCTCGTGGCGGATCCAGTTCTTCTCGCGCAGCTCGAGCGGATCCATGGACAGTTCGGCGGCCAGCTCGTCCATCATCCGTTCGATCGCGAAGGTCGCCTCCGGCCGGCCCGCACCGCGATAGGCGTCGGTCGGCACCTTGTTGGTGAACACGTTGGTGCACGAGAAGTGGTACGCGCCGAACTTGTAGATTCCGTTGAACATGAACGCGCCCAGGATCGGCACACCCGAGGTCACCAGGCGCAGGTAGGCGCCCATGTCGGCGAGCAGTTCCACCTTCAGCCCGGTGACGGTGCCGTCGCGGCGCGCGGCGAGGGTGAGCTTCTGGATCTGGTCGCGACCGTGATGCGCGGCCGCCATCGACTCGCTGCGCGTCTCGGTGTACTTGGCGGGCTTGCCGAGCCGTCGCGCCACCAGCAGGGTCACGACCTCCTCCGGGGTGACCTGCAGCTTGCCGCCGAACCCGCCGCCGACGTCCGGTGCGATCACCCGCAGCTTGTGTTCGGGGATGCCCAGACTCATCGCGAGCATCAGCTTGAGCACGTGCGGCACCTGGGTCGCCGACCACATGGTGATCTGCGGGCCCGTCGGATCCACCACCGTCGAGCGCGGTTCCATGAACGCGGGGATGAGCCGTTGCTGCCGGAAGGTGCGCTCGACGACGACCTCGGCGTCGCGGATCGCGTCCTCCACGTTGCCGCCGGTGCCGGCCTCGGCCGAATCGAAGATCCACGTGGCACTGACGTTCGTGCCCAGATCCGGATGCACGAGGTCGCTGCCCTCGCGCGCGGCCGCAGCCAGATCGAGCACCACGGGCAGTTCGTCGTAGTCGACGTCGATGCCCTCGAGCGCGTCGTGCGCCTCGTACGCGCTGCGCGCGGCGACCACCGCGACCGCTTCACCCGCGAAGTTCACCGTGTCCACCGCCAGTGCCGGTGCGGGGGGCGCCTTCATGTCCGGGGTGATCTGCCAGGCGCACGGCAGGCTGCCCTGTTCCTCGGCCAGGTCGGCGCCGGTGTAGACGGCGATCACGCCGGGCATCTTCCGGGCCTCGGTGACGTCGATGTTGGTGATGCGGGCGTGTGCGAGCGGGCTGCGCAGAATCGCCAGGTGCACCATGCCGGGCAGCACCAGGTTGTCGGTCCACTTGGTGCGGCCGGTGAGCAGGTGCTCGTCCTCCTTGCGGACCCGGGCCTTGCCGATCTCCGGTTCCGGAGTGGTGGTGCCGGCGTCGACGGTGCTGGTCATCGGGCGCCTCCCGTGGTCGCGTCGGCCTCACGCAGGCGCCGCGCGGCGTCCTGCGCGGCGGCGACGATGTTCTGATATCCCGTGCAGCGGCACAGGTTTCCCTCGAGCCCGAGCCGGACCTGCCGGTCGTCGGGGTCCGGGTTCTCGCTGAGCAGGTCGAGTGTCGACATGATCATGCCGGGCGTGCAGTAGCCGCACTGCAGGGCGTGGTTGTCGTGGAACGCCTGCTGCACGGGGTGCAGCGCGCCGTCGGTCGCGAGACCTTCGACGGTGGTGACCTCGGCGCCGTCGGCCTGCACCGCCAGCACCGAGCAGGATTTGACGCTGCGGCCGTTCAGGTGAACGGTGCACGCGCCGCAGTTGCTGGTGTCGCAACCGACGACCGTGCCGACCTTGCCGAGGCGGTCGCGGAGATAGTGGACGAGCAACAGACGCGGTTCGACATCGTCCGTGTAGCTGGTGCCGTCGACGGTGACAGTTATGCGCATCGAGCCTCCCGTGCCGTGCATCCGAATCCGGATGACTTCAGATGACTGACACTGTGCCCTCCGAGGGCTGTCCGAACGGCCGGAATCGCAGAAACGGCAGTTGTCTTTCCGACGGTTCTGCCCGTTTCCGACGGTTCCTCCGCGCGGCGGATCCTCAGTCGTGGTGGCCGACCGGCGCGCCCTCGTGACCGTGGATCGGGCCTTCGGTCCGGGTGAGGCGTTCTCCGCGGCCTCCCCACCGCAACGCGATGATCTCCGCGGCGATGGACACCGCCGTCTCTTCGGGGGTGCGGGCCCCCAGATCGAGGCCGATCGGCGACGAGAGACGAGCGATTTCGTCGTCGCCGACCCCCGCCTCCCGCAGCCGGGCGAGCCGGTCGTCGTGGGTGCGCCGCGACCCCATCGCCCCGACGTACGCCAGGTCCATGCGCAACGCGACCTCGAGCAGCGGCACGTCGAACTTCGGATCGTGGGTGAGCACCGCGACGACCGTGCGGCTGTCGACCCGTCCGGCCTCGGCTTCGGCGGCGAGATAGCGGTGCGGCCAGTCCACGACCACCTCGTCGGCGGCGGGGAAGCGGGCGGTGGTCGCGAACACGCCGCGGGCGTCGCACACCGTCACCCGGTATCCGAGGAACGACCCGAGCTTCGCCATCGCCGCGGCGAAGTCGATCGCGCCGAACACCAGCATCCGCGGGGGCGGCTGGAAGACGTTGACGAACACCGACATTCCCTCACCGCGACGTTGCCCGTCCGGTCCGTAGTGCAGCGTGCCGGAGCGGCCGACGTCGAGCAGGCCGCGGGCGTCGTCGGTGACGGCCTCGTTCATGCGGTCGGATCCGAGCTCTCCGTCCGCGCGGTCCGGCCACACGACCAGGCGGCGGCCGACGGTCGCGGCGTCGGGATGCTCGGTGACGGTTGCGACGGCGACCGGTTCCCCCGCACGCACCGAGTCCACGAGCGCGGGGAACGCGGGGAAGCTCGGTTCGTCGATGCGTTCGACGAACACGTCGATGATGCCGCCGCAGGTCAGCCCGACGGAGAACGCGTCGTCGTCGGACACCCCGTACCGCTGCAGCACCGGGACACCGTCGCCGATGACGTCCTGTGCCAGTTCGTACACGGCTCCCTCGACGCACCCGCCGGACACGCTGCCGGTGACGGTGCCGTCCGCGGCCACCAGCATCGACGCTCCCGGCCCGCGCGGCGCCGACCGGAACGTCGACACCACGGTGCCGAGCGCCACCGGCTCCCCGTCCCGGTAGCGGCGGTCGAGCTCGTCGAGAACCTCACGCACGGTGAACCTCCTCCAGCAGTGCCTGCAGCGTGGCCAGGCTGTGGCCCGCGAGCAGACGGTCGATGTGGGGCAGCGCCGCCGAGATGCCCGACTGCACGGGCTGATAGCCGTCGACGCCTGCATGCGGATTAACCCACAGTACGGCGTGGGCGAGGCGCCGCAGCTGCGCCATCTGTTCGGCCAGCAGCGACGGGTCGCCGCGCTCCCAGCCGTCCGAGAACACCACGACGACGGCGCCGCGCGCCAGACCGCGCCGGCCCCACCGGTCCAGGAATGCGCGCAGCGTTTCGCCGAGCCGGGTGCCGCCGGCCCAGTCGGGGACGGCGCGACCGGCCCCGGCGAGGGCGATCTCGGGGTCGCGTGCCCGCAGCGCGCGCGAGAGTCGCGTGAGCCGGGTGCCGAGGGAGAACACCTCGGTGCCGGACGGGTTCGCGCGGGTGACGACGTGCGCGAACCGCAGCAGCGCATCGGCGTACGGGCTCATCGATCCGGACACGTCGACGAGCAGGACGACGCGGCGCGGGCGGGTGGCCTTGCGGTGGTGGCTCGGCCGCACCGGTTCCCCGCCGGCGGAGAGCATCGCCCGGAGGGTGCGGCGCGGATCGACGGGTCCGCGCCGCGACGGGCGTACCCGCAGTGCCGCGCGCATCGGCGGCCGCGGACGCAGCGTGGCGATGAGCTCGTCGAGGTGAGCCCGTTCGGCGGGGGTGAGTTCGGCGATGTCGCGGTGCCGCAGCACCTCGGTCTCGTCGGCGGCGACCTGCAGGTCGGGTGCGGCTTCGTCCGAGCCCGCGGTCGCGGCTTCGGCGAGGGCGGCGATGTGCGAGAGCTTCGGTTGCGGTTCCGCCGTCACTGCGGGATGGGTGGGAACCGTTCCACCGAACCAGCTTTCGAAGGCCAGGTCGTAGCGGGCGAGGTCGTCGGGGTTGTGGCACAGGGTCGCGCGGCCCGCCCAGTACAGGTGGCCGGGGTCGGCGAGATCGAGTTCGGTCACGGCTGTGACGAACGCGGCGGTGGCGTCCGGTGCGACGGGCAGGCCCGCCGCGGCGAGCGCGCGGGTGAATCCGATGAGCCCGACGAGAGCACCGCCGGAGGGTGATGCGGTGTGCACGGCCCGGTCACCCCGCTACCAGCCGGTCCAGACCGGCGCGGGCGACGCGCGCGAGGTCCTCCCGGTACTTGAGCACGGCGCCGAGCGTCGCCGACGCGGTCGCCGCGTCCAGCACGGTGCGGTCGAGTTCGAGCAGGGCCCGCGCCCAGTCGAGGGTTTCGGCGACGCCCGGCGGTTTGAGCAGTTCCATCTCGCGCAGGACGTGCACAGCGCGGGTGACCTGCCGGGCGAGGGTCTCGTCGATGCCCGGGAGGCGCCGGCGCAGGATCGCGACCTCGCGTTCCAGGTCCGGGTGGTCGACCCACAGGTACAGGCAGCGTCGTTTCAGGGCGTCGTGGACCTCGCGGGTCCGGTTGGACGTGAGCACCACGAGAGGGGGCACGGCCGCGCGGATCTCGCCGAGTTCGGGGATCGTGACGGCGTTCTCGTCGAGCAGCTGCAGCAGGAACGCCTCGAACTCGTCGTCGGCGCGGTCGATCTCGTCGACGAGGAGCACGCACGGGGATTCGGTGAGGGCCCGCAGCAGCGGTCGGGTGAGCAGGAACCGTTCGGTGTAGAGCGAGCGTTCCGCGGCGTCCGGGTCGAGGGTGCCGGCCGACGCCGCCTCGAGGGTGCGCAGGTGCAGGAGCTGGCGCGGGAAGTCCCAGTCGTAGAGGGCCTGCGCGGCGTCGATGCCTTCGTGGCACTGCAGCCGGACCAGGGGCAGGTCGAGCGCTTCGGCGAGCGCGACGGCGAGGGACGTCTTGCCGGTGCCGGGTTCACCCTCGCAGAACAGCGGCCGACCCATCCGCAGCGCGAGGTACGCCGAGACGGCGAGCCCCTCGTCGGCGAGGTAGCCGGTGCTGTCCAGCTGCCGTGCGAGGTCCTCGGGGGAGGCGACTTTCTCTGCCGGTGCGCGCATGTCGCGAGCCTAGGTGCGGCTCCGCCGCCGGTGTGCCTTTCTGGCGTCCCCAGCCGCCAGAAAGGCACACGAGCGGCGCAGCCGCACTTTGTGTGTTCTGTCACATCGGATAAATCGGACAATGCTCCTACCTGCGGTGATGCCTTGTTGATAGCCATTCTTTATCGAACTTCTAAGAACAATCGATTGGCACAATCAATAGGTGGACGTTAACGTCGATAACCGTCAACCCCATCGAGACCGAGTGAGGCTCTACATGTCGCTGATCAACAAGCAGATCAAGCCCTTCAAGGCGGAGGCCTTCAAGGACGGTGCCTTCGTGACCGTGTCCGACGAGGACATCAAGGGCAAGTGGGCGATCTTCTTCTTCTACCCCGCCGACTTCACGTTCGTCTGCCCGACCGAGCTCGGTGACCTGGCGGATCACTACGAGGAGCTGCAGGGTCTCGGCGTCGAGGTCTTCTCCGTTTCCACCGACACGCACTTCACGCACAAGGCGTGGCACAGCTCGTCCGAGACCATCGGCAAGATCAAGTACGCGATGATCGGCGACCCGACCCTGCAGATCAGCACCGACTTCGAGGTCCTCCGCGAGAACCAGGGCCTGGCCGACCGCGGCACCTTCCTGGTCGACCCGGACGGCGTCGTCCAGTTCACCGAGGTCACCGCCGAGGGCATCGGCCGCAACGCTGCCGAGCTCGTCCGCAAGGTCAAGGCTGCGCAGTACGTCCGCAACCACCCGGGCGAGGTCTGCCCGGCCAAGTGGGAAGAGGGCGACGCCACCCTCGCCCCGTCGCTGGAGCTCGTCGGCAAGATCTGATTTCCCGACGGAATCCGTTCCGGTGGCGCGGGCCTCGTCCCGCGCCACCGGGCGCCGTCCGGATCTCCTCGGCTCGAGCTGAGAAGTTCGCCGACTCCCCATTCCCTACCGGTCACAGTTCTTCCACTTCTGGAGTTGATCCTCATGCTCGATGCCTCCCTCGCCGCCCAGCTCAAGTCGCTCCTCGAAAAGGTCACCCAGCCGATCGAGCTCGTGTCGTCCCTCGACGACCGGCCGAAGTCGAAGGAACTCGCCGACCTCCTCGACCAGATCGCCGGCATGTCCGACCTGGTCACCCACGTGCGCGACGGTGAAGCCACCCGTCGCCCCTCATTCCTGATCCGCCGGGTCGGCACCGACATCGAGGTCGAGTTCGCCGGTATCCCGCTCGGCCACGAGTTCACCTCCCTCGTGCTCGCCCTGCTGCAGGTCGGCGGCCACCCCTCGAAGGAAGCCGCGGAACTGCTCGAGCAGGTTCGCGATCTCGACGGCGACTACCACTTCGAGACCTACTTCTCGCTGTCGTGCCAGAACTGCCCCGACGTGGTGCAGGCACTCAACACCATGTGCGTGATCAACCCGCGCATCAAGCACACCGCGATCGAAGGCTCCCTCTTCCAGGACGAGGTCGACGCCCGTCAGGTCATGGCCGTTCCCACCGTCTTCCTCAACGGTGAACTGTTCGGCTCCGGACGCATGAACCTCGAGCAGATCGTCGGCAAGCTCGACAGCGGATCCGCCGAGCGCACCGCCGCCGCGATCAGCGAGAAGGACCCCTTCGACGTCCTCGTCGTCGGTGGTGGCCCGGCCGGTGCGACCGCCGCGATCTACGCCTCCCGCAAGGGAATCCGCACCGGCGTTCTTGCCGAGCGGTTCGGCGGCCAGGTGCTCGACACCATGGCCATCGAGAACTTCTCGTCGGTCCCCTACACCGAGGGCCCGAAGTTCGCCGCCGAGCTCGAGAACCACGTGCGCCAGTACGACGTCGACATCATGAACGTGCAGAAGGCCGCGAAGCTGACGCCCGCCGCCACCGAGGGCGGTCTGGTCGAGGTCGAACTCGAGAACGGCGCCCGGTTGCTCTCGCGCAGCGTCGTTCTCGCGACCGGCGCCCGCTGGCGCGCGATGAACGTGCCCGGCGAGCAGGAGTACCGCAACAAGGGCGTCACCTACTGCCCGCACTGCGACGGCCCGCTGTTCAAGGGCAAGCGCGTCGCGGTGATCGGCGGCGGCAACTCCGGCGTCGAAGCGGCCATCGACCTCGCCGGCGTCGTCGCCCACGTGACGCTCATCGAGTTCGACTCGGTGCTGCGCGCCGACGAGGTGCTGCAGCGCAAGCTCCGCAGCCTGCCCAACGTCGATATCGTCACCAGCGCGCTGACCACCGAGGTTCTCGGCGACGGTTCCAAGGTCACCGGCCTGGTCTACACCGACCGCACCACCGACGAGTCGAAGACCGTCGACCTGGACGGCGTGTTCGTGCAGATCGGCCTGCTGCCCAACACCGACTGGCTCTCCGGCACCGTCGATCTCAGCCCGCGCGGCGAGATCGTCGTCGACGCCCACGGCCGCACCTCGGTGCCGGGCGTGTTCGCCGCCGGTGACTGCACGACCGTCCCGTTCAAGCAGATCATCGTCGCCGCCGGGGCGGGTGCGACCGCCGCGCTCAGCGCGTTCGACCACCTGATCCGCACGAGCTCCCCGGCCGAGGCCGAAGAGACCGTCGCGGCGACCGTCTGACGGTAACCAGCACAGACCCACAGTGGCCGTTGCCCTCACGGGGTGGCGGCCACTGTGCTGTCCGGCAAGCGATCTCGCTACAGAGCCGCCCCGGTCTCGGCGGCCACCCGGGTGGCGAACTCGGCGAGCACCGACGCGAGCTCGTCGCGCGCCGACAACTGCGGCGCATGATCGCTGTCCAGCGTGACGACCCGCGCGCCCGGCACCAGCCGCTGCATCTCGCGTTGCGTCACGATCGGCACCGAACGGTCCAGTGTCGCTTCGACATACAGGCGTGGAACGGACCCGAAGCGCTCGGGGGTCCACGTCGGGGCCATGAGCCGCGCCGTCTCGAGTTGCGGCACGAGGCGGCGCGCGGCGCCGATCGCATCGGCGACCGCGGCCTCGTGAAAGAACACCGCCGCGCCCGCTTCCGGCGGCACCACCGTGCCGCGACCGTCCGCGGTCGGCTGCAGCCATGCCGAGATCCCGACCGGTGGTACGAGATCGAGACTGTCGCACAGCATCCCGAAGTCCATGCCGGAGGGCAGCATCATGCCCGCGACGTAGGCGACGCCCGCGACCCTTTCGGGCAGCATCTCGGCGACCTGGGTGACGACGATGCCGCCACCGGAATGCCCGACGAGCACGACCGGCTCGTCGATTCCACGAACCCGGTCGGCGATGTGGGCCGCGACGTCGTCGAGCGTGACGTCGTCGTCGCCCCAGGTGCCGACGCCGGGCAGCGCGAGCGGGTGCGGAGTGTGCCCGGCTGCCCGCAGCGGCCCGAGCATCGTGTCCCACACCCACGGCCCGGCCCAGGCGCCGTGCACCAGGACGACATGGCTCACGGCGTCGCCGTGTTTCCCGCGGCGGCCAGCACGCGCGCGGCCTCGCGGACCGCGGCGGTGTTCGGCTTGCCGTGCCGGGAGCCTGCCAGCTTCGCCTTGATGTGGTCGCGGACGACGATGGGCTCGTAGGGTTCCTCGCCCTCGTCCACGAAGCCGGGGAGGGTCGCGATCACCGCGTCGACGTTGCCGTCGTGGAAGAACGCGGCCGAGCGGCGGCGCGTGATGGTGCCGTCGACGATCGGCGGCTTGACGCGGTGCAGGGTCGAGCGCCACCGGTCGTTGGTGAGACGGGCGGTGAGGTCGCCGAGGTTGATCAGGAGCGCACCGTCGCGCGGTGCCACGTCGTGCCACACCCCGTCGCTGCCGAGTACCTGCAGCCCGGCGACGTTGTCGGCCCACAGCACCGTGACGATGCCGAAGTCGGTGTGCTCGCCCATGCCGGTGAGGTCGCCGTCGAGGGTGACGGTGCCTTCCGGCAGCGCGTAGTTGTTCAGGCGCAGCACGTCGATGGAGTGGTCGGTGAGGGCGTCGAAGAAGTCCGGGGCCTGGCCGAGGGCGTCGGCGAAGATGCGGGTGAGCGTGCGCGCGACGCGGGACGCCTCCGCGAAGTACCGCTGCACGCTAGGCTCGAAACCGTCGACGTCGGGCCAGAGATTGATGCCGTAGTCGGATTCGGACAACCCCAGTCCGGGGAACGAACGGGCTTCGACACCGATGTTGTAGGCCTCGAAGAAGTCGTTCATGCGGCCGGCGGATTCGACACCGAGGCTCAGCGACAGCGATTCGCTCTTCGGCGGGCTGTATCCGCGGTTCGCTCCCTCCACCCGGTAGGCCTTCTTGTCGTCGAGCGGAAGCCCGAAGAACTCGTCCATGGCGCCGGTGAGTCCGTCGACGACGTCATCGGGAATCCCGTGCCCCACGATCTGGATGAAACCCACACTGCTGCAGGCTTCGTCGATCTGGCTGGCTACGCGGACGCGTTCGCTGTCCGGGCCCGCGGTCACGTAGGGGGAGATGTCGATGGTCGGGACCTCGAACGGGTCAGACGGTTGCATGCACGGCTCCTGGGGTGGAAGGGGTACCGGCCGAGGTGACGGGGGCCGGCGTGCCGGGCTCGGGAGCGTCGGGACCGGCGACGGCCGCGCGGGCCATGCTCCCGAGCCGAGTGTGGTTGAACAGCAGGTTGAGTCCGAACGCGGTGAGGGCGGCGAGGGTGATGCCGCTGCCGAGCAGGATCTGCGCGGAGGACGGGAACTTCTCGAACATCCCCTCGGCGAGTTCCGGCACGAGGCCCACCCCGACGGCGACCGCGGCGATCGTGGTGTTGATGCGGTCGGACAGGTCCACCCGGCGCAGGGTGTTGATCCCGACGACCGCGACGGTGGCGAACAGGATCAGGCCGACACCGCCGACCACCGGTTTCGGCAGGCCCGCCACGACCGCCCCGACCTTGGGGAGAGCGCCGAGCAGCACCAGGATCACGCCGCTGGTCGCGGTGACGTAGCGGCTGTACACGCGGGTGGTCGCGACCGCGCCGACGTTCTGGGTGAAGACGGTGTCGACGAACGCGTTGAAGATGCCACCGAGGACGGCGGACAGGCCGTCGCCGGCGAGACCACGCGCGATGTCGCCCTTGCCGACCGGCTTGCCGGTGATCTCGCTGACCGCCAGCATGCTCGCGGTGGATTCGGCGAACACGACCGCGATGACGATGCTCATGGCCACCACCGCGGTGATCGGGAACTCGGGGGCGCCGAAGTGGAACGGGGTGGGGATTCCCACCCAGGCGCTTCCGGCGACGCCGCCGAGATCGATCAGGCCCATGGGCAGCGCGATGATCGTGCCGACGACCAGCGCGATGAGCACACCGAGCTGCGACCAGATTCCGCGGCCGAGGCAGATGAAGCCGATCGCGACGGCCATGACGGCGACGGCGAGCGCGATGTGCGACGGCGACGCGTAGCTGGGGGAGGTGGGGTCGTTGCCGATGATCAGGCCACCTGCGACGCCGATCAGCGAGATGCCGACGACGGTGAGGACTGCGCCGGTGACGAGCGGCGGGAAGAACCGGATGACCTTGGCGAAGGGATAGGCCAGGGCCAGGCCGACGATGCCGCCGACGAGCATCGAGCCGTACACGGCCTGCAGTCCGTATTCGTTGGCGATGAGGATCATCGGCGTCAGGCCGGCGAAGGTCGCACCGCACACGATCGGAAGCCGCACACCGGCGAGCTTGCCGACACCGAGGCTCTGGATGATCGTGATCACGCCGGCGATCAGCAGGTCCGCGCTGATGAGCATGGCGATGGTGTCACGGTCGAGACCGACTGCGGCGCCGAACACCAGGGGCACGGTGATGCACCCGGTGTACATGATCAGGACGTGCTGGATGCCGAACGCGAGCTGCCGGACGAACGGCAACCGGGTGTCGACCGGATGTGCAGTGGCCATGCGCAACTCCAACCGGGTGGGAATCCATGTCTCTGCAGTTCTATCCCCACCCGGTTACCGCCGCGCGACCGAATGTTTCGTCCGGGTAATCGATGTCCCGATTGCGAAAATTCAGACGAGCGTGCCGTGCACCCGCAGCCGCGCGATGCCACCGTCCGGGTAGACGTCCAGCCGGACGTACCGCAACGGACGGTCCGCGTCGACCCGGAACCGGTGCCGGCAGTCCGGCAGCAACTCGACGCGCGGAACCAGCGTCACCCACGCGGACTCGTCGGAAAGCGATGCCTCGTCGGCTGTTCCGCTCAACCGTGCCCAACCGGGCGCGTTGCCGACGAAGTACGACGTGTCGATCTCGACGTGTTCGACCAGCCCTTCACCGGCCAGTCGCACGACGACGTGGTCGTTCCCGTCGTCGCGGCGGCGGGCGTTCTCCCAGCCCTCACCCATGTGCCGGGCGCGGCCGAGACCGAGGATGTTGCGCGGCGACGAGTAGAAGCGGTTCGAGCAGTCCACGACATCCCCGCCGTTCTCGAGCGCGGCGAGATCGATGGTGCCGCGCAGGAACGCCGGATCCGGTCGCGGTTCCCCGTGGATCCGCAGCCGAGCCACCCCACCGTCGGGAAAGATGTTGAGCCGCACATGGGTCCACCGCTTCTCGCTCTGCACCGGGAAACTGTTCGCGGTATCACCCTGCAACTCGACCTTGTCGAGGATCGGTTCCCACTCGGCTTCCTGCAACTGCGCCGCGTTCGGATATCCCTCGACGCAGATTCCGTCGATCGAGGCGAACGGCGGATAGTTGCCGGTGAACCACGCGGTGTCGATCACGACGCCGCGCACCACGCCGGGCACCCCGAGTCGCACGATCGCGAAGTCGTGCCCGGGTTCGCGCCGGCGTCGCGTCTCCCACCCGTCGTACACCTTGCCCTTGTGCCCGAAGTCGCTCGTGTCGTGCGCCGCGGGTTCGGGATCGACGAGATTCTCACGCTCCGCGAACAATTCGTCGTTCGCGTACATCACCGATCCGGCCAAGGCGCGTGACGCGAGATCGGGCAGTTGCAGGAAATCAGGCGAGCTCATGGGTTCCTTCCGGGGCGGGGGCACGGGTGAGCAGGCGTCCGCGCGGGGCGGGATCCTGAGCCGCGTCGAGGGTGACGGTGAGCGGGGCGCCGGACAGCCACGTCTGCCGGACCACCCCGGCCAGCGCGCGCTCAGCGTACGGTGTAACGGCATTGCGGTGGTGCAGACGCTCAGGGAACACCACGAACGCATCGTCGGGGGCGAACACGCACAGGTCGGCGGAATTGCCGACGGCGATCTCGCCGCGATCGGCGAATCCCACCAGATCCCGTGTGTTGCGACCCATCCAGCGGACCACGTCGACGAGGGTGTGCCCGCGCCGCCGTGCCTCCGACCATACGATCGGCAATCCCAGTTGCAGCGAGGAGATGCCTCCCCACGCCTCCCCGAAATCACCGCTGGTGAACTTCTTCAGTTCCGGTGTGCACGGCGAATGGTCGGACACGACGCAGTCGATCGTGCCGTCCGCCAGCCCGCGCCACAGCGCTTCCCGGTTCCCTGCCTCACGGATCGGCGGGCAGCACTTGAAATGTGTTGATCCGTCGAGGATCTCCTCGCTGAACAACGACAGGTAGTGGGGGCAGGTCTCCGCGGTGATGCGCACCCCGGCGGCTTTCGCCTCGGCCAGCAGCGGAAGGCTCCCGGCGTCGGACAGGTGCAGAATGTGCACCCGGCAACCGGTTTCGCGGGCGCCGTCGATCACCTGCGCGATCGCCCGCGACTCGGCGACGGGCGGTCGCGATTGCAGGAAGTCCGCGTACCGACGACCCGCGGCCGGGGGCTGTGCGTCGAGTGTCGGGCCGTCCTCGGCGTGGACGATGAGCAGCCCGTCGAACGAGGCGATCTCGCGCATCGCCGCGACCATCTGTTCGCGGTTCAGCGGCGGGTACTCGTCGAGACCCGAGTACGCGAGGAAGCACTTGAACCCGTACACGCCCGCGTCCCACAGCGGCCGCAGGTCGGCGAGGTTGCCGGGGACGGCGCCGCCCCAGAATCCGACGTCCACGGTGGTCTGCCCGGTTGCGGTCGCGCGCTTGACGTCCAGCGCAGCCACATCGATCGTCGAGGGAATCGAATTGAGCGGCATGTCGATCACGGTGGTGACCCCGCCGGCCGCCGCGGCCCGTGTGGCGCTGGCGAAGCCCTCCCATTCGGTGCGGCCGGGATCGTTGATGTGCACGTGCGTGTCGACGAGGCCGGGCAGCAGCGCCTCGTCGCCGGCGAGGACGACCTCGTCGGCCCCGGTGGGGAGCGGGGCGTCGTAGTCGTCGACGGCGACGATGCGGCCGTCGCGCAGCGTCACGGCGCAGGCGCGTTCGCGGTCGCCGACGACCGCGCGTCGGGCCCGGATCACGGTGGTCATCGGGTGGAGTGTCCTTTCTCTGTCCGGAAGCCCGCCAGGCGTTGCAGGTCCTCCGGGCCGGCGCCGGTGTGTTCGTGCACCTCGGCGGCGGACAGGGCACCGCAGCTCAGGCCGCGGTACACGAACGACGCCAGCGCTCGCGCGGTCGCGGGTTCGTCGAGGTAGCCGGATTCGGCGCGCCCGAGGTACGCGGCGATGCGTGCCGCGGCGGCCGGGAACGAGCGGCGGTAGAACGCGAAGGTCGCGGCGTACCGGGTCGGCAGCTGTGCCGGGTGCAGGTCCCAGCCCTGGTAGAAGCCGCGGCGCAGCGAACGGTCGACGAGCCGGGCGTGCAGCGCCCACGCGCTGCGGATCTCGTCGGCGGTGCCCACCGGGATGCGGTTGGTGGAGCCGTCCGACAGGAACACCCCGGTGCCGGCGGCCGCGACCTGCATCGTGGCTTTGGCGTGGTCGGCGACCGGATGGTCCATCGCCTGGTACTCGGCGGCGATTCCGCACGCCGCCGAGTAGTCGTAGGTACCGTAGTGCAGACCCGAGCACCGGCCGGCGGCGGCGTGGATCATCGCCGCGACCTGTGCGCTGCCGTCGGGTCCGCAGATCGCCTGGGGTGTCTCGATCTGGATCTCGAAACGCAGTGGCTTCGTAAGCGAATAGGCGGACTCCAGGTACTCGCACGCTGTCACCATCGCCGAAATCTGTTCGGGAGAAGTCACCTTCGGCAAGGTGAAGACGAATCCTTCGGGAAGTGAACCTTTCTCGGCGATCGCACCCACGAACGCGTCGAGCGTCCGGATCCCGCGGCGACGGGTCGGTGCCTCGAGGCACTTGAACCGGATACCGCTGAACGGTGTGGCCGCGGTGTTCGCTCGCAGTGCTTCTGCGGCTCGTGCGACGTGTGCGTCCTCGTCGGCGTCCCGGTCGGCGAGCGGAACTCCGGCCTGGGGGAACCCGTCCTCGAAGTCGATGCGCAGATCCTCGATCGGCTCCGCCGCGAGTTTGGCCTGTACGAGCGGCAGGACCTCATGGGCGAGTCCCGGTTCCATCCCGGTGACCGCTGCGAGATCACCGGCGTCGGTGATGTTCTCGGACAGCACCTGCCGGGCCTGCTCGCCCCACGACCGGACGGTGTCCGCGTCGTACCGGTCGGCGGGCACGTAGACGGTGTGCACCGGTTGCCGGCCGGCGGACGGGCCCGGATAGGCCGCGGCGTACGCGTCGTCGACGGGACGCAGCATCTCGTCGAGTGCCGTGTACAACCGTTCGAGCCCGTCCGCCATGCAGCCTCCAGCAGTGCGATCCACCATCGATGTAACCATTTCGACAGCAGACGGTAACGGCGACTTGTCAATCGACTGATTACCTAGCGTAACGGCCGTGTTACGTCGACGGCGGTGGCTCAGCGGCGATGGCCGCGCAGCAACTGGGTGAGGCGGTGCGCCTCGCGCAGCAGCAGCTCCCCGAGTTCCGGGCGCCGATCCTCCCGGAACCGGCTCTCCACACCGGTCACGCTCAGTGCCCATGCCGGTGAATTCCGGTGATCGAACACCGCCGCGCCCATGCCCCAGCTTCCCTCGACGAGCAGGGCCGGATTGGTCGCGTATCCGGTCAGCCGGGTCTGCTCGATGCGTTCCTCGACGGCGGCGCGGCTGTGGGCCGGTCCCCACTCCGCGGTCAGGTCGGTCCGGGACAGGTATTCGTCGATGTCGTGGTCCGGCAGGTGGGAGAGGATCACCAGCCCCGCGGAGGCGACGCCCAGCGGCAGTCGCCTGCCCGCGTACAGCACGTGCGAACGCAGCGGGAAACTGCCCTCCTCGCTCGTCAGGCACACGGTGCCGTCGCCCCGGCGCGCGGACAGGTGCGCGGTTTCGCCGGTCTCGCGCGCGATGCCGCGCAGGATCTCACCGGCGAGATCGGTGATGTCGTAGCGCTCGGCCGCGAGCGAGCCCAGCAGATACAGCTCCGGCCCCAGCGACCACCGCCCGGACTTGGGGTCGCGGTCGACGAGGCCTTCCTCGGCCAGCGACGTCAAGAGCCGATGCGCGGTGGGTCGGGCCAGCCCGGTCGCCCGGGCCAGCTCGGTCGTCGAGGACCCGTGCGGCTCGTACCCGGCGACCGCCCGCAGCAGGGCGCTCACGCGGCCGATCACCTGCGGTCTCTGCTCGGTCTCCACCCGGACAGCATACGTTCATTGAGTGAACGCGGTCGCGAGACGCGTTCCGGCGAGCGAGCAATCTCTGTACAGTTGACGGACACCCCTTGAAATGCGGGTCTTTGCCCTCTGTAGTGGGTAACGACCGATGCGAGCTCGTCCACCCAGTGAACGCATCCGAAGGGCCGGCACCACACGGCCGAGGTTTTCCGAGAGAGGTCATGCAATGGCAACGAAAGTGTTCGACACGGCCGCGGCGGCCGTCGCGGACGTAACCGACGGCGCGTCGCTCGCCGTCGGCGGATTCGGTCTGTGCGGCATCCCCGACGTCTTGATCCAGGCGCTCGTCGACTCCGGTGTCGGCGATCTCGAGGTGTTCTCCAACAACTGCGGCGTCGACGACCACGGCCTCGGTCTGCTGCTGAACGAACACCGCGTCCGCCGCGTCGTCGCCTCGTACGTGGGTGAGAACAAGGAATTCGCGCGGCAGTACCTCGCCGGTGAGCTCGAGGTCGAGCTGACCCCGCAGGGCACCCTCGCCGAGCGGCTGCGCGCCGGCGGTGCCGGTATCCCCGCCTTCTTCACCCCGGCCGGTGTCGGAACGCCCGTCTCGGACGGCGGCCTGCCCTGGCGCTACGCGTCCGACGGCTCGGTCGCGGTCGCGTCTCCGCCGAAGGAGATCCGTGTCTTCGGCGGCAAGCGGTACGTGATGGAACTCGGGATCCACGCCGACTTCGCGCTCGTGCACGCCGTCAAGGGCGACACCGCGGGCAACCTGATCTTCGACAAGACCGCGATGAACTTCAATCCACTGGCCGCCATGGCCGGGAAGATCACGATCGCCCAGGTCGAAGAGCTCGTCGAGCCCGGCGAGATCGACCCCGCGCAGGTGCACCTGCCCGGCATCTTCGTCAAGCGGATCGTCCACACCGGCCCCCAGAAGAAGCGCATCGAGAAGCGCACCGTGACGGTATCGGAAGGAGCGGCACAGTGACCGCAGGTAACGCGACCGCAGACAAGACCACCGAGAAGAAGGGCTGGACCCGCAACGAGATGGCGGCCCGCGCCGCCGCCGAGATGGTCGACGGCGAATACGTCAACCTCGGCATCGGCCTGCCCACCCTCATCCCCGGCTTCCTGCCGTCCGATGTGCACGTCACGCTGCACTCCGAGAACGGCATCCTCGGCACCGGTCCGTACCCGACCGAGGACAAGATCGACCCCGATCTGATCAACGCGGGCAAGGAGACCGTCACCGTCAACCCGGGCGCCGCGTTCTTCGATTCGGCACTGTCGTTCGGGATGATCCGCGGCGGGCACATCGACACCGCGGTGCTCGGCGGCATGCAGGTCTCCCGCCACGGCGACCTCGCCAACTGGATGGTCCCCGGCAAGATGGTCAAGGGCATGGGCGGCGCCATGGACCTGGTGCACGGCGCGAGCCGGGTCATCGTGGTCATGGAGCACACCGATCGCGACGGCAATCCGAAGGTCGTCGATACCTGCACCCTGCCGCTCACCGGGCAGGCCGTCGTCAACCGCATCATCACCGACCTGGCGGTCATCGACGTCGTCGACGGCGGCAAGCTGGTGCTGCGTGAACTCGCTCCCGGCGTCACCGTCGACGACGTGGTCGCCGCCACGGGCGCTCCGCTCGAGATCGCAGTCGGCGAACCCGTCTGATCGCCATTTCCGAAAGTTATTTCCCCACAACATAATCGGAGCCCACCATGTCTACCTCTTCAGTCATCGTTGCCGGTGCCCGTACCCCGATGGGCCGTTTGCAGGGCGCGTTGAGGGATTTCTCGGGGTCGGATCTGGGTGGGGTCGCGATCAAGGGGGCGTTGGCCAGGGCCGGGGTGGCGCCGGAGCAGGTGGAGTACGTGATCATGGGTCAGGTGCTCACCGCCGGCGCGGGGCAGATCCCGGCGCGGCAGGCCGCGGTCGCGGCGGGGATCCCGATGGATGTGCCGGCGTTGACGGTCAACAAGGTGTGTCTGTCCGGGATCGACGCGATCGCGCTGGCCGATCAGCTGATCCGGGCCGGGGA
>NZ_JBSFRH010000008.1:0-173686 GCF_053589135.1 Rhodococcus sp. NPDC003382
ACACGTCACCACCCGACGTGGGGCCAGAAGTGCTGGCCGAGACGGTCTATCGGGGTATGGCGACCGGGCAGCGTTGGGGAAGGGGCCGAGCAGACTCAGCGACCCGTAGGGTCTCCGATCGGTTCAATCCAGCCGCCCGCAGGGCGTCCGCGTCGATTCGTGTTTGCCCGTGCAGGAATCCCACGGAACCTCACGCGAGCGCGACCACCAGCAGAACGAACGCGCCGACGAGAACGCCGACCCGCGCGTAGTGGTAGCGATCCCACTGCCCGACCTGGTCCTGCCAGTCGTCCGGCGCTCCCCCACCCGCCCACGCGGCGACACGATTGTTGATCGGCACGAGCAGCACAACGGACATCACCACGCTGAGCACCAGCAGCGCCGTCGCCACGATCACCAGCGATGCGCGCGGCTCGCCCCACGCGAGGATCGACCACAGCACTCCGAGAGCGGTCGCGGCTGTGTACCAGGGCGGCATCACGCCACCCTCGGGGATTGCATCCAGGGAACGAAGGACTGCTGGTCGACTGGTAGTCGGCACTCCGGAATGCGCGCCGCGACCACAAGACCCTCGAGGACCTCACCGAGGTCTTCGACGAGATCGAACAGCGCGCCGACACCCCGTTCGAGGGACCTGTTCGCCGTGCTGGACGGATTGTGACCACCCCGGTCCGCATGCCGGGATCTGCAAGCGCGGCCGCACAATGTCTCTTCGGTGCGTGCACGCCATGCACGCACCGCACGCCCATCGCCTCGGACCCGGTACACGGTCCGCACGGCAGCAGTCGGTATCTCCGAGTAGCCATGTCCGATCAGGACCGAAGTCCGTCCTGGCTCACGTGGGTCAAGTCCCTGGCCGCTATGGCGGTGTACCGGCTCGGGGAGCCTCGACCGAACTGGTCGGAGGCGGGTGCAATGCTCAAGGCATGGCAGAGCTCGAACCCACGGACTACGCCGCTACGCTCGAGGAACTCAAGCGCCGCGTACACCAGGCGCGGTATCAGGCGCAGCGGAAGGTGAACACCGAGCTGATAGGCCTCTACTGGCAGATCGGCCGCACGATCTTGGATCGCCAGCAGACCGAGCGTTGGGGAACCAAGGTGCTGTCCCGTCTCGCCGCGGACCTACGCGCCGAGTTCCCCACCATGAAGGGCTTCTCGCGAGCGAACCTGTTCTACATGCGACGCTTCGCCGAGGCATGGCCCGACGAAGAAGCAATCATCCAACGACCCGTTGGACAATTGCCGTGGGGTCACATCGCCGAACTTCTCGACAAGCTCGACGACCAGGACCTGCGTGAGTGGTACGCCGCCCGGGACGTCGAGCACGGGTGGTCACGCTCGGTGCTCGCTCATCAGATCACCACCTGCCTCCACGGCCGTCAGGGTGCTGCGCCCTCGTACTTCGGCTCCGCGCTCGAACAGCGGGACTCCGAGCTGGCGCAGCAGCTCACCAAGGATCCGTTCGCGCTGGAATTCCTTGCGATCGGCGGCGACGCGAGCGAGCGGGAACTCGAGGAGCGTCTGGTCGCGCGGATCATCGACACGCTGCGCGAGTTGGGTCGGGGATTCGCATTCGTCGGTCGCCAGGTGCATTTCGACGTCGACGGGGACGACTTCTACGTCGACCTGCTGTTCTTCCACGTCGAGCAGTTGCGCTACGTGGTCATCGAGCTCAAGACAACGAAGTTCGACCCGCGTGATGCCGGGCAACTCGGCTTCTACGTTGCTCTGGTCGAGGATCGACTGCGGCTCCACGACATACACCAACCGACGGTGGGCATGCTCCTCGTGGCCGAGAAGAACGAAACCGTCGTCCGGTACGCCCTCGCCGGCACCCGGTACCCTGTCGCTGTTTTCCCGATACGACCTGACGGCATCCGCCCAGGCCGCTCTCCCCGCCGAAGAGACCCTCACCCGCGTCGCCCTCGAAGTCACCGCCCACGACGGTCGCCACGGGACACGTGCCGGACACTGAGCCCCCGCCCGTAAGGATCCTGCCTACCGGCCGAGGCGTGTGAGGGATGTGCGCTGCGCCCGCAGATCACGGCCCACGGTGGAGCATCGGGCATACCCGATGAGGATTTCGGTCAGCAGTCCGTCGCAGTCGAACACGACCCCGGACGCTGCTTTCGGTGCGGACTTCACGGCCGCATTCAACCAGATCGGCTGTGGTTGCACCGGATTACAGGCACCCGGGGTGCGCCCGACCCGGTCGCCGGCGGGACTATTCGAACCCGAGCATGACCTCGGTGGACTTGACCAACACCGTCGCTGCGACTCCGGCCGCGAGACCGAGTTCGTCGACGGCCTCCTTGGTGATCGGGGCGGTCACGATCTGCTCACCGCCGTCGAGCTTGACCTTCACAGTTGCCATCACGGCGCCGACGGTGACCTCCGTGACCGTGCCGGTGAGCTGGTTGCGGGTGGACAAACGCATCGAAGGTGGACCTCAATGCCTCACCGGCACACAGAGCACGGTCGACGGGCGCGCCGACCCCACCGTCAAGGACGACGACCGGGTCGACAGAAGGCGGCCGGCACGCTGCACTGCACATGGCCGGATACCGCGGGACGCCAATCGGGCGCCGGGGTGTTGCGGGTGTGCTGTTTGAGGATCGTCAAACAGCACAGCTCAAATCAGGGTGGATCAGGTGGACAATCCAGCTGTTGCCGGAATGATGTAGGGAAGGTCGGCGAGGGTGAAGGTGGTCGTGATCCACCGGACCGGTAAGACCCATCCTCTGTAGTCCTCACCGTCCTTCTCGTCGTGGATCTCATGGCGGTAGGGCCTGCTCAGCTCAAGGCTGCGGGACGGCAGTTCGTTCCCGTAGACGGTGAGAATTTCCTCGTCGGCTGGCTGGGCTTCGCTGGTTACTTCACCGACGCCGACGTAGCCGGTCTTCGGGATGTAGGTGAAGATGCGGGCGCGTGATGGCCTCGGCCTTCGGCCAATTCGTGCGCCGCATACCTGCACAGAGCACCTCGCCGATAACGAAGATCATGTCAAGGATGGTGGAGCCGGATCTGTATCCGATACGGCCTCCCAGAACGCGCGGTAGCGCGGCGCTTTATCGACGTCCCCGAGGTCGATTCTTTCTTGGCTCGTTTCTCCCAGCACCCTCCCGCAGTCCGACGTCAGCGCATCGACGCTGCGGGTCTCCGGCCACGGAGCCGAACCCGAAACCGGCAGGGCACCAGCACCTTCAGCCTCCGCAGCTGGTGGCGGAGCACCCGATCGCACGGGTCGACACGAACGACCGGGTCCAGCCGAAGCCACACGTCACCACCCGACGTGGGGCCAGAAGTGCTGGCCGGTTCAAGACAGCCGCCCGCAGGGCGTCCGAATCTATCGTGGGCACGTCCCCTGGTAACGGTCGAGACCGCGGCCGCCGTTGCGCTTCTTGCTCCGACCCGTAGGACCACCCTTCGGGCTCCGCACCCAGGTGCCCTTCGAATCGATCCCGGGCATGCGCTCGCTTCCGATTCTGCTGTAACGGGTTTCGCCGTCGACGGTCAGCACACCGTCCTGCACGTCGATGTGCGCGACGGTCGCCCAGTAGGCGTTCTTCCCGTTCCCGACGTACACGAGAATCTCGTCGGCGTCCGGACCCGGCAGCCCGTCCTTGCCGGCCCGGCCGTATCGGATCGCGACGCGCGGCCGGCCGAACGTGTCGATCGCGCCGGTGCCGTTGTCGACGCTCTGATAGATGTTGACGAGCAGATCCCCGTTCTCATCGGGGAGCACCCGAACCTGTTCGACGGCAGGCTTCTTGCCGCGCCCGGGCCCCTTGCTGTCACCGTAGTGATGGATGTACGGCCACGTTCCGAGATCGCCGCGGTGGCCGCGGTCGCCGCTGATCACGACGTATTCGTTGGTGTGTTCGTTGCGGCAGTAGAAGTACACGTCGAGATCGCCCTCGCCGAACTTCTTCACGTTCCCGGATCGGTCGTAGATGGCTCCACGGCCGTCCCATTCGAGGCCGACGGTGAGCACCCAGTTCGGATCGCCCTGGGACTTACGCAGGTCGATCCGGGCGGTCTTGTCCGCCGAATCCTTCGTAAGGGAGACCTGAACCTTCTCGAACGAGATCGGGCGCGCCGCCGGCTGAGGCGGAGCCACAGCAGCCAGCGTACTTGCCGATTCAGCTTGGCCCGCAGCTGATCCCGGTTCATCGACGACGATGCCGTGGTCGGTGGCGAATGCCGCCAGGCCGTCCTGATAGCCCTGACCGACCGCGTCGAGTCGCCATCCCGCGCCGCGGCGATAGAACGCGACGACCTGCAGAACGGTCTCGGTGGTCAGGCCGGGCGGGGTGAACTCGATGGTCTGTCGAGCGCCCCGAATCTCTGCGCAGAGCCCGGGCACGTCACCGAATCGCCGCCCCTGCGCTTCGGTGCTCGCCGCGACGAGCACTCGGTGGATGTCGGCGGGGACAGCCGACAGGTCCACGGTCGCGGACGTGTCGGAGGTGAGCCGGACGCCGGGGGCCTTCGGGTTGTTGAAGAAGACGAAGTCCTCGTCCGATCGCACCCGTCCGTCGGCGGTGAGGAGTACGGCGGTGAGATCGACCGCGCCCACAGGACCACCGGTGACGAGCACGACCTCATATCCGAGATCGACGAGGTCGGTCTTCGATCCCTTGATCACTGCACTCATCCGCGATCTCCTGCTTCTGCCGTCATCCCATCCGCAGCGAAGTCGACTGCAGCGCATACAACGTAACCTGCACCGTGGCTTCACGCTCCTACGGCGACTACGTCAGGCGGTAGCCCTTTCGACCGTTCGAGCCTCGCCCTTCAGGTCGAAATGTATTGCACCCCAACATTACTCGTCGAGACGATGAGACTACGCAGGCACCTCGTCCCACGCCTCCCGCAAATGATCGAGGACCGCCTGGGCAAACCACCGATTGTGGTAGCGGCCGTACGGCCCCTTCCCCTTGGCGACCAACCTGTCGGCGAGGCGCCTGACCAACTCTGCATCATCGATGAGTGTCACGAACTGTTCATTCGAGGCGTCGTCGAGCAGGTTGATCCTGATGACGACGGCGTCGCCCTCAGCCGATGCGAGCTGGGAGCGGTGGAATCGCAGATTCGGAAACTGCGAAGTCAATTCGTCGAACGTCTTTCCCGTCCGACTCTCGAGCGCCGAACGGGAGACATACACCGACACAGACCACACGTCGATATCCCGGTCCTCGATGAATGGGTTCTCGACGTGGAGAACTTCCATCGGTCCGATATTGAGCGTGAACAGCCGTCGCCCTCGATCGGTGGCCGGCAGACAACTCAGCGTCCATCTCTCGACTTCACCGGAGGCCGGATCGTCGAAGGCCAGGTCCAGATACAACGCGACGAGGTCGAGGCAGATGATCAGTACGTCCTCGTCGCTCGCGAGTTCGCGGAAGTTCTCCTCGGATGCCGAGGGGTACTCGTTCTCGCTGTTGCCGTGACCGGTACTCACTCGGCGCTACCACCTTGTTCTGCTCGTAGAGACCAGCAGAACTGTATATAGACGCCGCTATCGATTCTGACGGAACGTCACGCGAGCGCGACCACCAGGAGAACAAACGCCCCGACGAGGACGGCGACCCGCGCGTAGTGGTAGCGATCCCACTGGCCGACCTGGTCCTGCCAGTCGTCCGGCGCTCCCCCGCCTGCCCACGCGGCCACGCGATTGTTGATCGGCACGAGCAGCACAACGGACATCACCACACTGAGCACCAGCAGGGCCGTCGCCACGATCACCAGCGATGCGTGCGGCTCGCCCCACGCGAGGATCGACCACAACGCTCCGAGAACTGTGGAGGCGATGTACCAGAACGGCATGACGCGACCGAGCACGCGGGCGCCGTCACTGCGTGCGATGAGTGCGCCGTCGCCCGGGAGCCGCGCGAGCATCGGGTTCACGAACACCGCGACCGCGAACTCCACCCCCACCAGCAAACCGACGACGACAACCGTGACGACGGAAACCGAGTCCAACATGGGGACCTCCAGTACCTAGCAGTGCTAGTTCTTCTGTCGATGACAACACTAGCACTGATCCAAGAACTAGCAATGCTAGAATTCGACAATGCCGGTCAACGAACGCAGAGCCCGCGACAGAGCCGCCCGTCACCGCCTGATCATCTCGACCGCCCGCCGGATCGCCGAGGACGAAGGCTGGGGTGCGGTCACCACCCGACGCCTGGCCGACCAGATCGAATACAGCCAGCCCGTGCTCTACAGCCACTTCCGCGGCAAGGACGAGATCGTGACAGCGGTCGCGCTGGACGGATTCACCCAGCTCGGAGCCGAACTCACCGAAGCCGTCCGCAAAGAGCCCGGAGCACGCACGCTGGCGACCACCTACCTCGCTTTCGCACAGGCCCACCCCGCCGTGTACGAGGCGATGTTCGAGCTCACGACCGATCTGCAGTTCGCCGACGCCGAAACTCCCGCACCGCTGCGCGACGCGTTCCAGGTCCTGCTCGACACTCTGCGACCTCTGTCCGGCGCGGTCGATCCGGAGCTGTTCACCGAGGTCTTCTGGGCCGCCCTGCACGGGCTCGTCGGCCTCACCCGCTCGGGCCGGATCCCCGCGCAGGACACGTCCCGGCGCATCGACGTGCTCGTGGAACGCTTCGCCGGAGCATGAACGACGCCCTCGCCGGGGAAGGCTCGACCGCGCGCCGAGTACCCTCGGTACCCGTGTCTGCCCCTTCCGTCCTCGACGATGCCCCGATCGAATCGTCCTCCCGCACGTTCAAGCGTGCATTCAAGGACCTTCGCGAAGGTTTCAACCATCGTGAGCTGTGGCTCCACCTCGGATGGCAGGACATCAAGCAGAGATACCGGCGGTCGGTACTCGGCCCGTTCTGGATCACGATCGCGACCGCGGTGTCCGCGGTCGCGATGGGTCTGCTCTACGGCACGCTGTTCAACCTCGACCTCGCCGAGTTCCTGCCGTACGTCACGCTGGGCTTCATCGTCTGGAACCTGATCCAGGGATCCATCCTCGAGGGCGCGGACGTGTTCATGTCCAACGAGGGCCTGATCAAACAGCTGCCGACGCCGCTGAGCGTGCACGTGTATCGGCTGGTGTGGCGGCAGATGATCTTGTTCGCCCACAACATCGTCATCTACTTCGTCATCCTGATCATCTATCCGCAGCCGTTGAAGTGGACGGCGGTCTTCGCGATCCCCGCCCTCGCCCTGATCGCGATCAACGCGGTGTGGGTGTCGCTGGTGTTCGGCATCCTGGCGACCCGCTACCGCGACATCGCGCCGCTGCTCGGCAGCCTCGTGCAGCTGCTGTTCTTCATGACGCCGATCATCTGGACGGAGAAGACCCTCCAGGGCACCGGCAACGAGGGCCGCGCCCGGATCGCCGAGATCAACCCGCTGTACCACTTCCTCGACATCGTGCGCACGCCGCTGCTCGGCGGCGACCAGCAGCTCTACCACTGGCTGATCGTGCTGGGTGTGACCGTCGTCGGCTGGGCGTTGGCGCTGGTCGTACTGCGCAACTACCGCTCGCGCGTCGCCTACTGGGTCTGAGTGCACCCGCGGTGAACGTCACCGCACGAAACGGATCACCTGGCTGACGTCGAACTGCCGGCGGTCGTCGATCCGGAACCCGGCCTGCACGAGCCCGGCGTACTCCGGCGTCGACTCGAACCGGTGCGGCGGGAGCGTCCACCACTGGTTCGACGTGTGGTAGATCCGCTGCTCGGTCGTCCGCTCGGCGTCCGCGAAGAACCACACCACCTCGCACGTGGACAGCTGCCCCGCGACCGCCGGGAACGGCAGGTTCTCGTCCCACAGCCAGCCCTCCGCGGCGGCGGTCCGTCCCAGGCCCAGGTCACGGGTGCCCGCGAAGGTCTCCGGCCGGGCCGTGATCACCAGACGCTGCGACGCCGGATTCCACGCGGCGCCCCCGAACAGCACGCAGTCACCGGGCGCCAGCCGACCGGCGACGTCGTGGTTGACCGTGCTGAAGTCCATGCCGCTGGGGTCGGACCACTGGCCGCGCTGCGCGACGAACGACGGCACGGACAGCAGCACCAGCGCACCGGTGACGGCGACACTCGCCCACGTCCGGACGGCCACGGCCGCGACGGCAGCGGCACCGATCAGCGCGACCGCCGGGGTCGTGAACGTCAGGTACCGGTCCAGGTAGACCGGGGACGCGACGAGCGAGTACGTCACGAGCATCGCCATCGGCACGACGATCCACGGCACGGTTACCACGAGAACACCGTGTCGCCGTACCCGCGTGCGTCGCAGTAGAGCCGCCACGAGCCCCACGACGATCAACACCGTGAACGCCACCGCGAACCAGGGGGCGCCCACGAACCACTGGTACTCCCAGGCGATCCGCGGCAGGTTCCGGTCGATCGGCGGGATCCACGTGGTCTGCCCGGCCTGGGCGAACGCCTCCGCCACGAGCGGGACGGCCACAGCCGAGCCCGCGACGACCGCCCCCAGCCACGCGAGCCCGCGACGCCGCAGGTCGCCCCGCAGCGCCAGGGTGATCAGGTGGGCCGGTACCAGCGCGATCGCGTACACGAACAGCACCACCGACAGCGCCAGCACGGCGGCGTAGAGCAGCCACCATCGGACCCGGCCGGACTCGCACCCCACGATGAGCAGCACGGTCAGCCACACGGCGGCGGCCGCGGACGGGGCGTAGCTGCGGGCCTCGACCGCAGCCCACGTCACGCGCGGGAGCACGAGGAAGACGACACCCGCGATCACGCCCAGCCGTCGGCCACCGAGTTTCCGGCCCAGCACGACGACGCCGCCGGCCGCCGCGCCCACGGCCAGGACGCTCGGCACCCGTGCCGAGAACTCCGAGGCCCCGAACACGGCGAACCAGTACCGCATCGCCACGTAGTAGAGGCCGTGGACGACGTCGACGTTGCCGAGCACCCGGTCCAGGTCGACGCGGGAGCGCTGCGCCACCGACAGGGTGGCCAGCTCGTCGTACCAGAAGGAGGGCAGCCACGACCCCCACGCTGCGACGATCGAACCCAGCAGTGCGACGAGGACAGCGTCCCGCGCGCCCGCTGTGGTCCGATCGGCCATGGGCTACTGCCCGTACAGGCGGGCCCAGTTCTCGCGGCTGGTGAGCTGCGGCGCAGCTTCGCGATACCGCAGGGATACCGCGGGCGTCTCCTTCTTCAGCGCCTGCAGCGCGCTCATTCCGCGACGGAGCAGTGCGACGGCCCGCTTCTTGTCCCGCTTGCGGACGCGGACACCTTCCTGGGAGGCGTCGGTGACCACGGCGTGCGAGAACAGCGAGACGTGCCACCAGTGCGCGTCCGACGACGGGATCGCGACCGGATCGGCCGGAAGAGTGCCGCGCCACTGGTTGAGGGCGCGCTTGGCCAGCACCGCCCATTCGAGGCTCTTGCGCGGGAACGGTCCGGCCGGGGTGATGAACATGTCGGCCGCACGCAGGTCCGGCACGTTGTTCGCGTTGTGGCGGATGGTCTCCCCGTACTCGGCGCGCTCACGACGGATGGCGGCCGCGGCCTCCATGCCCCCGTCGCGCAGGAATTCCGGTCCTCGCAGGAAGTCCTCGATGGCCTTGATCAGGGTGAACGCCATGCCGTACTGCATGGAGACGAGGTAGCGGAACAGGTCGGTCCGCAGCTGCTTGGCCAGTGCCTTGCCGTCGAGTTCGGTGTGCAGCGCGGCGGTGATCATGGCGTTGCGGAGGTTGAAGTAGCGATGCCACTCGTCCCAGTCCTTCCACGCGAAATCCGCGTGCCACACCGCGGCGCCGGGCAGCGTGACGGTCGCGACACCGTTCGCCCGCGAGCGGTAGCCGTACTCGATGTCGTCCCACTGGAAGAACAACGGCAGCGGGTAGCCGACCTTCTCGACGACCTCCGACGGGATCAGGCACGACCACCAGCCGTTGTAACCGGCGTCGACGCGGATCTCCTGCTGCTTCTTGAGCGTGCTCTTGTCCGCGAACGCGTTCTGCACCTCGATACCGGCCTGGAGACGCTGCAGGTCCGCGACCTCGGCACCGACGTGGACCCGGTCGGGATGCAGCAGGTACAGCATCTGCGCGCCGACGATCGCGGGTTCGACGGTGCAGTTCGCGAACGTGTTGAGCCGGACCACCGCCTCCGGTTCGCACAGGACGTCGTCGTCCATGAACACGATGTTGGCCCCGGGATTGCGCGACGCCCCGGCGACCTCGTACAGGCCACGGGTGAATCCGCCGGCACCGCCCAGGTTGGGCTGCGTGATGTAGACGAGTCGGTCGCCGAGTTCGGAGGCGACGCGCCGGAACTCCGGCCGGGTCTCCACCCGGTCGTTGCCCTGATCGACCACGTGGATCGACTGCACGTCGGCCATCGCCGTCGGGTCGTTCGCCATGGCGGCCAGCGTCGCCGCGCAGTCGTCGGCGCGGTTGAAGGTGCAGATGACGACCGCGGCCTTGCGCAGGGACTTCGGTGTGGGAACCGTCCAGCGGGCGTTCTCGACGGTCAGCTCGCCGGAGCTCGTGGAGATCCGGGCGAAGAGGGCACCACCGTCGACGAACCGGTCGATCGGGGTGGACACCGTCACCGTGGTGGACGTGCCCTTCGACGACAGGGGGATGGTGGCGACGATCCGTCGCCGGCCCAGGGTGTCGGTGGCGACCAGTTCGATGCGGCCGTCGCCGTCGATCTCGGCTTCGAACGCGACCTCGGTGACCGCGGTCCAGCGCTGCCAGTAGCTGGCGGGGAACCGGCCGAAGTAGGTGTCCGTTTCGATACGGCTCCGGCGGCCGAGGCGCACGCGGGTCCGCTCGCGGTCCACGGTCCCCTTGACGGTGACGTACATGTCGTCGCTGACCAGCGGGGACGGCCCCGCGAACAGCGCTCGCTGAGCGGTCTGCCGGGCGGCAGGACGCTCGAGGACGGACGAACCGTCGGCCGCGTCGCCGACCCCTCCTGTCGGTTCGATCGCAGCGATTTCGGCTTTGTCCATTCCGTCCGAATACCTTTCAGAGCCTTGCTCTCAGAGCCTTGTCTTCCCCCAGGACACAACTTGTCCAAGGCTACCAACGTGCCTGGCAGCGGCAGACCGGACCGCGAATCGCCGCCCGCCGGGTCGGGCATTTCCCGAGAACCCCCGCGTTATTCTGAGCCTCTGGCCAGCCCCGTCCGACCCCTGGAGCACATGTGACGTCCGCCGTCGAGCTCACGACGCGACGACAGCGGTGGCTCTGGGGCACCGTGGTGACGGCGATGGTGACGGTCACCTACCTGGTGATCCTGGCGGCCGACGATCGGTGGTTCTACACCGACGACACCGAATCGGGTGCGGTACCGAACTGGATCTTCCTCGGCCGGATCCTGCGGACCGGGCAGTTCCCGAGTCTCGTGCCCGAACAGTGGATGGCCGGCAACTACCCGGTCGAGGGACAGGGCGGGCTCTGGAATCCGCCGCAACTGCTCGTCAACCTGATCTCACCGTCGGTCGACAACATGGTGCTGCTCGCGACGGGTGTGAAGTGGACGTTCTCCGTCCTGCTGGCGCTCGGCGTGTACCGGATCTGCCTGGAGTACGGCGCCCGCGCGCCCTGGGCCGCGGTGGCCGGCGCCGCGGTTCCCTTCACCGGATTCGCGCTGTTCTTCGACCAGGCGACCTGGGTCACGGCCCTCACCGGCTCCGCCTGGGTGGCCCAGGCATGGGCGAGTTCGCTGCGCTACCTGCGCGGCCGCTCCGGCCCCCTGCCGGCATTCGTCTTCCTCTATCTCGCGATCAGCGTCGGCTACGTCTTTCCCGCGCTCGTCGCCGGGATCCTGACCGGCTGCCTCGTGATCGGCGAACGAATCCATCGGCAGTCGTGGGGGCCGTCGCTCCGGCTGGCGATCGTCGCCGCCTGCGCCGCGGCGGGCGGACTGATCACCTACCTGCCCGGGGTTCTGTCGAGCTCCGTGACCTGGCGTTCCGACCAGGGCTTCCAGAACGACAACTTCCTCACTGCACCCTGGTCGGACACCCTCAACTCCGGCATTCCCTCGGCGTTGCCCGCCATCGAAGCCTGGTTCGGGGAAGTGCAGCCGTTCCCCGTCACCTACATCGCCTGGTTCGCCGTCCCGGCGCTCGCCTTCGTGAACTGGAAAGCCGTGCACCGCTCGGTGCGCAGCCTCGCGGGCGCGCTGATCTTCCTCGCCGCGATGCTGATCGCGACCGCGGGACCCAGCGTGATGGGGCCGCTGCGCTGGCCGGCGCGGCTGCTGCCGATGTTCGCCCTCGCGGCACTCGTCGTGGTGTGCGTGCTGGTCAGCCGCCACGGCACGCTCCGCAACCTCCCGGCCCGAGCGGGCGCGGCGGCCACGCTCGTACTGGTGATGACGCTGCGCTCCGGGTCCTCGTCCCCGGAGTTCATGAATCGTCACGTGCTCTGGGCCGCCGCCGTCCTCCTCGTCGGGGCCCTCGTCCTGTGGACCGCGCGCCACGCCGGCGAGTGGGTGGTGACGACGATCCTGCTGCTCTCCGCCCTGCCGGTCGTGTACTTCCAGGTGGCGTCGACGACCCCGCACCCGCTCGCGTGGAACCTGCCGGCCCGACAGTCGGTCGCGAAGGCCAACTTCCCGGACCGTCCGGGGACCACGCTGCAACTCGGCGACCGCACCCTGGTGCTGTCGTGGACGGCGAACCCGGAGGGCGTCTACCGGTCCCTCGTGTTCGGCAACTTCGCCAAGTCCCTCGACGAGACCTACGTCAACGCCTACACCCCCATCGGCTTCGAGGAATTCGCCTTCCACCTGTGCATGCGGCACGACGGATCGAGTTGTGACGACGCGTTCGCCGCCGCCTTCGCCACCGAACCCAGCACCGGCCGGACCTACGTGGACCTGATGCTCGTGGATCGGGTGGTGCTCCAGCGCCGGCAGTACCCGGACGCCGACTCGAAGCCGGCACCGCCCGGCTGGCGGTGGGTGCAGTCCCCGCCCGGGTCCGCGGATGCCGTCGACGCGGTGATCCTCGAGCGGATCGACGGGCCGATCAGCGGCCGGAACGGGCGCATCTCCTTCACCGAGGGAGTCACCGCGACCTCGGTGGCCGAGGACTACGCGACCAGCCGGGTCCGCGTCGATTCGGCAGACGGCGGACGCGTCGTCTTCGCCCGCCTGAACTGGCCCGGCTACACGGTCACGTTGGACGGCCGGCCGCTGGAGGCGCGGTCGGTGGACGAGATGTTCCTGGCCGTGGACATTCCCGCCGGGACCGAGGCCGGGGACCTCGTCGTGAGCTGGACCCCGCCGGGACAGGGAATCGGATTCGTCGGACTGGGCCTGGGCATCGCCGGCGCCGCGGTCATGGAGGCGCTGTACCTGCGAGACCGGCGGAAGACCCGGAATGAGCACCCGGGAGAGGCACGGGTAGCGGCCGCTACAGGGGGGTGAGACGCGACCGGAACAGCGTGTAGAACACCCGCCGCTGCAGCGCGGAGAGTTCGGCGCGACGATTGCCCTGCCACACGTCGGCGGCCCGCAGCCCGCCGGGCAGCTGTTCGGCCACCCACCGGTGATAGGCCTTCGCCTGCCGGGCCTGCTCGGCGACGAGGGCCACGCTCCACTGACCGGCGCTGACCCGGAACCCGCCGACGACCTGCCGCAACGCGTACAGATCGCCGTGGAACAGCACCTTCGAGTAGGAGGCCATGTCGATGAGGTAGGGGAAGCGGCCGTCCCATCCGCCGGCCCGTTCGAGAACGTCGCGCCGCATCGTCACGCACATCGGCTCGCCGAACACGTTGGTGCCGAGCCGCACCGTGCGCCGGATCGCCTCCGCACCCGGCACCAGGCCCGACAGTCCCTGGAGCCCGCGTCCGGCGATCATCTTCTCGCCGCGCGCGTCGAGAATGTCCCGCTGCGACGCCACCGCCACCGCCGACGGATGCGCATCCAGCGCCGCCACCTGGGCCGAGAGGGCACCCGGATAGAGCAGGTCGTCGCCGCACACCAGCTTGACGTACTCCCCCGTGGCCTCGGCCGTCACGCGCTGCCAATTCCGGGGAGCGCCACCGCCCGCGGGGGTCGACAACAGGGTCACGCGCGGGTCGTCCTCGTACTTGCGGAGCAGGTCGGCAGTGCCGTCGG
The DNA here is from genome assembly GCF_053589135.1 of Rhodococcus sp. NPDC003382. Taxonomy (NCBI): domain Bacteria; kingdom Bacillati; phylum Actinomycetota; class Actinomycetes; order Mycobacteriales; family Nocardiaceae; genus Rhodococcus; species Rhodococcus sp. NPDC003382. The sequence goes on from NZ_JBSFRH010000008.1 coordinate 14,105, forward strand.
GGGAACTGTGGTCGGCGATGATCAGCTCGAAATCCCCGAAGTCCTGCGCGAGCACGGACTCGACCGTGGCCTCGATGAACGGCGCGTTGTTGTAGGCCGGAATCACGACGGAGAGTTTCGGCCTCGTCACTGCTCATCCCGTTCTCTGTGGGCCCGCGCGGGCAGGCCGGTGGACGGCGACACCGTACATCGGTACGGTTCGTGCCCCGATACTGCCCCACCCGACGTATAAACTGCCGAATTGTGAGCAGCGACAACCCGGCGCCGACGGGCACGCCACACCGCGTGTCGATTGTCGTGCCGGTCTACCAGGGCGAACACACCCTCGGTACGTTGCTCGAGCAGATCGTTCCGTGGACCGAGGTCACGCTGACCCCCGGCGGTCGACCCATGGTCGTCGAGGAGGTCCTGCTCGTCCACGACAACGGCCCCGACGACTCGGCCCGTGTCATCCGCGAACTGTCCACGAAATACCCGTTCGTCGCGGGGGTGTGGCTCAGCCGGAACTTCGGCCAGCACCCGGCGACCCTCGCGGGCATGGCGTCGAGCGGCGGCGAGTGGATCGTCACGCTCGACGAGGACGGCCAGCACGACCCGGCCGCGATCGGCGGGCTGCTCGACACCGCGCTCGACGAGGGCGCGACCGTCGTGTACGCGAAGCCGACGAATCCGGCGCCGCACGGCGCGCTGCGGAACGCGGCGTCCCGGGGATCCAAGTGGTTCCTGTCCCGGGCGCTGGCCGTGTCCGACAGCACCGACTACCAGAGTTTCCGCCTGGTGCTGGGCGAGGTGGGACGGTCCCTCGCCGCCTACGCGGGGTCGGAGGCCTACCTCGATGTCGCGCTCGGATGGATCGCGGGGAAGGTGACCACCAGCCCGGTCGAGCTGCGCGAAGAGCAGGGACGGGCATCCGGCTACCGGCTGCGCACCCTGCTCTCGCACTTCTGGCGGATGGTGCTGTCGAGCGGAACCAAGGGCCTGCGCATGGTGAGCCTGCTCGGCGTGGTCCTGGCCACCGGCGGTTTCCTGTGGGCGGTGTGGGTGCTGGTGTCCTCCCTGTTCTTCGGCAACCGCATTCCGGTGCAGGGCTGGGCGTCGACGACGGTCATCCTGCTGCTCGGATTCGGGGCCGTGCTGTTCTCCCTCGGGGTGATCGCCGAGTACGTCGGGGTGGCGGTGAAGACGGCGATGGGCAAGCCGCCCTACCTGATCGTCAGCGATCCCGAGTCCGGCCCGCTGGGCCGCACCCAGCGCTATCCCGACCTCGAATCCTTCCGGAGCGGGTAATCGTGCCGGCGCCGACCTGGGTCGTCGGAAGCGGAGGACTGCTCGGTTCGTGGGTGACCCGCGAATTGCGTCGCCGCGACGTCCCGGTGACGACGAGCACGGTGCCGTGGGAAGAGTCGGAGCAGGCCCGATCCGTGCTGCTGGCCGATGCGGACCGGTTCGTCCGGAGCACCCGGGGCGGACGGTGGCGGGTCGCGTGGTGCGCCGGTGCGGGCGTGAACGGGACGACTCCGGAAGCCTTCGCGGCCGAGAACGACCTGCTCCGCGACGTGCTCGACGGCCTCGCCCGCGCGTCCGGCGGCAGCGCCGAGAACGGGACGGTGTTCCACGCGTCGTCGGCGGGTGGGGTGTACGCGGCCGCGACGGGCGCGCCGCACTCCGAGCACACCCCCACGGCCCCGCTCGGTCCGTACGGACACGCCAAGCTGGCCGCCGAGGCCGTCATCACGGATTTCGCCCGCGAGACCGGCGCGACCGCCGTGATCGGGCGCTTCGCGAACCTGTACGGGCCGGGGCAGAACCTGGACAAGCCGCAGGGACTCATCTCGCACCTGTGCCGCGGCTATCTCACCGGGACGCCGGTCTCGATCTACGTCTCGATGGACACCCTGCGGGACTACCTGTTCGTCGCCGACGCGGGAGAAATGGTGGCCGACGCGCTGGACCGGGCGGAGGCCGAACCGGGCGGGGTGAGCACCAAGATCTTCGCGTCGGGCCGGTCGGTGACGATCGGCGCGATCCTCGGCGCCTGCCGCACGGTGTTCCGACGCCGCCCCAATGTCGTGCTGGCGTCGTCGCCGCTCGCGTCGGTGCAGGGCCGGGACCTGCGGTTACGGTCGGTGGTGTGGCCGGAGCTGGACCGTCGCAGCCATCGGCCGCTGCCGGCCGGGATCGCCGCGACGCTGGAGTCGACGCGACGCGCGATGGGTCAGTCGGCGCGGCCGAGTGTGCGCTCGCCGGAGCGGGCGTAGGCCTGTTCGGTCGCGTCCTTCTGCGGACGCCACCAGTCCTCGTGGCTGCGGTACCAGTCGATGGTCGCGGCCAGACCCTCCCGGAAGTTGCGGTAGCACGGTTCCCAGCCGAGTTCGGTGCGCAGCCGGGTCGCGTCGATGGCGTAGCGCAGGTCGTGGCCGGGCCGGTCGGTGACGAAATCGAAGTCGGTACGGTCCTTGCCGCACAGCTCGAGCACGGTCTCGACGACGGTGCGGTTGTTCGTCTCCCCGTCCGCTCCGATCAGGTAGGTCTGCCCGATCTCGCCCTTGTCGATGATCGTCCACACCGCGCGGTTGTGGTCGTCGACGTGGATCCAGTCCCGCACGTTCTCCCCGGTGCCGTACAGCTTGGGCCGGACGCCGTCGATGACGTTGGTGATCTGCCGCGGAATGAACTTCTCCACGTGCTGATAGGGCCCGTAGTTGTTCGAGCAGTTCGAGATGGTCGCGGCCACCCCGAACGAGCGCACCCACGCCCGGACCAGCAGGTCCGAGCCCGCTTTGGTGGAGGAGTACGGGCTCGACGGGTTGTAGGCGGTGGCCTCGGTGAACCGCGCCGGGTCGTCGAGTTCGAGGTCGCCGTACACCTCGTCGGTGGAGATGTGGTGGTAGCGCACCGAGTGCCGGCGCACCGCCTCGAGCAGGGTGAACGTGCCGATCAGGTTGGTCTGCACGAACGGCGACGGATCGGCGAGGGAGTTGTCGTTGTGCGATTCGGCGGCGAAGTGCACCACCAGGTCCGACTCGGCCACCAGCGCATCCACCAGGTCCGCGTCGGCGACGTCGCCCTGCACGAAACGGATCCGGTCGGCGACCGGGTCGAGGGAGGCGCGGTTGCCGGCGTAGGTGAGCTTGTCGAGCACCGTCACCTGCGCGTCGGAGCGTTCGGCGACGGTTTGGTGCACGAAGTTCGCGCCGATGAATCCGGCACCGCCGGTGACGAGCAGCCGCATGCGGCAACCCTACCGGGGGCGCGCTCGTTGGTTCGCGTCCGCCCCGGGATGGGAGACTGTCCCTCATGCGCGGAATCATTCTCGCCGGCGGCACCGGGTCTCGGCTCCATCCGATCACGCTGGGAGTGAGCAAGCAGCTCGTTCCGGTCTACGACAAACCGATGATCTACTACCCGCTGTCGACGCTGATGCTCGCCGGGATCCGCGACATCCTGATCATCACCACCCCCGAGGATGCGCCGCAGTTCCAGCGGCTGCTCGGCGACGGATCCCGCTACGGGGTGAACCTGACCTACAAGGTCCAGCCGGAACCGAACGGCCTGGCCCAGGCGTTCGTTCTCGGCGCCGACCACATCGGCAACGGCGGCGCCGCCCTGGTCCTCGGCGACAACATCTTCTACGGCCCGCGGCTCGGCACCCAGCTCACCCGCTTCGCCGACCTCGACGGCGGTGCGGTGTTCGCCTACCGCGTCTCCGACCCCAGCGCCTACGGCGTGATCGAGTTCGACGCCGACGGCCGGGCGCTGTCGCTCGAAGAGAAACCCGCCACCCCGAAATCGAACTTCGCGGTTCCCGGTCTGTACTTCTACGACAACGACGTCGTCGAGATCGCCCGCGGCCTGCGTCCGTCGGACCGCGGCGAATACGAGATCACCGACATCAACCGCACCTACCTCGAGGCCGGCCGGCTCCAGGTCGAGGTACTCCCCCGCGGCACCGCCTGGCTCGACACCGGCACCTTCGACTCACTGCTCGACGCCGGCAACTTCGTCCGTACCATCGAGCAACGCCAGGGCCTCAAGATCGGCGCCCCCGAAGAAGTCGCGTGGCGACTCGGTTTCATCACCGACGACGACCTGCGCGCCCTGGCCGCGCCGCTGGTCAAGTCCGGCTACGGCAGCTATCTGCTCGACCTGCTCGACCGGGAAGGAAACTGACGGTGCACTACCGCGAACTGAAGATCCCCGGGGCCTGGGAGATCACCCCTCGCCAGTTCGGTGACGACCGCGGCGTGTTCTACGAGTGGTTCAAACAACCCACCTTCACCGACGCCGCCGGTCGCCCGCTCGAGCTGGCCCAGGCCAACTGCTCGGTCTCCGCCGCCGGGGTGCTGCGCGGCATCCACTACGCCGACGTCCCGCCGGGCCAGGCCAAGTACGTCACCTGCGTCGCCGGGGCGGTGCTCGACGTCGCCGTCGACCTGCGCGTCGGCTCCCCCACCTTCGGACAGTGGGACGCGGTCCTGCTCGACGACGTCGACCGCCGCGCGATCTTCCTGACCGAAGGTCTCGGCCACGCCTTCTGCTCCCTCGCCGACGGCTCGACCGTCGCCTACCTGTGCTCGACCACCTACAACCCCGAGCGCGAACACGAGATCAACCCCCTCGACCCGCAGATCGGCATCGACTGGCCCACCACGGGCCGCGACGGACAACCGCTGCGCTACGAACTCTCGGCGAAGGACCGGGCTGCCCCGTCGCTGGCCGACGCGGTCGCGGCGGGTTCGCTGCCGCGGTTCCAGGGGTGAGTGCGAAGCCGGTGTCCGCTCCCGATCCTGTCCGCGCACCCGGCGGGATGTCGGGGGCGCCCGGCCCGCTCATGCGCCTGTTCCGGAACCAGGCGGTGGCGTTCCTGCTGGTCGGCGCGTTCAACACCGCGCTGGGCACCGCATGGTTCATCGTCTGGCAGCTCGCCGTCGGCGACACCCTCGGCTACCACTTCGCGATCGTCGCGGGCTACGCGTCGAACGTCCTGTGTGCCTTCTCGACCTACCGCTACCTGGTGTTCCGGGTACGCGGACACGTGCTGCGGGACCTGTGGCGGTTCGTGACCGTCAACCTGAGCGCGTTCCTGCTGAACCTCGCCCTGATGACCGTGGCCGTCTCGGTGCTCGGGTTCCCGCCGATCCCGTCGCAGATCGTGATCACCCTCGTGACCGCGACCGCGAGTTTCTTCGGCTACCGGGACTTCTCCTTCCGCCGGGCCAAGCGCGGCTGAGCTGCCCCTCGCCTTCCGCGCGAGCCGCGCGCCCCTCGTATCCGAGCGAATGTATCGCTCAGTCGATCCAAGGAGACGAGCGATACATTCGCTCGGTCACGGCAGGGCAGACCGGGGTCAGCGGATGCGGAAGATCACCGCGCGCTGCACCACGAAGTTGATCACCGTCGCCGTGCCCTGCGCGACGACGAACGCGAACGGGATACGCCACCACTGGTCGGGCAGCGACTCGTTGAGCAGACGGTTGATCCCGACCTGCGCGAGGAACGTGACCGCGTACAGGATCACCACCGCGACGAACCGCGCGCGGCTCGGTTCCGCCTTGAACGTCCAGCGGCGGTTGATCAGGTAGGCGGTCGTCGTGCCGGCGACGAAGGAGATCGCCTTCGCGAGGTCGCGGGTGACGCCGAGCGCCATGAGCAGCACGTACAGGCCGTAGTCGACGATCGCCGACAGCCCGCCGGTGAGCACGAACCGCACGATCTGGGTCTTCAGGTCGAGAGCTTCGTCCGCGATGTTCTCGGTGACGGGAATCTCAACCGGCAGGGGTGCCCGGTGCTCGGGCTCGGACACGTCGTGGGTTTCGGGCACGACGTCGAGAATAACGCCCAGGTCACGCGAGCCTTGACCTCGAGCCGACTCGAGGTTGCACGATCGGGGCATGGCCGTCGAACTGAACCACACCATCGTCCACGCCAGCGACCGCGACGCCTCGGCCCGGTTCTTGGCCGACATCCTCGGGCTCGCCGCCCCGAAACCGTTCGGCCCGTTCCTGGTCGTGCAGGTCGACAACGACGTCTCGCTGGACTTCATGAGCGACAGCGGGCCCGTCCGGCCCCAGCACTACGCCTTCCTCGTCGGCGAATCCGACTTCGACGCGATCTTCGGACGCATCCGCGAACGCGGCCTCGAGTACTGGGCCGATCCGATGCACCGACGGTCCGGCGAAATCAATACGCACGACGGCGGGCGCGGCGTGTATTGGAACGATCCGGACGGTCACAGCCTCGAGATCATCACGCGACCGTACGGCGGGTGACAAACGGCATCTTGCGGACCTGCCCAGACGCGCGGGTAGCCTCTATGCCGATGTCCACGACAGCTGCAGAGCAGGCGACTGCGCCGCTCCCAACCCAGACCCGCACTCTGACCGGCTGGGGGCGCACTGCGCCGACCACCGCGGAAGTGCTGTCCACCCCCGACGTCGAGCTGATCGCCGCAGCGGTCGCCCGGGTCGCGGAGCAGAACGAGTCGAAGCCGGCGCACCTGCGTCGCGGCGTCATCGCCCGTGGCCTCGGCCGCTCCTACGGCGACCCCGCGCAGAACGCCGGTGGCCTCGTCGTCGACATGACGGCGCTGAACAAGATCCACACGATCGACCGGGACTCCCGGCTCGTCACCGTGGACGGGGGCGTGACCCTCGACCAGCTGATGAAGGCCGCGCTGCCGTTCGGCCTGTGGGTTCCGGTGCTGCCGGGCACCCGGCAGGTCACGATCGGTGGCGCCATCGGCTCCGACATCCACGGCAAGAACCACCACAGCGCGGGCAGCTTCGGCAACCACGTCCGCTCCATGGATCTGCTCACCGCCGACGGCCAGGTCCGCACGATCACCCCCGGCGGCCGCAACTCGAAGCTGTTCTGGGCGACCGTCGGCGGCATGGGCCTGACCGGCATCATCCTGCGCGCGACCATCGAGATGACGCCGACCGAGACGGCGTACTTCATCGCCGACAGCGTGCGCACCTCGGGTCTCGACGAGACGATCGCCCTCCACAGCGACGGCTCCGAGGACAACTACGACTACTCGAGCGCGTGGTTCGACGCGATCTCGGCGCCGCCGAAGCTCGGCCGTGCCGCCGTGTCGCGCGGTTCGCTGGCCAAGCTCGATCAGTTGCCGAAGAAGCTGCAGAAGGATCCGCTGCGGTTCAACGCGCCGACCCTGCTGACACTCCCCGACGTCTTCCCGAACGGTCTGGCGAACAAGTTCGACTTCAGCATCGTCGGCGAGCTGTACTACCGGAAGACGAAGAACGCCACCGGCCAGGTCCAGAATCTGACGCAGTTCTACCACCCGCTCGACCTCTTCGGTGAGTGGAACCGCGCCTACGGTTCCAAGGGCTTCCTGCAGTACCAGTTCGTGGTGCCGCCCGAGGCCGTCGACGAGTTCAAGCGCATCATCGTCGACATTCAGAAGTCCGGGCACTACTCGTTCCTCAACGTGTTCAAGCTGTTCGGTGAGGGCAACAAGGCGCCGCTGAGCTTCCCGATGAAGGGCTGGAACATCTGCGTCGACTTCCCGATCAAGGCGGGCCTGAACGAGTTCGTGACCGAGCTCGACAAGCGCGTCCTCGAATTCGGGGGTCGTCTCTACACGGCGAAGGATTCGCGCACCACCGCCGAGACGTTCCACGCGATGTACCCGCGCATCGGCGAGTGGCTCAAGGTCCGCCGCTCGGTCGACCCCACCAACGTCTTCGCCTCCGATATGTCCAGAAGGTTGGAACTCCACTGATGATCAATGCCGTCGGCAACCCCCAGACCCTGCTGCTGCTCGGTGGCACCTCCGAGATCGGCTTGGCCATCGTGGAGGAGTACCTGCGCAAGGCACCGGCCCGCGTCGTGCTCGCGGCGCTGCCGAACGATCCGCTGCGCGAGTCCGCGGTCGCCCAGGTGAAGGCCGCGGGCGCGACGAAGGTCGACCTGGTCGACTTCGACGCCCTCGACACCGAGAGCCACCCGAAGGTGATCGACGAGGCGTGGGCGGGTGGCGATGTCGACATCGCGATCGTCGCGTTCGCGCTCGACGGCGACCCCGAGGAGCTGTGGCAGAACCAGCGCAAGGCCGTGCTCGTCGCGAACGTCAACTACACCGCGTCCGTGTCGGTCGGTGTGCTGGTCGGCGAGAAGATGAAGGCGCAGGGCTTCGGCCGGATCATCGCGATGTCGTCGGTGGCCGGGGAGCGCGTCAAGCGCGCCAACTTCGTGTACGGCTCGACGAAGGCCGGTCTCGACGGCTTCTACCTCGGTCTCGGTGAGGCGCTCGCCCCGTTCGGGCCGAAGGTCACCGTGGTGCGACCGGGCATGGTGCGCACCAAGTTCAGCGCCCACGTCAAGGAAGCGCCCCTCACCGTGAACAAGGAGGACGTGGCCGCGCTGGCCGTCGCTGCGTCCGGCAAGGGCAAGGAAATCGTGTGGGCGCCGGGGCCGTTCCGCTTCGTGATGGTCGTGCTGCGGCACATCCCGCGCGCGATCTTCCGTAAGCTGCCGGTCTAGAGTTCTTTTCACCGCTGCCCCGCCGGGTTCGATATCCGGCGGGGCGGTCGCGTCTCTACTGCAGGTAGCCGACTCCGGTCGAGAATCCGTCGTTCAGCCCGTAACAGGCGTGGTTGACGTAACCTTCGTTGGTGAAGACGCCGTTCACGTCGCCGCTTTGACCTGGTGCGTTCGACGCGTAGCCGACGCCCGGTTGCCCGACGATGACGCACTGATAGGACTCGACGCCTTCGTTGTCGGACAAATTCCCGTCGATGGGGCCTCCGGGAGGTCCCGGCAGGATCACCGGGTCTGCCGCTGCCTGTGCGGCCCCGGCCACGAGGAGCGGTGCTGCCACGAGTGCAGCGAACAACGCGCGCACGGATGTTCGTCTCATGAGTCCAGCCTTCCGTTCGACTTCACCCGGTGTTTCCGGGCGACCCCCTGACGCGATGGCGGACATGCTCCTGCCGGTGGCGTGTCCGGCCACCGTCGCTTCCATCCAGCATGCAAGGTCAGGTGGGCTCGAGGCCAGCGTTGGCACTACTCGAATCTGCGGTTGCCGCGCCGCGGGCGGCACCACGCGTCCCCCTATGCTCGGATGGTGCTCACCGCTTCCGAAGTAGCCCCCGCACGCCGCGTCGTCTCGGCGCTCACGCAGTTCGCGTGCGCCGCAGTCGTCGCCGCAGTGGTCGCCGCGGTCGGACTGTTCGCGTTCGCGCGGGTGCAGTGGCCGGCGTTCAATTCGTCGAACGTGACGCAGGCGATCACGACGGTGCTGCAGGTCGCGGCGCTGGCGGTGCTCGCGGTGTCGGTGTGGATGCTGCGGCGGCGCCGGTGGCCGTGGGTGGCGCGGGTGCTGTCGTGGGCCGGGCTGTCGGGCCTGGTGACGGCGACGCTGGGGATGCCGCTTGCCGCGACGAAGCTGTATCTGCACGGCGTCTCCGTCGACCAGGAGTTCCGCACCGAGTACCTGACGCGGTTCACGGATTCGGCAGCGCTGCACGACATGACGTACGCGGATCTGCCGCCGTTCTATCCGGCGGGCTGGTTCTGGGTGGGTGGTCGCGTCGCGAACGTGCTCGGCATGGACGGCTGGGAGGCGTTCAAGCCGTACGCGATCGCCTCGCTGGCGGTGACGGCGGCGGTGGCCGTCGTGCTGTGGTCGGAGCTGGTGCGGTCGGATCTGGCGGTGCTCGTCGCGACCGCGACGACCGCGATCGTGCTCGCCTACGGCTCCCCCGAACCGTACGGGGCGATCATCGCGCTGCTGCTGCCCGCCGCCCTGGTGCTGGCGTGGGGCGCTTTCGCGCCCGTGTGCCTTTCTGGCGGTCAGGACCGCCACAAAGGCACACCGCAAGGGACGCGGCAGGGATGGGGGGCCGTGCTGGGCACCGGCCTGTTCCTCGGCCTGGCCGCCACCTTCTACACCCTCTACCTGGGGCTCGCCGCGTTCGCGGTGGTGGTGATGGCCGTGGTGGCCGCGGCGCTCGCGTGGCGCGCGGCCCGGACGTGGCGGGCGGTGATTCCCGTCGTCGTCCGCCTGGCCGTCATGGCTGCGATCGCGATCGTGGTCGCGCTCATCGTGTGGCTACCGTTCCTGCTCGACGTCCTCGGCGGCGCGCAACTCGCCGGGTCCGGCACCGCGACCCACTACCTGCCCGAGGCCGGCGCGCGCCTGCCGCTGCCGATGTTCCACGCCTCGCTCATCGGGCTGCTGTGCCTGCTGGGCACCGTGTGGCTCGTCGGCCGGGCATCGTCGTCACGCCGGGCGCAGGCACTCGGGCTCGGTGTCGTCGCCGTATACCTGTGGTACCTCGCGTCTCTGGCGCTGACCGCCGTCGGCACCACGCTCCTGGCGTTCCGGCTCGAGGTGATCCTGCTGGTGCTGCTCGGCGCCGCAGGCACTTTCGCGTTCGTCGACTTCACCCGCTGGATCGTGCTGGCCAGCAGCGACAATCCGCGGGTGCGCTGGTCCCTCGTGGCCGTCGGCGCGCTCGGCGCAGTCGCGTTCACCCAGAACATCCCGCAGGTCCTCGCCGGGGAGATCACCGTCGCCTACACCGACACCGACGGCAACGGCGAACGCGCCGACCAGCGACCGCCGGGCGCGGCGTCGTACTTCGCGGAAGTGGACGAGACCATCACCTCGCAGCTCGGCCGCGACCGCCACGACATCGTGGTCCTCACCGCCGACACCACCTTCCTCGCCTACTACCCGTACTACGGATTCCAGTCTCTCACTTCGCATTACGCGAATCCCCTCGCCGATTTCCCGGCACGGGCCGCGGCGATCGCCGAATGGGCGGAACTCGAGACCCCCGACGAACTGCTCGCCGCATGGGACGCCGCGCCGTGGCGGGCCCCCGACGCGGTGGTGTTCCGGCAGAACGCCGAAGGGTACACGCTCCGACTGGCCGAAGACGTGTACCCGAACGACCCGAACGTGCGTCGCTACACGGTGACGTTCCCGAAGGCGCTGTTCGACGATCCGCGTTTCACGGTGACCGAGGTCGGCCCGTTCGTCGTGGTCACCCGCGCCGAACCGGCATGATCCGCCGGACCCGGAGGTCACGCAGCCACAGGCCGCCCCACACGAAGATGCCGGTGTAGATCGGGAACAGGGTGGTGCTCACGATCGGCTGCTCGGTCAGCAGATTCGTCGCGACCGCGCCACCGAGATAGCCGGTGAGCAGCACGGCACCGAGGATCGAAGTCGCCGGAACCACGTACGCGATCAGGCACACGAGCAGCACGATGCCGAACACGCGGTTGAGGCTCGGATCGAATCCCAGGTCGGCCATGGCCTCCTGCACCTGGGACGTGTTGAGCACGTGGATCACCGAGTCGAAGAGCAGGAACAGCACGACGAGTCCGCTGACGATCAGCCCGGCGATCCGGGCGCCTTTCGACGGCGCACCATCGGCGGGGGCGGTGCTCGTGAACGTAGAAGTCGAGGTCATGACGGTCTCCTGAGGTCGCATCAGTACGGTCGCGTGTACAGACCGGGCAGCGCACGGAAACTCATCGCGGTTGCGGTATCGTCCCGGGCAGGTCGTACGGGGGTGCGGCGGAATCGGGGGATTCGATGGGGGAAATTCTGTTCGTGCCGACCCGTCGGCGCGACGGTTCAGGGCAGGTTCAGCTGGAGATGCGGGCACTGCCCGACGGCCGATTGGCGTTGCCCGCGTACACCTCCCTCCCGGAATTGACCCGCTGCTGCGGCCCACGCCAGGCGTGGATGGGCGTCGACAGCGCCGGGTTGCAGGAAATCCATCGCACCACCGGCTACGACGTCGTCCTCCTCGACGGCAGACAGCCACCACCGCCCCCTCCCCCGTCGGAAGACGAGTACACGCAGCCACGCAGCTGGCTGCGCGACCCGCTCGGACGGGCGGACGCCTCGTGAGCATCGAAATCGGGGATCTCAACGCGGTGGCCCGGCACCTGGCCACCGGAGCCGACGGGATCAACGAACTCGGCTCCGAGAGTGCCGATCTGCCCGACGCCGGAGCATCCACCGCGCTGCTCGCGGAATCCCTGGGTGCGCTCGCGTCTGCGCTGGATATGGCCGTGCGGTCGCTGGCCAACGCAGCCGATCTCACTCAGAACAACCTGCGCGACTACCAGGCACTCGAAGCACAGAACACGCAGAACATCGCCCAGGGCGGCGAGCGATGAGCATCGACACCCGGGTCTTCGGCGACCCCGCGACCTGCTACACCTGCGCCGACTCCCTCGCCACTCTCGCTGCCGGCGTGAACCAGCAGCTGACATCGGCACGCGCCGGTCGCACCGAGTCGGAGCACGAGTTCATCGGCACCACCGGTGACGAGTTCCGACGACGCCTGGACAGCATCATCTCCGGGACAACCGAGGTCGCCGACCAAACCGATGCGATCGCCACTGCCCTGCGCACCTTCGCCGACCAGCTCGTCACCGCTCGTGCCCGCATGACGCAGGCCGAAACTACCGCGGCGGAAGCAGGTCTGCCGGTGGAGTTCGGGATCGGCATCGGTGAACCGATCGAGATCGATCCGAATTCGTATGACCTTGCACCGCAGGTCCTTCGCGCCCGTCAGGTGGCGGCATACAACGCCGCGCTCGAGCTCGTTGCCGAAGGTCGCGAAATCGAGGGCGCGGCGCACAGCAGGTTCGCGGAGGCGCTCCGCGGACCGACCACGATCCTGAAAGATGCCGAGGCGCAGTGGGGTTGGCTCCTGGCGTTCATCGTCACCGGATACATCGGAACCGCAGTCAACGAATTGACGAAGTGGGGTCCGATTGCAGAGAATCGGGCGGCGATGCTGTCCCGGTTCCGTGAACTCGCAGCGGAAGCTGCTCGACTGGGCGATCCGTATCCGGAAGCGACCGCCGCCAGGGCAATCCGTGCATTCCAGAGTAGTGCCGACGACGCCGCTCGTTTTGCTGCTGAGAACTCCCGGCTGCTCGCAGGACTTGGAGGCAACAGATTTGTACAGAGTCTCGGCAGGAACCTGGACACTTTCTTGCCAATCGGATCGTCACTCGGATCTAAGATCCCGGTAGCTGGACTAATTCTGACCGGGGCTCAGACCTTCAGCGATGTCGCAAATGCCGAAACTACCGGCGATGCGGTGAAAGCAGTCGCCAAAGACGTCGGCGGTTTCGTTGCGGGAACCATAGCAACCGAGCTGATCCTCGCTAGTGCTGCAGGCGGACCCGTCACGCTGCTCGCTGTCGGCGCGGGAGTCGGTGTCGCGTTCGGTGTCGGTGAAGTGATCGAACACTGGGACGACATCTCCGGCGCTGCCGGTTCGGCAGCGCGCTGGGTCGGCAATCTCTTCTGAGGAACATCATGCATATATCCGACCTGCCCCCGGTCCCCGACCCGATCACCGGCCAACCTCGTCCACCCTCTGCACCCAGAATCCACCGCGCAACCGAACACACGCCGACGGACCGGCACCCGCGAAACCCACCCGAACCACCGGACCATCTGGGCCCCACGCTCGAATGGATCCAGCCGACCGTCCGCGATCAGTACACCGCTGCCATCCTCATGGCGGGGATCACGATCGCATTCTTCACCATCACCAACGGTGATCTCCGCTGGATCCACTGGTGGGGCGCGTGGCTAATCATCGCTACGGGCGCATGGATGATGTTCCGCACGTACGGAAATGTCTGGACCGCCGCAGGTGCCACCTGGGTGCAATGGCGCAGCAGCTGGGTCGACACCTTCCACCTCACGCGCGTCCGCTTCTCCGCCGACGGATACTCCCGCGTCCTACGGCTGAAAGACGTGCATGGCAACGAAATACGCTCGTTCAAGATCAGCGACATCCAAGGCAACCCCGACCTGTGGGACCTCGTCTACAACGGCATCCTGCACTCGGTCGCGTCGGGCAACTGCGACATCGACGCCAAGACCCGCCGAGTCCTCCGAATCCCATACGAACTCGGACCACGCCCCACCGGAAAGCGCGCCGACAGAAGACGACTCTGGTGAACATGGCCTCTGACCACCCGAGCGGGAGGTTGTGCGCGAAATCCTCGGGAATATCGCGCACAACCTCCCGCTCGGCGGAGGCTCGAGTCAGGACCCGGAGGCCGGGGGAATGCGGGAGGCGAGGAGTTCGGCCAGGTGCAGCCCGCGACGATCGGTGAGATCGGCGATCTGGGTGCGGCACGAGTAGCCGTCGGCGAGGACGACGTGGTCGTCGGCCGCCGCCTCGACCGCCGGGAGAAGCTGGTGCCCGGCGACCGCGACGGACACCTCGTAGTGGCCGCGCTCGACGCCGAAGTTCCCTGCAAGACCGCAGCATCCGCCGAGCCGGGTCACGTTCGCACCGGCGTGCCGCAGCAGGTCGGCGTCGGTGTCCCAGCCCATCACGGCGTGATGGTGGCAGTGCGGCTGCGCGACGACGGTGGTGCCGGCCAGCGACGGCAGCGGCCGGTCGGCGAGCAGTTCGGCGAGCGTCACCGTGGACCGTGCGACGACCCGCGCCGACTGCGACCCGAGCAGATCCACGGTGTCCGAACGCAGGACGGCGGTGCACGACGGTTCGAGCCCGACGATCGGCACCCCTATGCGGAACAGCTCGGAGACGGTGCGGCCCAGTATTTTTCGTGCAGCGTCGAGCTGTCCGGTGGTGATCCAGGTGAGACCGCAGCACTGCTGCCGCTCGGTGACACACACCCGGAATCCGGCCGTCTCGAGCACCTGCACGGCGGCAATCCCGACCTCCGGCGTGAAGTAGTCGGTGAAGGTGTCGACGAACAACAGCACCGGATCACCCGTCCGCGACCGCGAGGCCGCGCTGTCGGCGAACCAGCGCCGGAACGTGCGCGTCGCGAACCGCGGGACGCTGCGTCGTCGATCCAGTCCGGCTACCGTCAACCCGGCGGCCGCGACCCCGGGCATCTGCACGACGGCGTTGACCAGGCGCGGGGCGCGGCTCGCCAACGCCGCCCAGCGCGGCAACCGTCCCAGCGAGTAGTGAGCGGCCGGGCGCGGACGGTTCCGGTAAGTCTGGTACAGCACTTCGGATTTCCACATGGCCATGTCGACGCCGGTGGGACAGTCGGAAGCACAACCCTTGCAGGACAGGCACAGATCGAGCGCCTCGTGCACCTCGCGGGAGCGCCACGAATCGGTGACCAGACCGCCGTTGAGCATCTCCTGCAGCGCCCGCGCCCGCCCGCGGGTGGAGTCCTTCTCTTCGCGTGTCGCCAGATAGGACGGGCACATCACCCCGCCGGTCGCGGTCGTGTCGGCGCGGCACTTGCCGACGCCGGTGCAGCGGTGCACGGCGCGGGTGAAATCACCGTCGTCGTCCTCGTACCGGAACGCCAGGTCCTTCCGGATGATCTGTGCGGCAGGCACTCTCAGGTCACGATCGACCGGTGCCGGGTCGACGAGCACCCCCGGGTTGAGGATGTTGTCGGGATCGAACACCGTCTTCACCGCACCGAACAACCGGAGTGCCGCAGGCGAGTACATCAGGGGCAGCAGTTCGCTGCGGGCGCGGCCGTCGCCGTGCTCCCCCGACATCGACCCTCCGTACGACGCGACGAGTTGTCCTGCCGCGAAAAGGAATTCCCGCAGCAGTCCGGGAACCTCGAGCGGAATGTCCAGCCGGATGTGCAGGCAGCCGTCGGCGAAATGGCCGTACGGATACCCGGTGATCCCGTACCCCTCGAGCAGCGACTCGAATTCGCGCAGATACGCACCGACCCGCTCCGGCGGGACCGCCGCGTCCTCCCACCCGGCGTGCGCGGGCAGGCCCGCCGGGCTGCGTCCGGCCAGTCCCGCACCGTCCTCCCGGATCCGCCACAACGCGGCCGCGCGCACCGCGTCCTCCACGAGCAGCGAGTCGACCGCTCCCCCGGCCTTCTCCAGCGCCGCAGCGCGGGCTCGGACCTCCCCGGCCTCGTCCCCGGACAGTTCGACGAACAGCCACGCCGCGCCGCGCGGGAGCGGGGGCACCGCACCGGGACCGCGCCGGGTGCGCACCACCTCGACGATCCGCGAGTCCAGCCCCTCGCACGCGGTCGGACCGAATGCGAGCACACCGTGCGCGGCGTCGCCGGCGGCCGCGATGTCCGGGTAGCCGAGCACCACCAGCGTCCGCACCGGCGGGTCGGCGACCAGCTGCACGGTCGCTTCGGTGACCACACCGAGGGTGCCCTCGCTGCCGACGAACATGCGGCGCACGTCGAATCCGTTCTCGGGGGCCAGGTGTTCGAGCCCGTAACCGGACGCCTGCCGCCCGAACCGGCCGAATTCGGTGCGGATCGTGGCCAGATGACCGGTCGCGACCGTCCGCAACTGCTCGAGCAGCGAGCCGGCACCCGGCAGCGACAGAACATCCCCGGTCCCGGCGATCACCTCGAGGCCGACGACGTTGTCGACGGTGCGCCCGTATCCGAGGGTGCGGGCTCCGCACGCGTTGTTGCCGATCATCCCGCCGATGGTGCAGCGGTTGTGGGTGGACGGGTCGGGGCCGAAGCGCAGTCCGTGCGGAGCTGCCGCGCGCTGCAGCTGCGCCTGCACGACGCCCGGCTGGACCCGCGCGGTACGCGTCGCCGGGTCCACCTCCAGCACCTCGTTCAGGTGCCGGGACAGATCCATCACCACACCGGGCCCGACGGCGTTGCCCGCGACGGACGTGCCGGCGCCGCGCGCGGTCAGCGGGACACCGTATTCGCGGCACACCGCCAGCACCGCGGCGATCTCGTCGGCGGCGCGGGGCCGCACGACCGCGAGCGGCGGTACCCGGTACAGGGACGCGTCGGAGGAGTAGAGGGCCCGGGTGGTGGTGTCACCGCACACCTCGGCGACGCCCACGGAACGCAGCGCCGCGACGAGATCTCCGTCGTGCAGCGGCCCGGCCCCGCCTCGGGCGGGCGGTGCGTCGACGGGATCGGTCGCGCGGGCCATACCGGACGATGCTAGTCCGACGTCTCGCGGGCTCGAGCGCGATCCGGGCGCGTGCCACGCAGGTGCTGCTGAACAGGCACGGTCCCCCACTGCCGCGTACTCGCCTAGCATCGACCTTTGTGCCCGCCGATTCCCCTTCGCCCGAAACGACCGCTTCCCCCGGCGCGACCGTACGCACGGCCCGCATCGTCGCGATCGTCACCGGGTTGCTCGGGTTCGTCCTCGCCCTGTCGTTGCCGTTCCTGCCGGTGAAACAGGAATCCGCGAGCGTGAACTGGCCGCAGAACGGCAGCCTCACCAACCTCGAAGTCCCCCTCATCACGTACTCACCGCTGGAGCTGCGCGTCAGCGTCCCGTGTTCGGCGGTCGGCCTGCTCGGCGAGGACGGCGGCACCCTCGTCTCGACCGTTCCCCCGGACGCCCCCGACGCCACCGAGAACGCGCTGGTGATCCGGTCGGTGCCGGGCCGGGACGGCGCCCCGGGCAGCATCGAGGCGGTTCTGCGCAATTCGGTGCTGGTGTCGGCCCCGACGGATCAGCCGTGCACGGCGGTGACCGTCGCCGCCAACGCGGAGCGGACCGCCGCGGAGATCGTCGGCCCGGGTGACGAACCCGTCACGACCGTCGAGGGCGATGTGCGCCCCCAGATGGTCGGGATCTTCACGGACCTGCAGGGCGCCGCGCAGGATCTGACGACCGGGCCGGCTGCGGAGCGGCTGTCGGTGCGCGCCGAGCTCGATTCGCGCTTCACCTCCACGCCGACGACCGTCAAGCAGGTCGCGATGATCGTGTGCGTCCTGTCGACGCTGCTCTCGCTCGTCGCGCTGCACCGGATCGACGGGGTGGATCGCCGTGGTGCCCGCCGGGTGCTGCCGGCCCGGTGGTGGCGGATCACCGTCGTCGACGTCGTGGTCGTCGGCACCCTGCTGGTGTGGCACGTCATCGGCGCCAACACCTCCGACGACGGCTACATCCTCAACATGGCCCGGGTCTCCGAGCACGCCGGGTACATGGCGAACTACTACCGCTGGTTCGGGGTGCCGGAAGCCCCGTTCGGCTGGTACTACGACGTGCTCGTGCTGATGACGAACGTGTCGACGGCGAGCATGTGGATGCGCCTGCCCTCGCTGATCGCCGCGATCCTGTGCTGGATGGTCATCAGCCGTGAGGTGATGCCGCGGCTCGGCGTCGCGGTGCGGCGCAACCGGATCGCACTGTGGACGGCCGGGCTGGTGTTCCTCGCGTTCTGGCTGCCCTACGACAACGGCCTGCGCCCCGAACCGATCATCGCCCTCGGCGCCCTGCTGACCTGGTGTTCCATCGAACGGGCCATCGCGACCGGGCGCATGCTGCCCGCCGCGATCGCGGTGCTCATCGCCGCGTTCTCGCTCGCCGCCGGACCGACCGGCCTCATCGCGGTCGCGGCGCTGATCGCCGGTGCCCGCCCGCTCGTGAAGACGCTGATGGCGCGGCGGCAGCTGGTGGGCTGGTTCGCGCCGCTCGCCCCGATCCTCGCGTCCGGGACGGTGGTGATGGTCGCGGTGTTCGCCGACCAGACCCTCGCGTCGGTGCTGGAGGCGACCCGGGTGCGGTCCGCGGTCGGCCCGAACGTGCCGTGGTTCGACGAGCGGCTGCGCTGGGACGCGCTGCTCACCGTGTCGCCGGACGGGTCGCTGGCCCGCCGCTTCGGCGTGTTCGTGATGCTGTTGTGCCTGGTCGTGTGCGTGATGCTGATCCTGCGCAAGGGCCGCATCCCCGGCACCGCGATCGGTCCGTCGCGCCGGATCCTCGGCATCGTGTTCGCGTCGCTGCTGCTGATGATGGCCACGCCCACCAAGTGGACCCACCACTTCGGTGTGTACGCGGGCCTCGCCGGATCGGTCGCGGCGCTGGCCGCGGTCGGGGTCGGCGCCGCGGGTATCCGCTCGGCGCGCAACCGTGCCCTGTTCACGGCCGGGGTGTTGTTCGTGCTGGCGATGGCGTTCACCGGCTCCAACGGCTGGTGGTACGTCTCGAGTTACGGCATCCCGTGGTGGGACAAGCCGCCGTCGATCTCCGGCCGCGCCTTCTCCACCGCGCTGCTCGCCCTCACCGGTGTCGCGCTGGTCGTCGCCGCGTGGTTCCACCTGCGCGAACCGTTCACCACCCCGAAGCCCGACCGCAACGGGCGGGTGCGGGCTCTCGCGTCCGCGCCGCTGACCGTGGTCGCGGCGGGCGTCGTGCTGTTCGAGGTGCTGTCGCTGGTCAAGGGCGCGGTCGCGCAGGGACCCGCCTACTCGATCGCCCGGTCCAACATCGCGTCGCTGACCGGCGGGTGCGGTCTCGCCGACGAGGTGCTCGTCGAAACCGATCCGAACGCGACCGCGCTGGTTCCGCTCGACGGGTCCGTCGCGGATGCGCTCGGCGCGGGCCGCGACGAAGGCTTCACCCCCAACGGGGTGGCGCTGGACCTGACCGCCGACCCGGAAACCACCACCAGCGGTGGCGCCAACACCGTCGACCCCGAGGAGGGCGGCACCAGCACCTCGACCGGTGCCGGCACCGGCGGCGGTCGCGGGGAGACCGGTGTCAACGGCAGCACGGTGGCGTTGCCGTTCGGCCTGGACCCGGCGACCACCCCGGTCCTGGGCAGCTACCGCACCGGCGTGCAGCAGAGCGCCGAACTCGAATCCGGCTGGTACGCCCTGCCGGAACGCACCGACGCGACGCCGCTGCTCGTCGTCACCGCCGCCGGACGCGTGCGGTACGTCGACCCGGACGGGGTCATCACCCCGGGTCAGGACGTGCGGCTCGAATTCGGCCGTACCGCAGACGGGACCGTCGAACCGATCGGCGCGGTCGCGCCCATCGACATCGGGCCCGCCCCGTCGTGGCGGAACCTGCGGGTGCCGCGCGAACAGATCCCGGCCGACGCGGACGCGGTGCGCCTGGTCGTCACCGACGGCGACCTCGCGCCCGGCCAGTGGGTCGCGGTGACGCCCCCGCGGATGCCGCAGCTGGAGACGCTGAACACGGTGGTCGGGGATCAGGCGCCGGTGCTGCTGGACTGGTCCGTCGGCCTGGCGTTCCCGTGCCAGCGCCCGTTCGACCACCGCTACGGGGTCGCCGAGGTTCCGGACTTCCGGATCCTCCCGGACCGGGTCGGGGCGGACTCCACCAACGGCTGGCAGGACCACATCGGCGGCGGCCCGCTCGGCTGGATCCCGCTGCTGCTGACCGCGCAGACGATGCCGACCTATCTGAACCACGACTGGGACCGCGACTGGGGTTCGCTCGAGCGCTACAGCCCGATCGATCCGACCGCGACGACGGCGGACATCCAGGTCACGAAAGTCACCCGTTCCGGGTTGTGGTCGCCCGGTCCGATTCGTGACGGTGTTCCGGATCTGATCGAGTGACCCAGGCTACGCCCAGGTGAGGGGGCGTGTCGCCACAGGTCACCGGCAGATAACATCGACAATCGTGCCCGACGACGTGACGACGACCACCGTTCCTCCTGCCGCCCTGCGGCCACCGGTCGTGACCGACCTGCGCGCGCAGTACCGCACTGCGCGCCTCGTCGCCATCGTCGCAGGTCTGCTCGGTGCACTGCTCGCGATCGCCACCCCGTTCCTGCCGGTGAAGGTCACCGAAGCAACGGTGTCGTGGCCGCAGAACGGCTCGACCGAGGCGGTCACCTCACCGCTGATGTCGCAGGTACCGCTGCGGCTGTCCGCGACCCTGCCGTGCACGACCGTCTCGGAACTGCCCGACGGCGGCGGCATGCTGCTCTCGACCGCACCCGCCGACGGCGAGGGTGCCGCGCTCAACGCGATGTTCGTGCGGGTCGGCGAGGAGAACGTCGACGTGCTCGACCGCAACGTCGTGGTCGCGACCGCGCCGCGCAGCGAGGTCGAGTCGAGCGCCTGCCGCGAGATCACGATCTTCTCCGACGTCGACCGCACCACCGCCGAGTTCGTCGGCCTGAGCGACGAGAACGGCAACCCCCGCGCCGGCGAACTCACCGGTGACCTGCGTCCGCTCGTCGTCGGTGTGTTCAGCGACCTGAACGCCGACGTGCCGGGACTCGACGTCACCGTCGACGTCGACTCGCGCTTCTCGTCGTCGCCGACGGTCGTGAAACTGCTCGCGATGATCCTGGCGGTGCTGTCCACGGCGCTGGCGCTGGGTGCCCTCGCCAAACTCGACGGCACGGACGGTCGCGGCCACCGCCGGTTCCTGCCCGCCCGGTGGTGGAAGTTCACCGGCGTCGACGTCGTGGTCTTCGCGACGCTGATCGGCTGGCACTTCTTCGGCGCGAACACCTCGGACGACGGCTATCTGCTGACGATGGCCCGGGCGTCCGAGCACTCCGGCTACATGGCCAACTACTTCCGCTGGTTCGGGGTCCCCGAGGCACCGTTCGGCTGGTACTACGACGTGCTCGCGGTGTTCGCGAAGATCTCGACGGCCAGCCCCTGGATGCGCCTGCCCGCGCTGGTCGCCGCGATGCTGTGCTGGATGGTCATCAGCCGCGAGGTGGTGCCGCGCCTCGGCCGGGCGGTCCGGACCAACCGGATCGCGCTGTGGACCGGTGGCCTGGTGTTCCTCGCGTTCTGGCTGCCCTACAACAACGGCCTGCGGCCCGAGCCGATCGTCGCGCTCGGCGCCCTGCTGACCTGGTGTTCCATCGAACGGGCCATCGCCACCGGCCGGCTGCTGCCCGCCGCGACGGCGGTCCTGGTCGGCGCGTTCACGCTCGCCGCCGCCCCCACCGGCCTGATGTGTATCGCCGCGCTGCTCGCCGGTATCCGGCCCATGACGCGCATCGTCGTGCGCCGCCACCGCCAGGTCGGGACGCTGCCGCTGGTGGCGCCGATCCTCGCCGCCGGAACCCTGGTGCTCGTCGTCGTGTTCTCCGACCAGACCCTCGCGTCGGTCCTCGAGGCCACCCGCGTGCGCACGATCATCGGCCCCAACGAGGAGTGGTGGAACGACTTCCTCCGCTACTACTACCTGATGGTGCAGACCGTCGACGGGTCGCTCGCACGCCGCTTCGCGTTCCTCACGATGCTGCTGTGCCTGTTCACGTGCCTGCTGGTGCTGCTGCGCCGCCGGCGCATCCCGGGGGTCGCGGTGAGCCCGTCGTGGCGGCTCATCGGCATCGTCTTCGGCACGATCTTCTTCATGATGTTCAACCCCACGAAGTGGACCCACCACTTCGGGGCGTACGCGGGCATCGCCGGGTCCCTCGGCGCACTGACCGCGGTGGTCGTGTCCGCCAGCGCGCTGCGGTCGCGGCGCAACCGCACGATCTTCCTGGCCGGACTGCTGTTCGTGCTGGCCGTGTCGTTCGCGGGCATCAACGGCTGGTGGTACGTGTCGAGCTACGGCATCCCGTGGTTCGACAAGACGGTCTCGCTCAACGGCCGCCAGTCCAGCTCCCTGTTCCTGGTGCTGTTCGCACTGTCCCTCGCGCTCGTCGCCTGGCAGTACCTGCGCGAGGGCTACGCGCCGCCGCCGGAGAAACCGACGTCGCCGAAGGGCCGGCGCATCCGCGCGTTCGCCGCGGCACCGCTGACGGTCGTCGCGGGCATCATGGTGCTGTTCGAGGTGCTGTCGCTGCTCAAGGGCGCGGTCTCGCAGTATCCGGCGTACTCGCTGGCGCGGTCCAACATCGGGGCGCTCGCCGGGCAGACGTGCGGTCTCGCCGACGACGTGCTCGTCGAGGTCGATCCCAACCAGGGCCGGCTCCAACCGATCATCGACCCGGCCAACCCGCCGCAGGACGGTGACGCGCTGGCCGGTGCCGCACCGCGCGGTTTCAGCCCCGACGGGATTCCGTCCGACCTGACCGCCGACTACGTCGAGGTCAAGCCGGGCCAGGGCAACACCGACAACCAGAGCGTCGGACCGACCTTCGAAACCGGAGCCGGTGGCGGCACCACCGGTGGATCGGGTGCGCGCACCGTCAACGGCAGCACCGCGAAGCTGCCGTTCGGGCTGGACCCGGCGGTCACCCCGGTGCTGGGCAGCTACCAGACCGGCATCCAGGAACCGGCGATGCTCACGTCGAGCTGGTACCAGCTGCCCGAGCGCAGCGACGACGCGCCGCTCATCGTGATCTCCGCGGCCGGCCGCATCTGGTCCGTCGACGACACCGGCGCCACCACCTACGGGCAGTCGATGCTGCTCGAGTACGGAACCCGGCAGCCGGACGGAACGGTCGAGGTCCAGGGCACCTACCTGCCGCGCGACATCGGCCCGGCCCCGACGTGGCGGAACCTGCGGGTGCCGCTCGCGGACCTGCCCGAGGACACGAACGTGGTGCGGATCGTCGCGAACGACCCGAACCTCACCGGTGACCAGTGGCTGGCGTTCACGCCGCCGCGCGTGCCGACGCTCGAGACCCTCAACTCGGTCGTCGGCTCCGAGCAGCCGGTGCTGCTGGACTGGGCCGTGGGCCTGCAGTTCCCGTGCCAGCGCCCGTTCGACCACCGCTACGGCATCGCCGAGATGCCGAACTACCGGATCCTGCCGGACCGTCCGCTGGCGGTGTCGTCGACCGACACGTGGCAGGCCGCCGAGTTCGGTGGCCCCCTCGGGTTCACCGAGGTGCTGGCCCGCCCCCAGCAGGTGCCGACCTACCTGAAGGACGACTGGGCCCGCGACTGGGGTTCGCTCGAGCGGTACACGCCGTTCTACCCCGAGGCGACCCCCGCCGAGGAGGCGACCACGGTGGTCACCCGCTCCGGCCTGTGGAATCCGGGCACCCTCCGCGTCTACGAGTGACATGACGAAAGTCGGCCCGTACGGAACTTCCGTACGGGCCGACTTTTTGTCTACGCGCTGAGTTCGAATCGCTCATGCTGTAGCGCAGGCGAATTCCGAATCCGTGAGCGCATCCACCGGTGGTGGAACCTTCCACGAAGGTTCCGCCACCGGGGAGCGTCAGAGCGGGAGGAGGTGGTGCTTGCGCGGGTTCTTGAAGACCTTCTTGTCGCGCAGCAGATTGAGCGCGCGACGGATCTCGAGGCGGGTCGTCGACGGCTCGATCACCGCATCGACATAGCCGCGCTCGGCCGCGATGTACGGCGTCGCCACGTGCTCGTTGTAGAAGTTGATGAGCTGCTGGCGCACGGCCGGAGCGTTGTCGCCGGCGGCCTCGATCTGACGGCGGCCGATCACCGCGACCGCGCTCTCCGCACCCATCACGGCGATGCGGGCCGTCGGCCACGCCAGGTTGATGTCCGCGCCGAGCTGCTTCGAACCCATCACCGCGTAACCACCGCCGTACGACTTGCGCACGACCACGGTCACCTTGGGCACCGACGCCTCGACGTACGAGAACAGGAAGCGACCGCCGCGCTTGATGACGCCGATCTTCTCCTGCTCGACACCCGGCAGGAAGCCGGGGGTGTCGACGACGAACACGAGTGGAATGTCGTAGGCGTCGCAGACCCGCACGAAGTGCGCCGCCTTGTCGGCGGCCGCCGCGTCGAGCGCACCGGACAGGAACATCGGCTGGTTCGCGACGACACCGACGGGACGTCCGTCGACGCGCGCGTAGCCGGTGATGATGTTCGGCGCGACCTGGGACCGGATCTCGAAGAATTCGCCGTCGTCGAAGATCTTCAGCAGGACGTCGTGCATGTCGTAGCCGGCGTTGTCGGCGTCGGGCATGAAGGTGTCGAGTTCGAGATCGTCCGGGGTGATCTCCGGTTCGAGGCCCGGGTTGATGACCGGCGGCTTCTCCTGCGCGTTCGACGGCATGTAGCTCAGGTACTGCCGCACCCATTCGAACGCCGCCTTCTCGTCGGGGGCGATGTGGTGCACGTTGCCGTATTCGGCCTGCTTGCGGGCACTGCCGAGCTCTTCGAGGCTGACGTCTTCACCGGTGACGGCCTTGATGACGTCGGGACCGGTGACGAACATGTACGCGTCCTCGGTCGCCACGACGACGTCGGTGTTGATCGGCGCGTACACCGCACCACCGGCGCACTTGCCGACGATGACCGAGATCTGCGGGACCAGCCCGGACAGCGGTTCGCTGCGCTTGCCGATCTCCCCGTACCACGCGAGGGAGGTCACCGCGTCCTGGACGCGGGCTCCACCGGAGTCGTTGATGCCGACGACCGGGCAACCGACCTTCAGGGCGTGCTCGAGTACAGCCGACACCTTGCGGCCGAACATCTCACCGACACTGCCACCCAGGACGGTCTGGTCGTGGGAGAACACAGCGACGGGCCGCCCGTCGACGGTCCCGTGCCCGACGACGACGGCGTCGCCGTAGAACGCGTCCGGGTTCCCGGGCGTGCGCATGAGCGCACCGATCTCGATGAAGCTGCCCCTGTCGAGCAGCATGTCGATGCGTTCCCGTGCGCTCGGGATGCCCTTCTTCGCGCGCTTCGCAATCGCGGCTTCGCCCGCAGGCTCCTTCGCGATTTCGAGTTTTTTGCGCAGGTCGGCCAGCTTTTCTGCCGTGGTGCTCACTACTCGTTCAGCTCCTCGTGGCCGCGATCTCGGCCAGCTTCCGGGTCAGGTCGGCCCCCACCTTCGCGATGTACGGTTCATCCACGATCTGCAGGTGGTCACCACCGACGTGGATCACCTCCAGATTGCGGACGACCTCGCCCCACCCCCCGTCGGGCTGCCGGGTTCCGAACGCCGGCTCGAGGTCTATCGCGTCATCGTGATACTTGTCGGCCATGTACAGCACCACGGTCCCGTCGTAGGGCTCGAGCTTCGCGGTCTGGATGGCACGGTTGTCGAGCCAGGACGTGCGCTGATGTTCGATGATGCCGCCCGGAATCTTCGCGCCGCTGAGCTTGAGCAGGTCCATGAGGATGCGGACCTGGCCCTCGTCGTCGGCCTGGGCGAGCTGCTCGTACGGCAGCGGCGCATCGACCCCGTAGGTCTTCTTCGCGAACTTCGCGTACCGCTGCCAGCGCTTGGTGATCTCTTCCGGCGTGTCCTCGACCTTCTCACCGGCCATGACGGTGTCGATGAGGCCGACGTACCGCACGTCCTTGCCCTCGGCGCGGAGCATCCGCGCGACCGCGTAGGCGAGCACGCCACCGAGGGACCAGCCGTACAGTACGTACGGGCCGTCGCCCTGGATCTCCTTGATCAACGGCAGGTACTCGGCGGCACGCTGCTCGATCGGGCCTTCGGTCCGCTCGAACCCGTACATCGGGGTGTCGGCGGGCAGACGCTTGAGCAGCGGCTCGTAGGCCACGGTGGATCCGCCTGCGGGGTGGAACACGAACACCGGCACGGCGTCGGAACCCTCGGGGCGGGCACGCAGCGTACGGACCAGGCCGTCGATGCGGTCGGCGGATTCGAGGTGCTGGCGCACGGTCTCGGCGAGCTGCTCGATGGTTTCGGCGTCGAGCACGTCGTCGACGGTGATCTCACCGTTGGACCGCTCGGTCAGGCGCGCGGCGAGCCGCTCGGCGGTCTCGTCGTCGAGGATCGGCAGCGTGTCGAAGATGCCCTTGGCCGATTCGCCGGTGATCACCGCCCAGGACGCGAACGTCAGACGCTCGGCGGCGTCGCGCGGCGGCACGTGCTGACCGGACGCCTCCGCAACCGCCTGCTGATCGGTGATGTCGGTCCGGGCCGCCTCAGCCGGTGACGCTTCGGCCTTCGCAGTCTCGGCTTCGGCCTCGGCGAGGATCGCTTCGGCCTCGGCGATGACGGTGGTGTCCTCGACCGGCGGCACCGTGACCGCGTTCGCGGCGTCCTCGGCGTCCTCCGCTGCCCGTTCGGCGGCCTTCTCGGCGGCCTGCTGCGCGGCGAGCGCGGCGACCTCCTCGCGGTTCTCGACCGCGTACCGCAGGTACTTGGCGACGTCGCGCAGGCTCGCGTCCTTGACGGCGGACAGCTGCAGCTGCGGAATGTCGAACTCGTACTCGACGCGGTTCTTGATGCGGACCGCCATCAGCGAGTCCAGGCCCAGGTCGATGAGCGGGATCTCGACCGGCAGGTCCTCCGGGGCGTAGCCCATCGACTCGGCGACGATCACCGCGAGCCGGTCCTCGAGGCTCTCCGAACCTTCCGGATCCCACCTGTCGCCGAAGGATTCGACGACCTCGGGCAGTTCCTCGACGGTGTCGGCCGCACGTTCGACGGGCGCGACGACCGGTTCCGGCAGCACCTCGCCGGAGGACACGACGGCCTCGTGGACGAGCGTGAACCCGGAGGCATCCTTCGCGTGGACCTGCAGGGAGGCGCCACCGGGATGCGGGGTGAGGGTCGTGGTGAGCGTGCCGGAGGCCGGGACCGGCGCGTGCGGGACGCTCGCGACGAGCGTGACGTCGGCATACACCTGCGCGGCCGCGGCGGTCGCGAGGGCCGCGGAATCGGTGACGGCCGAAGCCTGCACCTCCCACGCGAAGCGGCCATCGGGCAGGGCGACGCGGGCGCCGGGGACCCGGCCGTTGCCGCCGGAACCGATGCGCGTCTTCAGCCAGAACTCCTTGCGCAGGAACGCGGTCCGCGGCAGGTCCGCGTACTCGCCGTCCGGCAGCAGGCTGCGCAGATCCACCGCGTGCCCGTACGTGTAGAGCTGCGCGAGCGCGGTGAGCACGCCGAGCGACTCGTCTTCCTTGCGCTTGAGCGTCTGGATGAACTTGCCGTCCTGCACGCCCGCGTCGAACGCGGTGGCGGCGACGGACATGAGGGTCGCGGGGTTGGCGTTGAGCTCGAGGAACGTGGTGTATCCGTCGGCCAGCGCCTGCCGCACGGCCTGCGTGAAGTACACGCTGTGCCGCAGGCCCTTGGTCCAGTACTCGACCGGGTGGATGCCCTCGTGGCCCGCGCGGTACAGGGTCTCCTGATCGACGGACGAGTACACGTCCACCTTCAGGCGGTGCGGTTCGATGCCGGCGAGTTCGGCGGCGAGCTCGCCGAGCAGCGGATCGACCTGCGAGGTGTGGCTCGCGCCCTTGGTCTGCAGGACGCGCGCGAACTTCTCCTCGGACTCGGCCCGCGCGACGATCGCGTTGACCTCGTCCTGCGGTCCGCCGATGACGGTGTGCGTGGGCGCCGCGTAGACGCAGACCTCGAGGTGCGGGAAGTCCGTGAGCACGGCGGAGATCTCGTCGGCGCTGTATTCGACGAGCGCCATGAGACGGATGTCGTCGCCCTCGAGGCCGGCCTCGGCCTCGCCCATCAGCCGCGAGCGCGCGCAGATGACGCGCACGGCGTCCTCGAGCGACAGGCCGCCGGAGATGTACGCGCCGGCCGCCTCACCCATCGAGTGCCCGATGATCGCGGCGGGCTCGGCGCCGTGGTGGCGCAGCAACGCGGCCAGGCCGATCTGGATGGTGAAGATGCCGACCTGGGCGGTCTCGACGTCGTAGTCCTGCGCGTCGTCGAGGAACTTCTCCTTCATGGAGTAGCCCGACTCGTCGTAGATCAGTTCGTCGACCTCGTCGACGGCGGCGGCGAACACCGGGTTCTCGAGGTAGAGCTGCTTGGCCATCTTGCGGTGCTGGGCACCGAAGCCCGACAGCACCCAGACGGGGCCCTTGGTGTCGGGGGTGTCCGAGCTGAAGACGCCCTGGGCGGGCTTGCCGGCCGCGACCGCGCGCAGTCCGGCGATGGCCTCGGCGCGGTCGTTCGCGATGACCACGGCACGCGAGCGGCCGTGGTTGCGGCGCGAGAGGGTGCGTGCGATGTCGGCGAGCGGCGTGGTGCTGCCGACCTCGGTCTCGAGCCAGTCCGCGAGGTCCGCGGCGGCCCGGCGGCGACGCGACGGCAGCGCCGCGGACACCGGGAGCAGTACGGGCAGTTCGCGGGCCGCACTCTCGGCGGCGGGGGTCTCGGCGGCCGTCTCGCCGGCAAGGGCCTCGACCTCTTCCGGCAGGACCTCGACCTCGGCCTCGGACTCCTCGAGTCCGGCGTGCCCGGTGTATTCGCGGACCACGACGTGCGCGTTGGTGCCGCCGAACCCGAAACCGGAGACACCCGCGACGGCGGCGCCGGTGTAGCGCGGCCAGTCGACGCCCTCCGCGACCACCTTCAGGCGGGCCTGCTCGAACGGGATGTACGGGTTGGGGGCGGTGTAGTTCAGGGACGCGGGCAGGTGGTTCTCCTGCATCGCGAGGACGACCTTGATCAGGCCCGCGGCGCCGGCGGCGGCCTCGAGGTGCCCGAAGTTGGTCTTGGCCGAGCCCAGCAGGACGGGCTTGTCGGCGTCGCGGCCGCGGCCGACGACCTTGCCGAGCGCCTCGGCCTCGATCGGGTCGCCGAGCACCGTGCCGGTGCCGTGCGCCTCGATGTAGTCGACCCCGGACGGCAGGATCTGCGCGTCGCGGTAGGCGCGGCGCAGCACGTCGACCTGCGCCTCCGGGTTGGGGGCGACCAGCCCGTTGGAACGTCCGTCCTGGTTGACGGCCGACCCGGCGATGACGGCGAGGATGTTGTCGCCGTCGCGTTCGGCGTCCTCGAGCCGCTTGAGGACGACGAGCCCGCCGCCCTCGGACCGCACGATGCCGTTGGCGTCGGCGGAGAAGGCCTTGATCTTGCCGTCCTCGGTGAGCATGCCGGTCTCGTCGAAACCGAGGGTGCCCGCGGGCGCGAGCAGCATGTTCACGCCGCCGGCGAGGGCCACGTCGGCTTCGCCGCCGCGCAGGGCACGCACGGCCTGGTGCACCGCGACGAGCGACGACGAGCACGCGGTGTCGATGGTGACCGACGGGCCGCGGAAGTCGAAGAAGTACGACACCCGGTTCGCGACGATCGCGGTGGACGTGCCGGTGATCGCGTACGGGTCGGCCGCGGACGGGTCGGCGACCGCGAGCAGCTGGTAGTCGTTGGCCGAGCTGCCGATGAACACGCCGACGGAGCCGCCCTTGAGCTCGTTCGCCGGGATGTGGGCGTGCTCGAGCGCTTCCCACGCGAGTTCGAGCGCGAGCCGCTGCTGCGGGTCGACCATCTCGACCTCGCGCGGCGACATCGCGAAGAACTCGGCGTCGAAGCCCTTGACGTCGTCGAGGTAACCGCCGCGCGTGTTGGCGTTCGCGATGGCCTCGGCGACGACCGGGTCGCCCTCGAATTCGGACCAGCGGCCCTCGGGCAGGTCGGTGATGCCGCTGCGGCCTTCGGCGAGCAGCTCCCACATCTGCGCGGGGGTGTCCACGTGCCCGGGCAGCCGGGCGGACATGCCGACGATCGCGATGTCCTTGGCGCCGGTGACGCCGCCGACCGCGTAGAACGCGTCGTCGGCGGCGGCGGGCACCTCGGGTTCGCCCTCGATGATGCGGGTGGCCAGCGACGCGATGGTCGGGTGCTGGTACGCGATCGTCGCGGTGAGCGTGACGCCGAGCAGGTCTTCGATCTCGCCGCTGAGGGCCACGGCGTCTCTCGACGAGAGGCCGAACTCCTCCATCGGACGGTCGTCGGAGATCTGTGACGCCGGTTGCCCGGTCGCGTCGGCGATCCAGTTCCGCAGCCACTCGCGCAGCTGCGCGACGGTCATTTCAGTGTCAGCCATCAACCCACCACGCTACCCGGGAAAGAGAACAATTGTTACACGCTATCGGGGAATGCTTGCTGCTGATACCCCCCGCGCAGCGTTCCCTCGATGTAGGCGGCCTTGCAGGCCCGGCGCGCGATCTTGCCGCTGGACGTGCGCGGGATGGACCCGGCCGGAACCAGCAGGATGTCGCGTGCCGTCACACCGTGGCGGCTGGAGATCGCCGCGCGGACCGCGTCGGCGATCGGCTGCGGATCGGCCTTGCCGGCGCCCGGGCCGCGCTCGGCGACGATGACCAGCTGTTCGGAAGCGTCGTCGGCGTCGAACTTCAGGCCGGAGGCCTCGTTCTCGAACACGTCGACGGGAAGCTGGTTGGCCGGGACCGCGAAGGCCGCGATGAAGCCGGGGCGCAGCGACGAGCTGGCCTCCTGCGCCGAGAACTCGAGGTCCTGCGGGTAGTGGTTGCGGCCGTCGACGATCACCAGGTCCTTGACGCGACCGGTGATGTACAGCTCGCCGTCGATGTAGACGCCGTAGTCGCCGGTGCGCAGCCAGTTGGAGTCCGGCGCGGTGCCCTCGGCGTGGCTGTTCTCCTCGAGACGGGACGTGATCCGGTTGTGGAAGGTCTCGTCGGTCTCGTCCTTGCGACCCCAGTAGCCGATGCCGATGTTGTCGCCGTGCAGCCAGATCTCGCCGACGTGCTCGTCGGGGACCTCGGCGCCGGTCTCGGCGTCGACGATCGCGGCCCACTGGCTGCGCGCGACGTAGCCGCAGGACACCTGGGCGATCGCGCCCGGTGCTTCGCGGTCCACCTTCACGATGCGGCCCGCGTTCAGCTCGCTGCGGTCGACGTAGATGACCTTCGCTTCGTCGGTGCTCTTGGTGGAGGACACGAACAGGGTCGCCTCCGCCATGCCGTAGGACGGCTTGATGGCCGTCTTCGGCAGGCCGTACGGGGCGAACGCCTCGTTGAACTTGCGCATCGACGACGTGGTGACCGGCTCGCTGCCGTTGATCAGCCCGATCACGTTGGACAGATCGAGGGTCTCCCCCGGCTTCGGCAGGCCGCGCGCGGCGGCGTGCTCGAACGCGAAGTTCGGGGCCGCGGCGAACGTGCCGGCACCGTCGGAGACGGCGGCGAGTTCGCGGATCCAGCGGCCGGGCCGCGCCACGAACGCGCGCGGGCTCATGATGGTGATGTACTTGCCGCCGATCGCGGGCAGGATCACCGTGAGCAGACCCATGTCGTGGAACAGCGGAAGCCAGGTCACGCCGCGGGAGGACTCGTTGAGCTCGATCGAGTCGGCCATCTGCACGACGTTGGTGAGCACGGACCGGTGGGTGATCTCCACGCCGGCCGGAACCCGGGTCGAACCGGAGGTGTACTGCAGGTAGGCGATGTCGTCGGTCCCGATCTCCGGGCGCGTCCAGGTGTCGGCGACCGAATCGGGGATGGCGTCGACCGCGATGACCCGGGGGCGCTGCGCGGCCGGCAGCGGACGGAAGAACTGGCGGACGCCCGCGGCGGACGCCGTCGTCGTCAGGATCGCGCTGGGCGTGCAGTCGCCGAGCACGGCGTGCAGGCGGTCGGTGTGGCCCGGCTCGTCCGGGTCGAACAGGGGCACCGCGATGGCGCCGGCGTAGATGGCCGCGAAGAACGACACGACGTAGTCCAGGCCCTGGGGCGCCAGGATCGCGACACGATCACCCGGCTTGGTGACCTGCTGGAGACGGGATGCGATCGCACGCATCCGCACACCGAACTGACGCCAGGTCAGCTCGTGCACCTCTCCGTCGCGCTCGCGGGAGTAATCGATGTAGCGGTAGGCGAGATCGTCGCCGTTACCGTTCGTGTGCTGTTCGAGGTGATCGAGCAGCGTGTTGCCCTCGGGCAGAACGATATGACCGTTCTCATCGATGAACTCTTCGAAACCGACGCTCAATTCCTTCTCCCTGTCGAAGCGATCCCACAACCACCCGACATGGTTGCGCCCCGTTCATTACTTCGCGATTCGTTGGCCCGCGTAACACGGACCGTCGCACATTCGCTGCCGAGTGGCCTGCGAACGTGCAACCCGTCGGACCAGTTCATCGGTCCGAGATCACGAATATGTTACAGATCCTCACTACGTCATTCCCCCGCGAGCAGGGGAATCACCGGCGCGAACGCCTCCATCTGAGTCGGGAAGACGCCCACGTACGACATGCCGGTCTTGGCGCGCACCGCACGGATCCGATCGGCGATCTCCTCGTGCGAACCGATTGCCAGATACGGGGATTCGAGGATGTCGTCGACCGTCAGGCGGGTGTCGACCTCGATGTTCGGAGGGAACCCCTGATCGAGCGCACCCAGCGCCATCTCCGCGGCCTGCTGCTTGTCGTCGGTGACGAGGATCATGGTGATGGTCCAGTTCAACTCGATGTCGGCGAAGCGATCACCGGCGGCCTTCCGGATCGTCTCCACCCGCTCGATCGTGCTTGCCATCGTGATGCCGGACAGCAACAACTTGCCGTCGCTGTTGGTCGGGGGCGCCACCGAGATGATGTCGGCGTACCGGGCGGCCAGGGCGAGCATGCGCGGACCACCACCGCCGACCGCGATCGGTGGCCGCGGGCCCTGACGTGGCCGCGGACTGCCCTTGAGGCCGTCGATGCGGTAGTGCTTGCCCTCGAAGGTGCATTCCCGGCCGCGCAGCAGCACGTCGAGGATCTGCAGCGTCTCCTCGAGCTTCTCGATCCGCACACCGGGACGGTCGTAGGCGATGCCCGCCTTGTCGAATTCGTCCTTCATCCAGCCGGCCCCGAGCCCGAGTTCGAGGCGGCCACCGGAGAGCACGTCGATGGTGGCGGCGTCCTTGGCGAGGATCGCGGGGTGGCGGAATCCGTTCGCGAGCATCGCGGTGCCGATCCGGATGCGGTCGGTCGCCACGGCGAGGGCGCCGAGCGCGGCGATCGGTCCGACCTGGTTGCCCAGGTGATCCGGGATCATGAAGCTGTCGTAGCCGAGCTCCTCGGCCCGCTGCGCGAGCTTGACGAAACGCCTGGCCCCGCCTTCCTCGGCGTTGCCCTCCCCACCCGCGGCGAAGCGGAACTTCCGCGGCTGAAGTGCTGCGGAGCCGTCGGTCGCACTCATCGAACCTTCTCTCCAGTGTGCTGTGTCCGTGCGCCACGGCCCGGACACTCCGGACGCAGCCCGATTGTCGAGTCTAAGTGCCGACGGTGGAGAGATTGTATCGGGTCGTGACCCCCGACACTACCGCCCGGTAACCAGATCCTCGGATCACTCTTCCGGGGGCGTCGGCGCCGCGTTGATCTTGTCCGCGGCCCAGCTCGCGACCCACTGCGTCGCCGTGGCGCCGGCGTCGTCGACGACGAACGTGTTGTACATCGCATGCACCGGGTTGTTGTAGTACTCGAGCAGCCGCGGCGCACTCGCGAGCAGATTGCCGGGATTGAGCGCGTCCGGCGGGGCGTCGCAGATGCCGTCGCTGGGCGCGCAGATCTGCACGGTCCGGTCGGCGAGTTCACCGAACCCACCCGGCCTGGGACCGGTCAGGGTGATACCCGGTAGCCGGAGCCCGGCCAGCGCCAGCTCGGCGCCCACCCCGGACACCGGGGGGCCGATCGTCGGGGCCGCGTCGGGGTCACGCCGGCCGTCGGCGATGAGCGCGACACCGAGCACGCGATCCGCGGGCACCGGCCCGTTCCCGGCCCCGATCTTCGCCGCGACGTCACCGGTGATCACCGCGCCCTGGGAGAAGCCCGTGAGGATGTAGGACGTGAGCGGGCACTCGGCGAAGCGGCGCGTCAGGATGTCCTCCATCGCCGCGGTGCCCGCGGTGCGGCTGTTGTTGTACGACTGCTGACCGTCCGGCGGCAGCGCGATCGGATTGGAGAACTGCGCGACGTACGGCACGGTGTAGACGTCCGCGCGCTGCGGATCGAACTGCTGCTGCAACGGCCGGGTCACGTTCAACATCAACGAGAACGGGTTGGCCGTCGGGTTGTACGGATCGTCGCCGACCGCGGATTCCCACGTGCCGGGCACCGACACCACCTGGACGTCGGGGCACTCCGCGGGTTGCGACTGCGGCTGCTCCGGCGTCGGCGGGATCGGCGGGACCGGCGTGGGCAGCCGCCCGGCGAAGATGTACCACAGCGCCAGCACGACGACCAGGACGAGAAGCGCAACGATCACGACGAGGACGCGTCCGCGCCGCCTCGTCTTCGTCCTGGCCATCATGCTGTGGATCCTCCCCTAGCTGCAGTAGGTCGACTTGGCGGTCGCGATGTAGACGTTCGCGGTCTCGGCGGCCTGCTCCTCGGTGATCTCGATCCCCGAGGCGACGGCGTCGCTGCCGACCAGGGCCGTGACGATCGTCTTGATCTCGTCCTCGCTGCCGCCCTGGGCGATCGCACCGCAGATGTAGTTGGCGGTGTTGATCGCGCTGCTGCCATCGCCGGACGGCTCGACCCCCTCCGCGCGCAACGCGTCGAGGAACGCCGCGTCCCGCGAATCGGTGGGGACCTCGGTCGGGCCGGGGAAGCCCGGTGCGGTCTGGGGTTCGGCCGGCGGCGCGGTCGCGGCCTCGCCGGGGCTGGTCACGGGTGCTTCGACGGCGGGAGATTCCGCTGCGGTGCCCTCGGCGCCCGTCGTCGCCGTCGCGGATGCCGACGTGGTCGCGGCCGTCGCGGACGTCGTCGCCGACGGGGTGCTCGTCGCGGTGGAATCGTCGCTTCCGCAGGCGCCCAGCACAGCGGCGGCGGTCAGTGCGGCAACGCAGGCGCCGACCACGCGGGTCGAACGCGAACGGGTCCGTGCAGGCATGTGGTGGTGTCCTCGCATCCGGTTTCGTGAGCAAACGGTCTGACGGGCGAACAGTGTCGTGGGGCCGGACGGGCCGGCCCCGCCCCAGGCTACAGAGAGCTTCGGGCGGTGATCGAAGCCGTCGCTCCGATCACCGCCCGACGATAGGTGCCCCCGACCGCGCGGTCGAGACCGGTCCTGGAGGGTCGTGGCCTAGGGACTCACCGCGGTGACGTCACCGACCCGGGTGACGAACCCGCCCTGGAAGTTCTGCCGGACCCCGCCCTCGATCGGGAACTCGTCGCTGATCGGGAAGCCCAGTCGGCCGTTCTCGTAGCCGGCGTCCCTCCAGGCGTCGAAGATCGGGCCGTTGCGCACCGGCCAGGCGCCGCTCAGCGGGCTCCAGTAGATGTTGCCGCCCTCGAACGCGTTGAAGCGGCCACCGTCCTTGACGGGGATCTCGCTGGTCTTCGGGAACCCGAGCCAGCTGTTCTCGTACCCCATCTCGGCGTACTTGCCCATGATCAGGCCCTGCACGGCGTGGGCGCCGGTGGGTTCGCTCCAGTACAGCGAGCCGATCTCGAAGCCCTGGACCAGACCCGGCTTGTTCGGCGTCACGATCTCGTCGAACACGGGGTAGCCGAGCGGGCCGCCCTCCCAGCCCTGTCGCGCCCATTCGTCGAGGAGCACACCGCGGATCGCGTGGGCGCCGGTCTGCGGCGTCCAGTAGATCGAACCGTGCTGGAAGTGGTTGAACCGGCCGCGCCCGTCGGGGGTGCCGTTCTCCCCGGTCTTCGGGAAGCCGAGCGGGCCTGCCGGACCGCCACTGCCCTGGTAGGCGCCGCCGATGGCACCGGCGACCGGGAAGGTGCCCGCGTCGGATGCGAAAACCCGGCCGAACCGGAAGTCCTGGACCCGTCCGCCGGCCACCGGGTACTCGGCGGTGAGGCAGTCGCCGAGCCACGGGTTGGCCGCGGCGGTGTCGCCGATCGACCCGGCCGCCGAGCACGACGGCTTGTCCACCGGCACCCCGAGCGTGTTCGCGAGCTGCGGCCACAGCTGGTGCAGCTCGAACTCCCAGTACGGCCACGAGTGGGTGCCGGACGGGCGGTACACGACCTGCGCGGGGATTCCGATCTTGTTGAGCTTGGTGGCGAACGCCTGCGAGGTCAGCCGCGACAGGATCTCGAGGCCCATGCCCGCGTAGTTGGTGCTGACGCCGGGCACGCCCGAGGGCTGGTCGTACGGCCCGGTGCTGCCGCTGCCACTGGAGACGTACAGGCTCACGCCGCGCAGCTTGTCGGCGAGCAGATACGGATCGTGCGATTCCCAGTTCTCGCTACCGGCCGGACCCCACATGGCATCGACGTCGAAGCCGCCCGCGTCCTGCATGGCGTACTTGATGGCCTCGGGCATGCCGAGGGTCGTGGTGGTGAGGATGCCCGACAGCGACGCCGCGAACTGGAAGAAGCCGGGATTGCGGGCGGGCAGGAACATCGCGGCGGTACCGCCCATGGACAGGCCGACCACACCGCGGGTGCTCGTGGCCCGCCAGTCGCGTTCGAGGACCTGCGGCAGTTCCTTGGTCAGGAACGTCTCCCACTTGTAGTTCTGCCCGTTGTTCTGGTCCACCCAGTCCGCGTAGAAGCTGGACTGGCCACCGATGGGCAGCACGGCGGTGACGTTCTTGTCCGCGAAGAACGCCTCGGCGTCCGTCTCGAGGGTCCAGCCGTTCTCGTCGTCACGGGCGCGCATCCCGTCGAGCATGTACACGACGGGGAAGCGCGCGTCGGGCCGGATGTTCCAGTCCCGGGCCAGAAGCAGCTGGACCTGGATCGGGGTGCCCATCGACGGGGATTCGATCCACACGGCGACGCGGCGATCGGTGAGCCAGTCGACGCGCCGGACGTTCACACCCGACGCCGGGGCCTGCGTGGTGGCGGGCTCGGTCCGGGCAGGTTCCGCGGATGCGACCGCGGCGGTGGTCAGTCCCGCCGCCATCGGCGCAACCAGCGTCGCGGCGAGTGCGGCCAGGATGCGTCGCTTCACTCGGGGACCACCGATCACTGTTCGCATGTGCATCGCTCACTTCCTGCGTTGCCGGGGCCGGTTCGCGGGAGCCTGTCCAACCCCTTCGTGTACGAAGGTCGCTTCCACTGCGTCCGAAGATCGTTTGTACACGGGAAAGTCCCAGGATCGGTGACGGCGCGCTGTGACTGGTGAGAAAATTGTTCACAACGACGCATGCCGCCCGGATCACCCCCTGCGGGGCGATCGGGCGGCATGGTGTCGGCAGTGTGCGCCGATTACGTGCGCGGTTGAAGCGTCAGTGCGCGTTCAGGGCGTCCAGGATCTGCGGGCGGACCTTCCACAGCTCGTCCTCCCAGTACTTCCACGCGTGGGTACCGCGGGCCGGGAAGTCGAACGTGGCCGGGATGCCGAGCGTGGCCAGCTTCACCTGGAAGGCGCGGGTCTGGACGAGGGACAGCGCCTCGAGGCCCATCGCGTTGCCGGTGTTGTAGAAGCCGGTCAGGCCCTTCGGGTTGTCGTGCTGGCCGGGCAGGCCGCTGGCCGCCGAGATGTACAGCGACAGGCCCTCGAGCTTCGGCGCGAAGACGAACGGGTCGTTGCGCAGCCAGGCCGGGCTCCACGGCGGGCCCCACATCGAGTCGACGTTGTAGCGACCGGCGTCGAGCATCGCGACGCGGATGGCCTCACGCATGCCCGGAGCGGACAGGTTCAGGTAACCCGACAGCGACGACGCGAACTTGAACTGGTCGCGGTGGTACGCGGCCAGCGTCAGAGCGGCGGAGCCACCCATCGACAGGCCGAGGATGCCGTTGTTGTTCGGCGAGACACCGCGCGTGGCGAGGTACTCGGGCAGCTGCTCGGTCAGGAAGGTCTCCCACTTGTAGGTGACGTCCTGCCCGTTGAGGTTGCTCGGGGCGTACCAGTCGGTGTAGAAGCTCGACTCACCGCCGACCGGCATGATGAGCGAGACATTGTCGTTGGCGAACTGGGTGAGCGCGTTCGTCTCGAACGTCCACGCGTTCGCGTCGTCCCGGGCACGCAGGCCGTCGAGCAGGTACAGCGCGGCGTCGCCACCACGGGCGGCCCACTGGATCTGCACCTTGATCGGGCCCATGTCGGAGTCGACGAAGACCTCCTCGAAGCCGCCGGCCGGCGCGCTGTGCGCGATCGGGGCGGACTGCGCGGGGGCGGCCAGGGCTGCGGTGGTTCCGGCGACACCGGCCGCGACCGGCAGCACGAGCGCAGCAGCGGCGGTGCCGACCACACGCTTGCGGAGGCGCTGCGACAACCTCGGGACTAAACGCATGAA
Organism: Rhodococcus sp. NPDC003382; assembly: GCF_053589135.1. NCBI lineage: Bacteria > Bacillati > Actinomycetota > Actinomycetes > Mycobacteriales > Nocardiaceae > Rhodococcus > Rhodococcus sp. NPDC003382. The sequence goes on from NZ_JBSFRH010000008.1 coordinate 52,623, forward strand.
CAATGCTCACTTTCTCGATCTGCGGCGTACGCCTACGCGTTCCCCGTCGGATTTCGGCGGTGGCGGCCCGCGGAGCGGCGCCACAAGTCACACTGCGGTCAAGACTGTAAATGACTGCGGAAGCTGTGACAAACCCTCCGCTCCCCTGCTCACACAACGGAAGTCGCCCGCGAGGTCCGGTCGCCCATCCCTCGACCGTTATCTACTCGTAATTTGGCGTGATCCTATCGAGATCGGCCTCGGAACCCAAGCGAACGATCTAGAAGTGACCCGTCGTTTCACCCGCGCGGCGGGGGAAGCTCCAGGCCACACCGCTGGATCTCGTACTTCGGGACGCGGTCGAAGCGATACTTCGCGTACTCGAACGCATGGCTCAGATTCCGCTTGAACAGCGGCCACGTCAGCTCCGCCCGCGACGAATCGAGCACCTCCCGGGTCTGCGGGCACGTGAGCGCCACCCCGGCCTGCGCCACCCAGTCCTCGTCGAGGTAGCCGGGCAGCCACGGGTGCACGTTCACCATCCCGGTATCCGCGATCACCCAGTCCGGATACAGCACCTTGTCGTGCCCGATCCGGCCGTCCTCGAGCCGTTCGGTGTGCGCGGCCAGCGGGTAGGCCAGCCCCATCTGATCGATCACCCGCACGTCCAGCGGCGTATTCATGCTGGTCATCCCCAGATTGAGGAAGAACACAGTGTGCCCGGCGCCGCCCGGCGGGATCGGCTCCGGCGGCGGAACCACGTCCCATGCGTCGAACGACGGTGTCGGCAGCAGCAATCCACCGTTCGGCGTGTTCTCGATCGCCTCCACCATCGCCCGCATCCGCGGGTAGTCGAGGTAGTCCTCGGCCCGGATCGGATGCGCGTGACCGGTGTTCATGGCGTAGAACGCGCGCTCGTCGACGATGCCGGACCGGCCGACCACCGCCCCCTCGGTCATGCCCGTGGTCCCGGCGGCGAACGCCGACCACACGACCGTGCCGAGCCACAGCACCCCGACCGCACCGGCGATCGTCGTCGCCCGGCGCGGCTCGCCGCTCTCGGGCAGACGCAACGGCACGACCGCGACGGGGATCAGAAGACAGAACAACGGCGGCAGCAGCACCCGCCCGTGCATGAAGTCGCCGCCGACGCGCAACGAGTACAGCGCGAGCAGCACGCCGCTGCCCAGCACGAACACGACCACCGCGGTCGGGGTGCGCAGCGCCCGCTGTCCCCGCGCGAGCAGGGTGCGCGCGTCGCCGGATGCCAGGCCGCGCACGCGCTCGCCGAGGGTCGCGTCGTCCCGGCGGCTCGTCGAGAACATCACCACCACGACGATCAGCAGCAGGAGCAGCGGGAACCACAGCAGATAGGGGTTCACGAGATTGCCCAGGTATTCGAAACCCTGCGCCCACTTGGCGCCGCCCGCGTCCTTCGAGACGGCGGTGTTCGGGTAGGGCAGGCCGTAGTAGCCCATGCGCCAGATCTGGTAGCCCACCGGCACCGCACCCGCGACCGCGACCATCGCGACACGCACACGCCACGTCTGGTCGGCGGCGAGGAACAGCATCGCCAGCGCGATGACCGCGAGGACCGCGAGTTCGGGCCGCACCAGCGGTCCGAGGCCGGCGACGAACGCCGTCCCGAGCACCCCGGCGGTCCCCGGCGTCTCGGTCGTGGACCAGCGCACCATGAGCAACCACAGCAGCGCGATCCAGAAGATCACCAGGCAGCTCTCGAGCCCGGACGTCGCGAAGTCGCGTGCGGGCGGAACCGCGATGTAGACGAGCATGCCCGCGGGAAGCAGCAGCAGCGTGCCTCTCGCCTCGCGCAGCCGCCAGCGGTAGAGCCGGGCCGTGCCGAACATCGCGACGACCACCGCCGCGGTCGACAGGACCAGCGCCAGCCCGAGCACCACGTACTCGAGGCGCGCCCCGGTGAACCACCCGAACGCGTAGACCAGGTACGTCCACAACGTGGACGTGTTGGCCTCCACGCGCTCCCCGATGTTGAACACCGGGCCGTTGCCGGCCAGCAGGTTCCGCACCGTGCGGAGCACGATCAGGCCGTCGTCGGCGATCCAGCGGCGCTCCCACGCGCCCCAGAACATGAGCAGGCCGGTGACCACGACACCCGCCGCGAAGATCCCGCGGGCCCAGCCGGGAGTACCGGGGACGCGGTGGGCCGGTCCGCCCTGCCGCGCCGACGACTCGACGTCTGCAGCGACGTCAGAAGAGGTAGACAGCACCACCGACCACCACGATCCACACGATCGCGAGCAACTGCAGAACCCGGTCGCCGAGAGCGATTTCCTCCGGCTCCCCCGCCTCGCCGCCGTCGACGTCGACCGCGTACCGCAGGATCGCGATCACGAACGGGATCATCGAGATGGCGAACCAGTTCGACTCGGCCACCATGTCGCGCTCGAACGCCCACAGGCCGTAGCAGATGACGACCGCGGTCGCCGACAGCGTCCACACGAACCGCAGGTAGGTCTCGGTGTAGTACTCGAGCGACTTGCGGATCTTCGCGCCGGTCTTGTTGGCCAGCCGCAGCTCTGCGTACCGCTTACCGGCCGCCATGAACAGCGACCCGAACGCCATGATCAGCAGGAACCACTGCGACAGCGGGATCCCCGCCGCGACACCACCGGCGATCGCGCGGATCAGGAAGCCGGACGAGACGATGCAGATGTCGAGCACGGCCTGGTGCTTGAGCCCGAAGCAGTACGCGAGCTGGATGCCGATGTACACGGCCATCACGACCGCGAGCTGCCAGTTCGCCAGGAACGAGAGCGCGATCGACCCGACCAGCAACACCGTGGCCAGCCCGAACGCCAGGTTGACCGGGACGACACCCGCCGCGATCGGCCGGAACCGCTTGGTCGGGTGCGCCCGGTCGGCCTCGACGTCCATCGCGTCGTTGACCAGGTAGATACCCGAGGCCGCCATGCAGAACACGACGAACGCCAGCGCGACGGGCCCGAGGACGTCGAGTTCGGTGGCCGAACCCGCGGCGAGCGGCGCGGCGAGCACCAGTACGTTCTTGACCCACTGGCGCGGCCGGACGGCCTTGACGATGCCCGCAGGCAGGTTCTGGGGCGGCCGGGTGACGGTGGCCGGTTCCTCGCTCATCGTTCTCCAAACTTCTTTTCTGCCCGCACGACCGCGGCGGCCGAAACTGCGCCGAGGGCGGCGCCGGCCAGGACGTCCGTCGGGTAGTGCACACCGAGGACGAGTCGCGACAGCAACATCGGCGGGACGAGTACCGCGGGCAAGGGTAGCCCGGTCAGGCGGCCGAGCAGGACCGCGGCCGCGGTTGTCGAGGTGGCGTGCGACGACGGGAAGCTCAATCGGCTCGGCGTCGACACGTTCACCGCGACCGTCGGATCGTCGGGCCGCGGCCGGCGCACGATGCGCTTGACCACGATCGACGCCGCGTGCGCACCGACCGCTCCGACCGCGACACCCGCCCACTGCCGGCGACGACGACGGTCGACGAGGGCTCCGACACCACCGATCGCGGCCCAGCCGAGGGCGTGCTCACCGAAGTGCGACATGCTGCGGGCGATCGCGATCGCCTGCGGCCGGGAACCGACCGTGGCCTGCACGGCCTGCAGGATCCGGATCTCCGACTCGGTGGTCGTCCAGGCTTCGGTCTTCCCGGCAGCTCGATCACTGCTCGACAGCGAAGACACGCTCCCACTCCTCCTTGCTCGTCAGGGCAGGAACCGCATCCTGGTACTGCTTCTTCAGCTCCGGGAACCGTCGTGCCAGTTCGCGCCGCAGTCGCAGCGCCTCGGACAACAGTGCTCCGGCCTGCGCTCGGTCGCGCTTACGGTAGACGACGCCGCGCCCATCCGCGGTGGTGACGGTCACACCGTCGACCTGCGACAGCAGGAACCAGCGGGCATCGATCGTCGGAACGTTCATCTGGGGCTGCTCGTGATGCGTCTCGGCGGCCGGACGCAGGTTGTGCACGACGCCCTTCGCGAGCCGCGACAGCTTCCCGATCGGTCCGCGCGGCTGCCCGACCGCACCCACCCCGGCACCCGACGGCAACGGCAGCTCCGTCGACGACGGCAGCACCCGCGCGTCGGAGAAGTTCTTCCGCAGCGCGTGCACCTGGCCGAGGGCGGTCGGGAGCAGCTCGAAGAGCCTGTCCGGTCCGGCGAGGAAGTCCTCGATGGCCTTGTTCTGGATCGCGACGGTCGAGTATTCGAGGCACACGAGGTGCTTGATCGTCGCCTTGACCGTGTCGAGCACCAGGCCGCGGCCGTCGCCGGGCATGTGCAGCGCCGCCACGACGAGCCGGTTGCGCAGGTGGAAGTACGCCTGCCAGTCGATCGCGTCGTCCTTGTCGGACCAGGCCATGTGCCAGATCGCGGCACCGGGCATCGTCACCGTCGGGTAGCCGGCGGCGCGCGCCCGCAGCCCGTACTCGGCGTCGTCCCACTTGATGAACAGCGGCAGCGGCTGGCCGATCTCCTCCGCGACGACGCGCGGGATCATGCACATCCACCAGCCGTTGAAGTCGACGTCGATGCGGCGGTGCAGCAGCTTCGAGTTCTCGCGGTCACGCAGCGGCTTCGCCGCGAAGTCGTGGTCGTATTCGACGTTCGGGGCGGCCGACCACATGAAGATCGACCGGTTCACGACCTCGCCCATCGTGTGCAGGTGACTGCGCTCTTGCAGATTGAGCATCTGGCCGCCGACGAGCATCGGGGACTTCGCGAACCGCGACAGGGCCAGCGCGCGCAGCACCGAGTCCGGTTCGATCTCGATGTCGTCGTCCATGAAGAGGATGTAAGGAGAATCGGTGGTCTTCAACGCCTCGTACATGATGCGGCTGTAGCCACCGGAACCACCGAGATTGGCCTGGTCGTGGATGACCAGCCGGTCGCCGAACGGCGCGGCGGCCTCGGCGAAGTCGTCCTCGTCGCGGACCTTGCGGGTGCCCTGGTCGGGGATGATCACGGCGTCGACGACGTCCATGACCAGCGGATCCGACGCGAGCGCCCGCAGCGCCTTCACGCAGTCGGCGGGACGGTTGAACGTCGGGATGCCGACGGCGACCGACGCCTTGCCGGGCGCCTCGACCGGCGCGTACCAACCGGCGGAGACGAGCGTGACGTCGGTGTCTGTGGTGATGTCGAACCAGATCCAGCCGCCGTCCTCGAACGGGCCGAGGTCCGTCTCGAGTTCGACGATCGTCGCGGCGTCACCGGCAGCGGTGAACTCGCGGCCCTGCACGTGGATGCGGCTCGAGTCGGCCTTGCTGCGGTAGACGTCGACCCGGCCGTGCCCGGACAGTTCGAGGCGCAGCACGACGGACCCGAGCGTGCTCCAGCGTCGCCAGTAGCTCGCCGGAAACGCGTTGAAGTAGGTGCACAGCGAGACCTCGGACTCCGCGCCGATGTTCAGCGTGGTCCGGCTCCGGGCGTGCGCGCGACGCGCGTTGGTCGGCGATTCCTCCAGGTAGAGGGTGCGCACGTCGAGCGGCTCACCGGGGCGCGGCAGGATGATGCGCTGCAGCAGCGACTTGCCGAGCAAATTGTCCGGGCTCACGGTGTTCCCCTGCACGTTCTCCTCGAGTTCCCCCACGCTCACGATGCGTCCCCCGAGACCGGCACACCGGATACGAAGAACGGGACGAGGGTGTTGTCGAACATGCTCAGCGCGCTGGCGATCGCCATGTGCATGTCCAGGTACTGGTAGGTACCCAGGCGGCCACCGAACAGCACATTGTTCTGCGCGGCCTCCTGCTTGGCGCGGTCGCGGTAGGCGGTGAGCTTCGCGCGGTCCTCCGGCGTGTTGATCGGGTAGTACGGTTCGTCGTCGTCACCGGCGAACCGCGAGTACTCGCGCATGATCACGGTCTTGTCGGTCGGGTACGTGTCCCGCTCCGGGTGGAAGTGCCGGAACTCGTGGATGCGGGTGTAGGGGACGTCCGCGTCGTTGTAGTTCATGACCGGCGTGCCCTGGAAGTCGCCGGTGGGCAGCACCTCGGTCTCGAAATCGAGGGTGCGCCAGCCGAGTTTGCCCTCGGCGTAGTCGAAGTAGCGGTCCAGCGGACCGGTGTAGACGACGGGGGCGTCCGGGCTGGCGGCGCGGATCTCGTCGCGCACCTCGAACCAGTCGGTGTTCAGCCGGACCTCGATCCGCTCGTCCTTCGCCATGTTCTCGAGCCACGCGGTGTAGCCCTCGACGGGCAGACCCTCGTAGGTGTCGTTGAAGTAGCGGTTGTCGAAGTTGTACCGGACCGGCAGGCGGGTGATGTTGCCGGCGGGCAGGTCCTTCGGGTCGGTCTGCCACTGCTTGGCGGTGTAGTCCCGCACGAACGCCTCGTAGAGGGGACGGCCGATCAGGGAGATCGCCTTCTCCTCGAGATTCTTCGCCTGCGACGAGTCGATCTCGGCCGACTGCTCCTTGATCAGGGCGCGGGCCTCGTCGGGCGTGAAGTAGCGGCCGAAGAACTGCGAGACCAGACCCAGGCCCATCGGGAACTGGTAGGCCTGGCCCTTGTGCATCGCGAAGACGCGGTGCTGGTAGTTGGTGAACTCGGTGAACTGGTTCACGTAGTCCCAGACCCGCTTGTTCGACGTGTGGAACAGGTGGGCGCCGTACTTGTGGACCTCGATACCCGTCTCGGGTTCGGGCTCCGAATAGGCGTTGCCACCGAGGTGGTGGCGACGCTCGACGACCAGTACTCGCTTCCCGAGCTGCGTTGCGGCGCGCTCGGCGATCGTCAGTCCGAAAAATCCGGATCCGACGACGATCAGGTCGTGGTCACCGGTGGAGGGCTGGGGCGCTGATGCAGCAGTCACGGAAGACCAGGGTAGGCGACCGCTGTCCTCGTGCGTGTTTCCGGTAGCCGCAGCTACCGGAAACACGCACGTCAGGCGAGCAGTGCACGCAGCGCCGCACGGACGAATTCGGCTCCGGCGGTGCCGCCGTAGTTCGCCGCGAACCGGTCGTCGGCGACGTACGTGTCGGCCAGTCCCAGCACGTAGTCGCGGTCTGGTTCGGTCTTGCCGTAGCCCGGCGTCCCCGGAATCGATCCGAGCCACTCGACGTGCCGTCGCGCGAGCTCGCGTCCGCGGTCGCCGGCCGGGTCGATACCGGCCTGCGCGGCGGCCGTCCAGTCGGCGCCGAGCCTCGCCGCGACCGCCTGCCAGTCGCGACGCTGCTCGTCCGTCATCTCCCGCCACCAGCGGTCGCTGCTGTCGTAGGCGTGGCGGCCCCACCGTTCGATCACTTCGTCGCGGTACTGCGTGTGGTCGAAACCGTCGAACATTTCCTCTGCCATCAGTTCCTCACCTGCCTCCGTCTTGCGGATGGTCGTGCGCACCGCCTCGATGCGGCGCCCCAGTTGGCGCTGCTCGAGTTCGAGCAGCTCGAGGTGGGTGCGCAACGCCTCGGTGGTGTCGGCCTGCCCGGCGATCACCTCGCGGATCGCGGGCAGGCCGAGGCCGAGTTCCCGCAGCAGCAGGATGCGTTGCAGCTGCACCAGCGCGTCGCGGTCGTAGAACCGCATGCCGTTCGCCCCGGTCCGGCTCGGCGGGAGCACGCCCACGTCGCCGTAGTGCCGCAGGGTTCGGCTGGTGACCCCGGCCGCGCGGGCCAGTTCCTGAATGGACCATTCACGCTGTGTCGTCTGTTCACGCTGTGTCACGGCGTTCCCTTCCTCGTGACATCCAGCGTGCATCTTGACGTTGCGTCAATGTCAACAGCGAGAACCGGACGACGAAAACGGCCGCCGGCGGGTGGAACCCGTCGGCGGCCGCCTCGTCCCCGTGATGGGTGGCTGTGTTATTCGGCGCTACCGGTTCCCGGCAGCCACTGCCGCAGGATGGAGGCGTCGAACACCTGGGCCCCGAACTCCGGTGTCCACAGGATGACCCCGTTGGTGAAGACCTGGAACTTGCCGCGCTCGTCGGGCAGCATCAGCTCGGGTCCGACGGGAGAACCGAGTTCGCCCGAGACCCCGCCCAGCTCGTTGTACTTCTCCTGGATCGCCGGGCTCTGATCGGTGCCGAACGGCGTGATGGCGACCTCCGGGCCCGTCTCGGGGGCCGGGGTGCTCGGCGGGACGGTCGATTCCGCGCCCTCGTTGACGGTGAACCAGTCGGACCGCAGCCCCAGCTTGGCGCGGGCCTCGGCGCCCGTGGTCTCGATGCTGCGGTCGGAGCCGACGACCCGGACCCGGGTGACGCGACCACCGTCGGCACCGAGGTTGTTGCGGGTCAGCACCTCGAAGTTCTGCAGTTCCCCGACGCCGAACGCGTTGCCGATCTCGCCGGCGGTGAGGGTCTTGGCCCACTGCTGGTTCGGTGCCACCTTGTCGCCGAGGTCCTCGACGGACGGGAAGTCGCCACCCGCGCTGTAGCCGCCGGTCGACGCCGAGAACTCGGTGCGCACGACCTTGCCGTCCCGCATCAGCACCATGCCGCGGGTGGTGCGCACGGCATCGTCGGTGCGCGGATCCTCCTTCGCCGATCCGCCGTAGACCTGGCAGCTCTGCGTGTCGCAGGTCTGCCACTTCTCGTGGCGCTGCTCGGCGAGGGCGTAGGAGCGGGCCGCGATGGCCTGGGCGCGCAGCGCCTCGGCGCCGCCGGTGTCGGCCCAGCCGGGCAGCGACTCGACGGGCACGACCGCGCGCAGGTAGTCCTCGACGGAGAGGCGGTTGACGGTGCGGGCGGCGTTGCCGTCGAGCACCACCCCGATGGCGCCGCGGTAGGAAGTGCCGTCGGCGCACAGCTTGAGGTGTTCGTTCGCGGGCCGGTCCTCACCGAGGTCGACGGGGTCGACCCAGGGCAGATCGGCGCGGCCCTGCCACCGCACCTCACCGGAGCAGCCGGCGGTGACGACGACGTCGGCGCCGCCGTCCGCGGTCGGCGTCAGGTGCGCGGCATCACCGGGTCCGACCTGCTGACCTGCGACGACGAGCCCGGCGTCGGAGAACACCGCGAGGGGAACGTCGTCCTGGCCGACGAGTCGCACGGCGATGGGCGTGACGTCGACGGTGCCGAGCGTGGTGCCGCCGTAGTAGTGCCCGACGATCCGTTCCGCGGTCCACCCGTCCTGCGCGTATCCGTAGGCACCCCACTGGCCCATGCCGCGGCCGTGGCCGTGGCCGTAACCGGTGAACGTGAACGGGGTGTCGGCGGAGACGGCCTGCTCGACCGTGGGTGCGCCGGACCGCACGTGCACGATGCCGCCGATGGTGGCGCCGATCAGGAGTGCGGGCGCGAGACCGAGCGTGGCGGCACGCGCGACCGCGGGCTTCCAGCCGCTGCGCAGCGGCCGGCCGACGATGATGCGACTTCTGCGGGTTCGTCCCCTGCGGCGGTTCGGCTGTCGTGACATGCGCTGCGCTCCCTCGTTGTCTCACTCCGGGGTGCCGCGCGAACGGACAGTTCGCACGATCGGACTCGAACAAATCCTCAAGCTCAGGTTGAGGCTTAAGGTTTAATGCGACTAGTGTTGCAAGAGTGACTGAACAAGGCAACAACAGACACACCAGTCACATGAGAATCACAAGTTGCACAAAATGAGACCGAAATGCCTCAGGGAGTCGGGCTTGTAACGGAGTATTCGGTCCGTTGAGACCCGCCCGGAACAACCGACACAGGAACGCCGAACACGAACGCAGAACACACAAGGGGAGAGCAACAGTGCCGCATCGCCGCCCGAAGCCGTCGATCGTCCTGGGTGCCGTCGCAGCCCTTGCGGTGGCCACGCCGTTCGCCGTGTCCGGCCTGACGAACGGAACGTCCGACGTCCGCACCGCGAACGAGACCACGGATGCGATCGCCGCGATCGCACCGCAGATCGCCGAGGTCGTCCTCGCGAACGCGCCCGACGTCGTCGTTCCGCTCCAGGATCTGACCGGACTCAACCTTCCGGACCTGAGCATCAAGGAACTCGTCGAGGGTCTGCCCGCCATCACGCCCGCACCGAACCCCGACGCGACCGGGCTCGTCGATCGCATCGGCGCCACGGTCAAGGAGATCACCCGCGACAGCCCGTTCAGCATGGTCGCGCTGGCCGCCCGCGACGTGGCAGCGACCGACGCCCTGATCCGCTCCCGGAACGAGGACGGCAGCTGGAGCCCGTGGACGGCCACCGAGCCGATCGAGTCGACCCGGCGGGACAACGTCGCCGACAGCCGCGGCGGCACCGAACCGATCTACGTCGGTCTCACGCGCGCGGTGCAGGTGCTGCTCACGCCGCGTCCGGGACCCGAACCGACGCTCGCGGGCGCCGAGGCCCCCGCACCCGCCGAAGCTCCCGCGCCTGCCGAAGTTCCCGTGGCCGCACCTCAGGATCCGGCCCCCGAGCTCGGGTACGTCCCGGCGTCGTCGTCGCGCCCGCTGCGCGCGCAGGAGCCTGCCGCCGCGCCCACCGACGATGTCACCGCGGTGCTCATCAACCCGGGCAGCGGCGCCGCCGATGCATACCTCTCGGACGTCGCCGAGCCCATCGCGGGGAGCGGACTGAAGGTCATCACCCGCGCCCAGTGGGGTGCCGACGAGTCGCTGCGCTGCGACGAACCCACCTACGACGATTCTCTCGGCGGTGCCACCGTCCACCACACGGCCGGCAGCAACGACTACTCGAAGGCCGAGTCCGCCGAGATCGTCCGGGCCATCTACGCGTACCACGCGCAGACCCTCGGCTGGTGCGACGTCGGCTACAACGTGATCGTCGACCGCTACGGGCAGATCTTCGAAGGCCGCGCCGGCGGTCTCGACCGTCCGGTCCAGGGCGCGCACGCCGGTGGGTTCAACGAGAACACCGTGGGTATCGCCATGATGGGCGACTTCTCGAGCGTGACGCCTCCACAGGTGACGCTGGACGCGGTGGGCAAGTTCCTCGGGTGGCGGCTGAAGAAGGCCGGTCTGGATCCCAAGGGCCGCACCACCATGTACTCGGAGGGAACGTCGTTCACGCCCTACCCGCAGGGAGCCGCGGTCGATCTGCCGATCATCTTCGCGCACCGCGACGTCGGCAGCACCAGCTGCCCGGGCGACGCCGGATACGCCCAGATGAGCAAGATCCGCGACATCGCCGCCGCCGCGGCGGCCGGAGCCGGACTGTCGGTGCCGTCGAAGCCGTCGTCGCCGTCGACTTCCGAGCCCGACACCGCCGTGCTCGCAGGTGACAGCTCGACCCCGATCCCGCCGAACTCCGCCGGAGCCCCGTCGACCGGATCGGCGGACAACGCTCAGGGCCTGATCACCGAGCTGCTGCGGCTGACCGACAACTCCCCGCTCGCGCAGAAGTGGATCGCCGAAGGCGGCGAACTCGGCCGACTGGGCGCCGCGCTCACGGGTGTCCTGCTGGCGAAGGGCGGATTCGAGCACGCGGAGTTCGTCAACGGTGCGATCTACACCTCACCGAACGGCGGGGTGTGGACGGTGCTCGGCGAGATCTACAACGCGTGGAAGCAGTACGGGCTCGACGAGGGCGAACTCGGCCTGCCGATCAGCGACGAATACCGGGTACCGGACGGCTGGCGCTCGGACTTCGAGAACGGGTCGCTGATCTTCAACGAGATCACCGGCGCGGTCACGAAGGTGCTGCGCGCCTACAACGACGCCTACGAGGAGTCGCTGCGGACCGCTCCCCCGGTCGAGGCAGCGTCCGCGAATGCGGCGCCCGCCCCGGAAGCGGCCCCGGCGCCCGCCCCGGAGGCGGCTCCGGCGCCCGAACCGGCACCGGCTCCCGCTCCCTGAGCGAAGAAGTTCACGGCCGCCACCAGCGCTCGAGGACACGGGCAACCCCGTCCTCGGCGTTGGTGGCGGTCACTTCGTCTGCGGCGGCCTTCGCGTCGGGATGGGCGTTCTCGACCGCCACCCCGTACCGGGCCATCGTCAGCATCGGAATGTCGTTGGGCATGTCCCCGAACGCCACGATGCCGTCCTCGGGCACCCCGAGCAGCTCGGCCGCCGCCCGGAGACCCGACGCCTTCGTCACGCCCGACGCCGAGATCTCGATCAGGCCGTTGTCCGTCGAATAGGTCACGTCCACCAGGCCCGCGAGCGCGGGCACGAGCGCGTCGGCCATCTCCCGGCTCGTCGCCGTCGCCATCCGGATGAGCAGCTTGATGGCGGGTTCGGCGATCACCTCGTGCTCGGCGAGCTCGGTGTTGTCCGGGTTCAACCACGCATGTTCGTAACCCGGGGCACTGACGAACTGGGGGCTCGCCGCGTCGTGAGCGCTCGCCGCGACCCGCTCGGCGGCCAGCCCGGCGCCCGGCAACGCGAGGCGGGCGACGTCCGCGATCCACGCCAGCTCCTCGGCGGACAGCAGCGTCGTGTGGAGAACGCGGTCGGTCGCACTGTCGTAGATCACCGCGCCGTTCGCGCACACCGACAGCGGGGCGTATCCGAGTTCCTCGACGACCGGAGGAATCCACCGCGGCGGCCGGCCCGTGGCCAGCACGAACGGCGTCCCCGACTCCACGACCGCGTGCACGGCGGCACGGGTCCGCTCCGACACGCGGTTCGCGTCGTCGATCAGGGTGCCGTCGACATCGGTGGCGACGAGGCTCGGAACGGGAGAACTCACCAAGTCACTGTCCCGGAGTCCCGGAGTCGGTGCCCGGTCCGGCCGCGCGGCCTTCCCGTTCGGCGCGTTCGCGTTCCTTGCGGGCGCGACGTTCCGCGGCGACGCGGGCGTCCTCGGCGTCGGCCTCCTCGCGACCGGGCGCCGATCCGCCGAGCCGGCGCGGCACCCAGTAGGCACCCGGCTCGTGCTCGTAGCCCTGCTGCACCTCGTGCAGCATCTTCTCCATCACCGCGTGCAGTTCCGCGGTGGTCTCCGAGGCCGGCTCGTGCGGGACGACGGGGGCGCCGACCTTGATGACGATCGGCGTGTTGGTGCGGCCCAGACGCTTGGGATGCCCCTTCGTCCACACGCGCTGCGAGCCCCAGATGATCATCGGCACGATCGGCACACCCGCCTCGAGTGCCATGCGCGCGGCACCGGACCGGAAGTCCTTCAGCTCGAAGCTGCGGCTGATCGTCTCCTCGGGGAACACGCCGACGAGTTCCCCGGAGCGGAGCGCCTCAACCGCGCGGCGGTAGGACTCACCGGCGTCGCCGCGGTCGACGGGGATGTGCTTCATCGCGCGCATCATCGGGCCGGAGATCTTGTTGTCGAAGACCTCCTTCTTCGCCATGAAGCGGATATACCGCTTGGTGGCGCGCGCCGGGATGCCCGCGTAGGTGAAGTCCATGTATCCGGTGTGGTTCATCGCGATGACCGCGCCGCCGGTCGCCGGGATGTGTTCCTCCCCGGTGATGGTGAACTTCAGGCCCTGCGCAGCGAAGAGCGTGCGCGCCACGCCGATGATGGTCCGGTAGAAGGGTTCCACGACGGCCAGAGTAGCCGGAACCGCCGGATCTGCACCGACCACGACACCCGAATCGACCCCGCTCGGGACAGTGCCGAACTGCCTGGCCGAAGTGAGCCGAACGGCGCCGCCTACCCTGGTAGGCACGCCGGTCGCCAGTTCAGGAGGGCAACGTAGTGCAGATCACCAGCGTCGGACACGCCGGGTTCCACATCCAGACCGAGGCGGGATCGATCCTGTGCGACCCGTGGGTCAACCCCGCGTACTTCGCATCGTGGGTGCCCTTCCCGGACAACACGCAGCTCGACTGGGACACCCTCGGCGACGTCGACTACCTGTACGTTTCGCACCTGCACAAGGACCACTTCGACCCGGGAACGCTGAGCAAGCACGTCAACAAGGACGCGACCGTGCTGCTGCCGGACTACCCGGTCCCGGACCTGAAGCGTGAGCTCGAGGCCCTCGGTTTCACGAAGTTCTTCGAGACCACCGACTCCGTCAAGCACACCGTGACGGGACCCAAGGGTTCGCTCGACGTCATGATCATCGCGCTGCGCGCGCCCGCCGACGGCCCGATCGGCGACTCCGGTCTCGTGGTGTCCGACGGCACGACGACCGTCTTCAACATGAACGACGCGCGGCCGATCGACATGGATCCGATGCTCGAGGCGTTCGGGCACATCGACATCCACCTGCTGCAGTACTCCGGTGCCATCTGGTACCCGATGGTCTACGACATCCCGGCCGGCACGAAGCGCAACTTCGGCAAGCAGAAGCGCCAGCGCGGCATGGACCGCTGCCGCTCCTACATCGAGCAGGTCGGGGCGACGTGGATCGTGCCGTCCGCGGGCCCGCCGGTGTTCCTCGATCCAGAGCTGCGCGACCTCAACGACGACCACGGCGACGTCGGCAACATCTTCCCGGACCAGCAGGTGTTCCTCGAGCAGCTGCGGATCCACGGCCGCGACGGCGGCCTGCTGATGATTCCGGGTTCGGTCGTGGATCTGACCGGCAGCGATCGGATGACCCTCACGCATCCGATCCCGGACGAGCAGGTCGATCGGATCTTCACCGACAAGGCCGCCTACATCGAGGAGATGGCGCAGCGGTTCGCGCCGATCATCGAAGCCGAGAAGGCGACGTGGGCGCCGGCCGAGGGCGAGCCGCTGCTCGGGGCACTCAAGGCGAAGTTCGAGCCGATCATGGCGCAGTCCGATCTGATCTGCGACGGCATCGGGTACCCGGTCGGGCTCGTGATGGGTGACGAGACCGTCGTGCTCGACTTCCCGAAGCGGGTCGTCCGCGAACCGATCGAGGGCGAGGGCAAGTACCGCTACGGCTTCCGCATCGCGCCGGAACTCGTGCGCACCGTGCTGCGCGACGACGAGCCGGACTGGGTCAACACCATCTTCCTGTCCACCCGGTTCACGGCGTGGCGCGTGGGCGGCTACAACGAGTTCCTCTACACGTTCTTCAAGTGCCTGACCGACGAGCGCATCGCGTACGCGGACGGCTGGTTCGCCGAGGCGCACGACGATTCGGCGTCGATCGAGATCGGGGGCTACGAGGTCCAGCGTCGCTGCCCGCACCTGAAGGCCGACCTGTCGAAGTTCGGTGTCGTCGACGGCACCACTCTGACCTGCAACCTGCACGGCTGGCAGTGGGACCTCGAGACGGGCCGCTGCAAGACGTCCAAGGGCCACGAGCTGCGCTGCACCAAGCTCTGATCCTGTCCCGCCCCTGCCCCGTCACCCGGTGGGGCGGGGGCGGCGGGGCAGCATGCGCGGTGCCGCGACCGCGGTCAGCAGCACCGGCACCGCGACCGCGGCGACGAGGATCGACAGCGACAGCCACGCGGACCCCACCGCGAAGCCCGCGAACAGGGCGAGCGACGCGACCTCGCTGGTCAGACCGGCCACCGACGTGACGGTCGCGCGGGCCGATCCGGACATCGCGTCCTGCATCCGCACCTCGGCGACGATCCCCGCGTTGTGCAGGGTGCCGTATCCGATGCCGATCGCGACGAATCCCGCGACTCCCCCGGCGACCGCCCCGACCGCGAGCAGCGCCGCGGCCGCGCACAGCACGACGGCCATGGTCCGCCCGGTCATGACGGCGGTCCGTCCGGCGACCGCGGCACCGACGATCTGCCCGACGACCGTGATCGACACCAGCAGCGGCGCCTGCGCGGTCGACGCACCGCCGTCACGGGCGAGCAGGCCGAAGTACTCCTCGAGCGCCAGGAACGACATCAGCACTGCCGTGAGCAGCACCGCCCGCCGGACGACCACGTCGGTGCGGATCTCGTGCGTCCCGGCGCGCAGCACCCCCACGTAGCGCGCGACGAAGGTGCCACCGTCGCTAGCGACGAAAGTGTCACCGTCGCGAGCGACGAAAGTGTCACCGTCGCGAGCGACGAAAGTGTCACCGTCGTCGGGTGCAGGTTCGGTGCTGTCGACCCGGACCGTCCGGGGTGCCGCCGGGAGCGTGAACACCAGCAGTCCGTCGACGACGGTGATCGCGATCGACACCCACCCGACCAGGGCATAGCCGCCGAGGGCGTAGAGCGGACCGGCCGACGCGGTCGCGACGAACACGCTCGTCACCTCGGCGGAGTTCACGTACCCCTGGACGGTCGCGTACCGGTCGCGCGCGCCGAGTGCCGCCAGTTCCTCGTACAGCAACGCCTCGAATGTGCCGGACTTCATGGACTCGGCCAGCCCCCACAACGCGAAGCCGGCCGCGAAGCCCCAGTAGCTCGGCACCAGCATCCACAGGGCGAACGACGCGGTGAGAAGGACGGCGCTACCGAACAGCAGGGTCCGGCGCGGCACGATGTCGGCCCACGCCCCGGACGGCACCTCGGTCACGAACGCCGCGATCGACCACACCGCGAACAGCGAGGAGATCTGTGCCGTCGACAGGCCGTTGTCCTCGAACAGCAGGCCGTACACGCCGTAGAGCGGCACCAGTTCGCGCGTCGCGGAGTACGCGACGGCGCGGACGGTCAGCGATGTGGTCGGTGCAAGTCAACATCGACGGGACATGCACAGCATCGTCCCACCTCGGCGCCGCCTCATCCAGTGATTTACGGTCGACGTTGTGACCGATCGCAAACGTACCTACACGTGGGACGACCCCGCCCCCACCTCGGCTGCCAACCGTGACATGCACGGCCTCGACTTCCTGCGCGGCCTCATCGACGGCAGCATCCCGCACCACCCGACCTCGCGCACGCTCGGCTTCACGGTCACGGATGCGCGGGAGGGATTCGCCGAGGTGACGCTGGAGGTGCAGGAGTTCCACTGCAACGCCGTGGGCAGCGTGCACGGTGGGGTCGTCGCGACACTGTTCGACACCGCGATGGGCTTCTCCGTGGCGAGCACCCTCGCCCCGGGCGTCGGCTACACCACCCTCGACCTGCAGGTGCGCTACCTGCGGGCGGTGCAGCCCGGACACATCATCCGGGTGCAGGGCTTCTGCGAGCATTCGGGACGCCGGACCGCGACGTCACGCGGCGAGGCCCGCGACGAGCAGGGCAGGCTCGTGGCGAGCGGTTCGACCACCTGCATGATCCTGGGCTGAGCCGGACCGCACCTGCGTGAGGGGACGCCCGGCGGGGCACCCCCTTCCGACCGAGCGAGTGGTACACCCAGTCGATTGAAGGAGACGAGGGATACATTCGCTCGCCGAAGGCGGCCGGCACATTCGCTCGCCGAAGGCGGCGCGACCTCAGCCGATCGGCTCGAGCACCTCACGCCCGACGAACGGAACGAGCGCGGCGGGCACCTTCACGGAGCCGTCGGCCTGCTGGTGGTTCTCGAGGATCGCGACGAGCCAGCGCGTGGTGGCCAGGGTGCCGTTGAGGGTCGCGGCGATCTGCGGCTTGCCGTTCTCGTCCCGGTACCGGACACCGAGGCGGCGGGCCTGGAAGGTCGTGCAGTTCGACGTCGACGACAGTTCGCGGTAGCGCTCCTGCGTCGGCACCCACGCCTCGCAGTCGAACTTGCGGGCGGCGGACGAACCGAGATCGCCGCCGGCGACGTCGATGACCCGGTAGGGCACGTCGATCGCGGCGAGCATCTCGCGTTCCCACGCCAGCAGACGCTGGTGCTCGTCGGTGGCGTCCTCGGGCTTGCAGTAGACGAACATCTCCACCTTGTCGAACTGGTGGACGCGGATGATGCCGCGGGTGTCCTTGCCGTAGCTGCCCGCTTCGCGGCGGAAGCACGACGACCAGCCGGCGTACCGCTTCGGGCCCGCGGACAGGTCGAGGATCTCGCCCGAGTGGTAGCCGGCGAGAGGCACCTCGGAGGTGCCGACGAGGTACAGGTCGTCCTCTTCGAGGTGGTACACCTCGTCGGCGTGCTGACCGAGGAACCCGGTTCCCTGCATGATCTCGGGACGCACGAGCACCGGCGGGATCATCATCGTGAAGCCGTTGGCGGTGGCCTTCTGCGCGGCGAGCTGCAGCATCCCGAGCTGCAGCAGCGCGCCGTAGCCGGTGAGGAAGTAGAAGCGCGCACCGGACACCTTCGCGCCGCGTTCCATGTCGATCAGGCCCAGCGACTCGCCGAGCGTCAGATGGTCCTTCGGCTCGAAGTCGAAGGTGGGCAGTTCCCCGACCGTCTCGAGGGTGACGAAGTCGTCCTCACCGCCGGCCGGGGCACCCTCCTGCACGACGTTGGAGATCGCCAGGTGCGCGCGGTCGAGGGCTTCCTGCGCGGCGTGCTGCTCGGCCTCGAGTTCCTTGACCTTCGCGGCGAGTTCCTTCGCTCCGGCGAGCAGGGCGGGGCGTTCCTCGGGGGACGCCTGACCGACCTTCTTGCCCAGCGCCTTCTGCTCGGCGCGGATGTTGTCGCCGGCGAGCACCGCGGCGCGGCGGGTCTCGTCGGCCTCGAGCAGGGCGTCGACGAGACCGGGGTCCTCACCTCGGGTGCGCTGCGAGGCACGGACGGCATCGGGATTCTCGCGGAGGAACTTGAGGTCGATCACGAGAGGGAAGCCTACCGGTGCCAGAGTTGCTGGTAGTCGTCCCTCCCGAACATCCGCGCGGCATCGTCCGCGGTGGGATAGCCGACGTAGGGGTCCGCACCGGCCGCCACGAGCGCCCGCACCACCTCTTCCGCCCCCTTGAACACCGCGCCCGCGAGGGGCGACTGCCCGCGATCGTTGAGCCGGTCGACGTCGGCACCCCGCTCGATCAGGAGATTCACGGCCCCGGGATGCGCGTGATAGGCGGCGAGCATGAGCAGGGTGTCGCCGGTGCCGTTGGTGAGATTCACCGGGCCGCCCGCATCGAGAAAGGCGGCGAGCGTGTCCGCGTCACCGGCCCGCGCCGCGTCGAACATCCGCTGGGCGATTTCCTGGACTTCGGGATCGATCGGATCGTCCGTCACGAACACCGAAATTACTCCCCACACCGGCGCCAGGCATGATGGATGACGATGGCCGAGGAGAAAGAACAGCAGTCCACGCGGCGCCCGCCGTCCGCGAAGCTGACCCGTCGCGCACCGTCAGCGCAGCTGACCCGTCGCGCATTGATACTGGTCGCCGCGGGCGCGGTTCTCGCCGCCGTCGCGACCGCCGTGTTCGCCGGGTTCGGTGACTCCGACGACGAGACCCCCACGGGCAGCGCGCTGCGCACGACCGGGGCGGTGGCCGGTGAAGCGTTCGGTACCGCGGTCGCCGGGGACTGCCTGACCTGGTCGGCGATCGACGCCAGCGATCTGGAGAAGGTCGACTGCGAGCAGACCCACCTGTTCGAGGTGGTCGAGGACATCGACCTGAGCGTGTTCCCGGGCGCGGAGTGGGGTCCGGGCTCGCGATTCCCGTCGGTCCTGCGGTTCACGGAACTGCGCGACGAACATTGCGCGCCCGCCGCCATGGATTACCTGCAGGGTCGTTTCGACCCGCACGGCAAGTTCAGCGTCGGCCTTATCAATCCGGGTGAAGCTGGCTGGGAAGCCGGCGAACGCACCCTGCGATGCGGGCTGCAGTTCTCGTCGACGACCGGCAATCTGCTGCCGATCGAGGGTCGCGTCGCCGATCAGGACCAGTCCCGCGCGTGGGAGGTCGGCACCTGCATCGGCATCAACAACGGGGTGCCCGCCGATCCGGTGGACTGCGCGCAACCGCACGCGTTCGAGGTCGCCGCGGTGGTGGACATGTCCGCCCAGTTCCCCGGCGGGGTGCCGAGCACGGAGGACCAGGACAAGTACCTCGAGGCGACGTGCACCGAGACCACCAACGCCTACCTGGGCGATCCGGAGGCACTGCGCAACAAGACGCTGACGCTGTTCTGGGACAACCTGGACTTCGACAGCTGGCTCGCGGGCAGCCGCAAGGTGAACTGCTCGGTCGGCAAGCAGGTCGACGGGGGTGGATTCGCGTCGATCACCGGTTCGGCGAAGGGCGACATCCTGATCGACGGCCAGCCGCCGGTCCCGCCGCCGCCGGTGCCGGAGGGGCGGTCGCTGCCGACCCCGCTGCCGGGTGCGGCTCCGCTCCCGGGCGGCACGCGATGAGTGTCCGGATGGACGAGGAACGCTTCGAGGAACTGGTCTCCGAGGCATTGGACCTGATTCCGCAGCAGCTCGCCGAGGCGATCGACAACGTGGTGGTGCTCGTCGATGCGCGGCACGACGAGGAGCCGGACCTGCTGGGCCTCTACCACGGGATTGCGCTGACGGAACGCGACTCGCACTATGCCGGGTCGCTGCCGGACACGATCACCGTCTACCGGGACGCGATCCTCGACATCTGCGAGTCCGAGGACGATGTGGTGCACGAAGTGGCGGTCACCGTGATCCACGAGATAGCGCACTACTTCGGAATCGAGGAGGACCGCCTCCACGAACTGGGCTGGGGCTGACCGGACCGGCCGCCCCAGCGCGTGTTCTACAAGCCTGTTGTTCTACGAGCTCTGTTGTTCTACGAGCCCAGTTGTTCTACGAGCTCAGCGCGTCACTTGTTGCGCTGCATGAAGTGCGGGTTGACCGTCGAGATCCACAGCAGTGCCAGCGATCCCAAGATCACCTGCAGCACCACGATGATCACCACAGCCACGCCCACGATTTCGAGAATGTCACCCATGCCGTAGGACCTTACATTGTCGGGTCTGCGGCCTCTCGGGCTGCACTCGCGAACGGCCCTTCGAGGACCGACCATCGACCCGCAGCCTGCAACCCCGATGAACGGTCACCATTGACTGTTTAATGGTGAGGGCCCTACGCTCGGCAGCATCCCGCGACCGAGAGGCGACCACCGTGACGAACACCGAGCGCCCTGTTGTAGTCGACCGCTGGCACCGCGTGACCGAGACGAAGGACCTCGCCGCGCTCGACGCGCTGATCGCCGACGACGCCGTCTTCCGGTCTCCGGTCGTCTTCACCCCGCAGGAAGGCAAGGCCGCGACGCTCGCCTACCTCCGTGCGGCGGTGACCGTGTTCGGCGACGGCACCGGATTCCACTTCGTCGGCGAGTGGTACGCCCCGAACTCGGCGGTGCTCGAGTTCGTCGCCGATCTCGACGGGGTCCAGGTCAACGGGGTGGACATGATCGAGTGGGACGAACACGACCGCATCACCCGATTCACGGTCATGGTCCGCCCGATCAAGGGCCTGCAGGCACTGATCCCCCGCATGGCCGCCCAACTCGGCCAAGCCTGACCCCCCTACCCTCAGGAGAAAATCGATGAGTCTGCCGCCCGTCCTGCGCGACCGCCTGCGCCTGCCCGTCGTCGCCTCGCCGATGTTCATCGTGTCCAACCCGGACCTGGTGATCGCGCAGTGCAAGGCAGGGATCGTCGGTTCGTTCCCGACGCTCAACGCGCGCCCACAGTCGCAGCTGCGCGAATGGCTGATGCGGATCACCGAGGAACTGGCCAAGCACGACGCCAACAATCCCGATTCGCCGGCGGCCCCGTTCGCGGTGAATCTCATCGTCCACAAGTCGAACGACCGGCTCGCCGAGGACCTCGCGACCGTCGTCGAGTTCGAGGTGCCGATCGTCATCACCTCGCTCGGCGCCCGGCAGGACGTCAACGACGCCGTGCACTCCTACGGCGGCATCGTGCTGCACGACGTCATCGACAACCGGTTCGCGAAGAAGGCGATCGAGAAGGGCGCGGACGGTCTGATCGCGGTCGCCGCCGGGGCGGGCGGTCACGCCGGCACCCAGTCGCCGTTCGCGCTGATCCAGGAGATCCGCACCTGGTTCGACGGTCCGCTGCTGCTGTCCGGGTCGATCGCGCACGGCAACTCGATCCTGGCCGCGCAGGCCGCCGGCGCCGACCTCGCGTACGTCGGCTCGGCGTTCATCGCGACCACCGAGGCCAACGCGTCGGACGCCTACAAGCAGATGCTGGTCGATTCGACCGCGTCCGACATCGTCTACACGAACCTGTTCAGCGGCGTTCACGCCAACTACCTGCGCGGCAGCATCGCCGCGGCGGGCATGGACCCGGACAATCTCGAGACCTCGGATCCGTCGAAGATGAACCTGGGGGCCGAGACCGCCACGGACGGCGGCGCGCGCGGTCCGAAGGCGTGGCGGGACATCTGGGGCGCCGGGCACGGCGTCGGATCGATCGAGGCCGTCACGTCCGTCGCGGATGTCGTCGACCGCTTCCGCGCCGAATACGCCGACGCTCGCGCGCGCCTGGCCCTGTAAACGCCGGAAGAAGACAGACCGCGGGCGTGGGACGGTGACGTCCCACGCCCGCGTGACTGTCAGAGTTCGTTGTAGTGCGTGAGTTTCGGCGCACCGGCCAGCAGCGGACCGAGATCGGTGATCGCTCCGGGGCCGGCGCGGAACTTGCGGTAGGCGGTGTCGTGCTCCTCCGACTGCCACTTCTCGACGATGACCCAGCGGGCCTCGTTGCCCTTGTCGACCAGGATCTCGATGCCGAGGCAGCCGTCGAATTCACGCGTCTCGCCGAGCACCCGCTCCATGACCTTCTTCGCGTCGTCGAGGGCGTCGGGCTTGAACTCGAGTTCCAGCAGGGCAGTGAGTGACATGTTCATCCTTTTCGGGGAGAGTGTGTCCGGTGTCACCGGTTTACCCAACAATTACCGAAGACCTTTGCTCACGCAATGGGTCTGCCCGCTTTTTCCCACCACGTGGCGCGCGGCCGCTAAGGTCACGGCGATGAGCGACACCACGACCGATTCGCCACTGGCCGGTGACGAGATCACCGCGCTCGACGACTGGATGAGCGCCCGCGGCTTCGGGCACGGCCCGGTCACCGACCTCGAGCAGCTGACCGGCGGAACCCAGAACCTGATGGTCCGGTTCACCCGCGGCGACCGCTCGTTCGTGGTGCGGCGCGGCCCGCGCCACCTGCGACCGCGCACGAACGACGTGCTGCGCCGGGAGATGCGGATACTGGACGCCCTGTCCGGCACCGACGTTCCGCATCCGCGTCTGATCGCGGCGTGCCCCGAGGAGGACGTCTGGCCCGGTGCCGCGTTCTACCTCGTCGAACCGGTCGACGGCTTCAACGCGTTCGTGGCGCTACCCGAACCGCACGCCTCCGATCCGGAGATCCGGCACCGAATGGGCCTGTCGATGATCGACGCCCTCGCGACCCTCGCGTCCGTCGACCACACCGCCATCGGCCTGGGCGATTTCGGGCACCCGGAGGGTTTCGTCGAACGGCAGGTCCCCCGGTGGCTGCGCGAACTCGAGTCCTACACCGCGCTCGACGGGTATCCGGGTGAACCGCTACCGGGTGTCGACGCGATCGCGGACTGGCTGGCACGGTCGGTGCCGCAGCGGTGGACACCGGGAATTCTGCACGGCGACTACCACATCGGCAATGTGATGTTCTCGCCGTCGTCACCGGAGGTCGCGGCGATCCTCGACTGGGAGATGTGCACGATCGGCGACCCGCTGCTCGACCTCGGCTGGCTCCTCGCGACCTGGCCGGAGCACGGCAACGACGAGAGCACGATCGGCGGTGCCCTCGGCGACGCGGGCGGTCTCGCGACGCGCGACGAGCTCGTCGAACGTTATGCGGCGCAATCGGATCGGGATCTGTCCGCTCTCGACTGGTATGTGGTGCTGGCGTGTTTCAAACTCGGCATCATCCTCGAGGGCACCTACGCGCGGGCATTCGCGGGCAAGGCCGACCCCGAGGTCGGGCAGCGGTTGCATGCGACGACGCTGAGCCTGTTCCGCCGCGCTCTCGAACGGATCGGGCAGGGCTGAATCCCCGCCCGATCCTCCTCGTCAGAAAATGCTGTATCCGCCGTCGATCAATGTCGAGCTGCCCGTCTGGAATCCGGACGCGTCGCTCGCGAGGTACACGGCGATGCCCTCGAAGTCCTCGGGGGTCGCCCAGCGTCCCAACGGCACCCTGGAGATGACGTGGGAGTTGAAGTTCTCGGACTCGACCAGCGGACCCGTCATGTCCGTCGCGACCCAGCCCGGCAGCACGCTGTTGACGCGAATGCCGTAGCGCGCCAACTCGACCGCGCACCCGTTGGCCAGGGCCAAGACCCCGGCCTTGGACGCACCGTAGGCCTGGTTGCGTCCCGCGCCCTCGTGCGCACCGAGGCTCGACGTGACGATCACTGATCCGCCGACCCCCTGGGCGACCAGGTACTTGGTGGTCTCGCGCAGCGTGAAGTACGCGCCGTCGAGGTTGGTGTCCATCACCTTCCGGTAGTTCTCGGTGGTCGATTCGACGAACTTCGCCAGCGGCACACTGATTCCGGCGTTGACGACGACCACGTCCAGCCCGCCGAGTTCCTCGACGGTGGCGGCGGTCGCGTCGACGACCGCCTGCTCGTCGGCGACGTCGACCGAACGGGTGACGACCCGGCCACCGAATTCCGCGAGCCCCGACGCCGCGGCCTCGAGCTTGCCGGAACTGCGGCCCCACAGCGCCACATCCGCCCCGGCACGGGCGAGCCCGCGGGCCATCCCCAGACCGATACCGGCGGATCCGCCGGTGACCAGCGCACGCTTACCCGTCAGGTCGAACATGCTCACTCCTCACGTGGAGGTGATGGGAACCCAGTCGGTCCCGGGCCCCCATCACCCAACGGGATCAGGCGAATTTGGACGCGATGTCGCGGCCGATGATCTCCTTCATGATCTCGGTGGTGCCACCGTAGATCGTCTGGATGCGGGCGTCGACGTAGGCGCGCGCGATCGGGTACTCCATCATGTAGCCGTAACCACCGTGCAACTGCACACCGCGGTCGACGACACGCTTCTGCAGTTCGGTCGCCCACCATTTGGCCTTCGACGCATCCACCGCCGTGAGCTCGCCGGCGTTGAGCGCGAGCACGCACCGGTCGATGTGCGACTCGGTGACCTCGATCTCGGTGAGCATCTCGGCGAGCACGAAACGGGTGTTCTGCAGGTCGCCGATCGGCTTGCCGAATGCCTTGCGCTCGAACGCATACCGCTTGGTCCACTCGTACGCGGCGCGGGCCGACGTGATCGCGGAGACGGCGATGCCGATACGCTCGAGCGGCAGGTTCTCCATGAGGTGGAAGAACCCGCGACCCTCGCCACCGAGGAGGTTCTCCGCCGGCACCCGCGCGTCCTCGAAGACGAGCTCGGCGGTGTCCTGGGCTGCGAGGCCCACCTTGTGCAGCTTGCGTCCACGGCTGAATCCGGGGGTGTCGCGCTCGACCACGATGAGCGAGAATCCCTTGGCGCCGGCACCCGGATCCGTCCGGCACACGACGATCACCAGATCGGAGTGGATACCGTTGGTGATGAACGTCTTCTGGCCGTTGATGACCCATTCGTCACCGTCGCGCACGGCGGTGGTCTTGACGCCCTGCAGGTCCGATCCGGCGCCCGGTTCGGTCATCGCGATCGCGCCGATCACCTCGCCGGCCGCCATGCGCGGCAGCCAGCGGGCCTTCTGCTCCTCGGTACCGAGATGCAGGATGTAGGGAATGACGATGTGGTCCTGCAGTGCGAGGGTCGCGCCGAAGGACGTGGTGCCGGTGCGCGCGATCTCCTCCTGGACGACGTGCCGGAACCGGAAATCGGTGACGCCGGAGCCGCCGAACTCCTCCGGCACACCGAGACCCAGGATCCCGGACTTGCCCGCTTCCAGGTAGACGTTGCGGTCGATGAGCCGCTCTTCTTCCCAGCGTTCGTAGTTCGGCACGACCTCGCGGGCGAGGAACTCGCGCACGGTCTCCCGGTACGCCTCGTGGTCAGCTTCGAACAGTGTGCGTTTCATGGTGTCCCCCAATATTTCTGTGGTCAGGCGTTCACGCGCGACATCATGCCCGCGAGACGCTCGGAGATCAGTGCTTCGGCCTCGGCGACGATGCGCTCGACGAGCTCACCGGCCGTGGGGATGTCGTGGATGATGCCCTGGACCGTTCCGACGGTCCAGATGCCCGCCTCGGGATCACCGTTCTCGTACACGAGGCGGCCGCGGGCACCGGCGACCAGTTCGCGCACGTCCTCGAACT
Source organism: Rhodococcus sp. NPDC003382 (assembly GCF_053589135.1). NCBI lineage: Bacteria > Bacillati > Actinomycetota > Actinomycetes > Mycobacteriales > Nocardiaceae > Rhodococcus > Rhodococcus sp. NPDC003382. The sequence goes on from NZ_JBSFRH010000008.1 coordinate 78,417, forward strand.
TCCCTCCGCGGTCGAGGATCTCGACGACCTCCCGGCTGACGGTGTTGCTCGCGACGCGCGCGGTGTTGCGCAGCGGCCGGAAGATCAGTTCCGTATCGGTCTCGTTCGCCGCGACGATGGCTTCCTTGATGTTCCGGTGGATCGGCGATTCCTCGGTGCACATGAACCGGGTGCCCATGTTGATGCCGTCGGCACCGAGCGCGAGCGCCGCGACGAGACCGCGGCCGTCGCCGAATCCACCCGACGCGATCATGGGGATGGTGATCTGCTCGGCCGCGGCGGCGATGAGCACCAAGCCCGGCACGTCGTCCTCACCCGGGTGACCGGCGCATTCGAAACCGTCGATGCTGATGCCGTCGACACCGATGTCCTGCGCCTTGACCGCGTGCCGGACGCTGGTGCACTTGTGCAGCACCTTGACACCGGCGGCATGGAAGTCGGGCAGGTGCGGGCCCGGATTGGAACCGGCCGTCTCGACGATCTTGACACCGGATTCGATGATGACCTGGCGGTATTCGTCGTAGGGCGGCGGGGTGATCGCCGGCAGGATCGTCAGATTCACGCCGAACGGCTGGTCGGTGAGCTCGCGGGTGCGGGCGATCTCCTTCGCGAGATCCTCGGGTGTGGGCTGGGTCAGCGCGGTGATCATGCCGAGCGCGCCCGCGTTGGCGACGGCGGCGACGAGTTCGGCGCGGCCGACCCATTGCATGCCGCCCTGCACGATGGGGTGGCGGACTCCGAAGGTCTCGGTGAAGGCGGTGGACAGCACAGTGGTTCTCCTGGGATCAGGCGGGGCTGCGGTATCCGACGATGCGCAGCGCGATGTTTCGGTATCGGTCGGCGACCTCGTCCGGCGTCAGCGGCCCGTCGATCTGGTACCAGCGGGCGATGGACTGGCACATGCCGAGCAGCGCGCGCACGGTTTCCTCGATGTCGTCGACGTCGAACACGTTCTGCTCCACGCCGTCACGGACGAGGTCGAACACGATGAGCTCGAGCCGTTTCCGGGTTGCCGCGTAGGTGCGCCGGTTCTCCGGGGACACGTGCCGTAGTTCGGAATCCAGGCCGGAGCGCTTGGCGCGGTAGGTCATGTTGAGCACGATCGCCTCGACCGCGTTGGCGAAGCGGGCGACCGGGTCGGCGCCGCCGTCCTCGACCGCGGCGCGGACACGGTCGATGAGGTCGAGAACGGCGGCGTCGAGCAGCGTCACGAGAACGGCTTCCTTGTTCTCGTGGTGGTAGTACAGCGCGGGTACCGTCACGCCGACCCGGCGGGCCAGGTCGCGGACGGTGGTGCCGTGGAAGCCGTTCTCGCCGAAGGCTTCCAGGGCGTGTTCGAGGATGGGGCCGAGCTGCAACGGTTCGAACACCCGCCAGTCGGCGGAGAACTCCGGTTCGGGTTGCGCAGTCATCGGCCCCGTCCTCTCACATCGTCGATTCAGCGCGGGGCCATGCGGATGGCACCGTCGAGACGGATGGTCTCGCCGTTGAGCATCGGGTTGGCGACGATGTGCGCGGCCAGGGCACCGTACTCGGAGGGATCGCCGAGGCGGGCCGGGTGCGGAACCTGCGCGCCGAGGGACTTCTGGGCCTCCTCGGGCAGCGAGCCGAGCAGCGGGGTCTTGAACAGGCCCGGCGCGATGGTGACGACGCGGATCAGCAGCGACGCGAGGTCACGGGCGATCGGCAGGGTCATGCCGACGACGCCGCCCTTGGACGCGGAGTACGCGGCCTGGCCGATCTGGCCGTCGAAGGCCGCGACGGAGGCGGTGTTGATGATGACGCCGCGCTCGCCGTCGATGGGCTCGGTCTTGGCGATGCGCTCCGCGGCGAGGCGGATGACGTTGAACGTGCCGAACAGGTTGACGTTCACGACCTTCTTGAAGTCGTCGAACGGGAACGCGCCGTTCTTGCTGACGGTCTTGATGGCGTTGCCGATGCCGGCGCAGTTCACCGCGACACGCAGCGGGCCGAGCGACTCCGCCAGGTCGAGCGCCTCGGCGACGGCAGCCTCGTCGGTGACGTCCGCGGCGGCGAAACGCACGCGGTCGCCGAGCTCCTTGGCGACGGTCTCACCGTTGGACGACGGCAGGTCGATGATGACGACCTGGGCGCCGTCGGCGACCAGAGCCTTGACGGTGGCCAGGCCGAGGCCCGAGGCACCGCCGGTGACGACGGCAACGCTGTCGTTGACGATCATGTTCACACCTTTCGAATCGTGTTGCGGATCAGAGTCGTTCGATGATGGTGGCGTTGGCCATGCCCGCGCCCTCACACATCGTCTGGAGACCGTACCGGCCACCCGTGGCCTCGAGGTGATTGACCAGGGTGGAGAGCAGGCGGGTGCCCGAGGAGCCGAGGGCGTGGCCGAGCGAGATGGCCCCACCCCACGGGTTGAGCTTGGCGGGATCGGCATTCAGCTCGTGCGCCCAGGCGAGCGGGACGGGCGCGAAGGCCTCGTTGACCTCGTAGGCGTCGATGTCGTCGATGGTCAGGCCGGCCTTGGCGAGCACCTTCTTCGTCGCCGGGATGGGCGCGGTGAGCATGAACAGCGGGTCGTCACCGATGACGGAGAACGACACGAAGCGGGCACGCGGGGTCAGGCCCAGCTTGTTCGCCATCTCCTCGCTCATGATGAGGGCGGCCGACGCGCCGTCGGTGAACGGCGAGGAGTTACCGGGGGTGATGATCCACTGCGCCTCGGGGAACCGGGCCGCGTACTCGTCGGTGTAGAACGACGGCTTCAGGCCCGCCAGGCCCTCGACCGTGGTCGAGGCGCGCACCGTCTCGTCGACCTTGTGCTCGACCTGCTCACCCGCGGCGTTGGTGACCGTGATCGGCACGATCTCCTTGTCGAAGTGCCCGGCGGCGATCGCGGCGGCGGCGCGCTGGTGCGACTGCGCGGAGAACGCGTCGAGCGCGTCGCGGTCGAACTTCCACTTCGCGGAGATCAGCTCGGCGGAGATGCCCTGGTTGACCAGGCCTTCGGGGTAGCGGGCGGCGACACCCGGGCCGTTGGCGTCCTTGCCGATCGAGGCCGTGCCCATCGGGACGCGGCTCATCGACTCGACACCGCACGCGATCGCGATGTCGTAGGCGCCGGCGATGACGCCCTGCGCGGCGAAGTGGGCGGCCTGCTGGCTCGAGCCGCACTGGCGGTCGATGGTGGTGGCCGGGACCGACTCGGGGAAGCCCGCGGACAGCAGAGCGGAGCGCGAGATGTTCAGCGCCTGCTCGCCGACCTGCTGGACGCAGCCGCCGATGACGTCGTCGACCTGCGCGGGGTCGATGCCGTTGCGCTGCACGATCTCCCGCAGCACGTGCGCGAGGAGCTCGACGGGGTGGGTGCCGGACAGGGCGCCGCCGGGCTTACCCTTGCCGACCGCGGTGCGGACGACGTCGACGATGACAGCAGTGGTCATGGCGAATTCCTTTCGGGGGAAGTTGGTTACGGTCCGGCGCCTCGGCAGGGGACGTGACGCCGGACCGGGTTCGTGGGGTCAGCGGCCCTTCCAGACCGGTTCACGCTTCTCGGCGAAGGCGGTCGGGCCCTCCTTCGCGTCCTCGCTGGTGAAGACGACCTTCATCGAGGCGATGTTGGCGTCCCACGCGGCGGAACCCCAGTCGTCGGCGTGCGCGGTCCGGTGGATCATGGCCTTCGACTCGCGCACCGACAGCGGCGCGTTCGCGGCGATCTTCTCGGCGAGCTCGAGGGCGACCTCGAGCGCGGTGCCGGCCGGAGCGATCCGGTTGACCAGGCCCAGCTCCTTGCCCTCTGCGGCCGTGATCGGTTCGCCGGTGAGGGCGAGTTCGAGCGCGATCTTGCGCGGGATCTGCTGCTGCAGGCGGATGACACCGCCCGCGGCGGCGAACAGGCCGCGCTTGACCTCGGGCAGGCCGAGCTTGGCCTCCTCGTCGACGACGGCGAGATCGGACGCGAGCACCAGCTCGGTGCCGCCACCCAGCGCGAATCCGTTGACGGCGGCGATGGTCGGCTTGCTGATCCAGTGCTGGACGTAGCCGGCGAAGCCCCACTCGGGATGGCCGTCGGCGGCGGTGTTCTCGCCCGCGGCGAGCGCCTTGAGGTCCGCACCGGCGCAGAACGCGCGGCCCGCACCGGTGATCACGACGACGCGCACGTCGTCGTCCGCCTCGGCCTGCTCGAGCAGGGTGCCGACGGCGGTGGACAGCGCCGCATTGACGGCGTTGAGCGCCTTGGGGCGGTTGAGCGTGATGAGGGCGACGTTGCCGCGGCGCTCGTACAGCGCGGCGGGTTCGGTGGTGGTCGCTTCGTCGGCCATCGATTTCCTTCCCAGGCTCTACTTATCGATCGCTAAAAGGACTACCACGGATCGATCGCTCGGTCAACGGCTCCGCTTACCTAGCGCACGATCGGTGAGCTCTGGTAAGGATGAGCCTTGTGTCGCGGACCACGGTGCACGTCCGCGACGGTCGACCCATCGACGAGGAGACCCCGATGCAGGCAGTTCAACTGACCGAGACGACCGGCCCCGACGGTCTGCGCCTGGTCGACATCCCCGAACCCGACGCCTGGGCCGGCTCGGTGATCGTGGATCTGCACGCCGCGGGCGTCTCGTTCCCCGACCTGCTGCAGACCAGCGGCTCCTACCAGGTGGTGCGCCCCCTGCCGTTCGTCCTCGGCGTCGAGGGCGCCGGCATCGTGCGCTCCGCACCGGCGGACAGCGGCCTGACCGCCGGACAGCGCGTCGCCGTCCTCGCCGTCGGCGGCGCCTGGCAGCAGACCGTCGCCGTGGACGCGAATTCCGTTTTTCCCCTACCGGATTCGGTGTCGCTGACCGCCGGCGCGGGATTCCTCATGAACTACCTGACCGTCCACTTCGCGCTCGACGAACGCGCCCGCTACCGCCCCGGTGAAACCGTGCTCGTGCACGGCGCCGCGGGCGGCGTCGGCGTCGCCGCCCTCCAGGTCGCGGCGGCGCTCGGTCTCGAGACCGTCGCAGTGGTGAGCACCGAAGCGAAAGCCGAAGTGGCCCGGGCCAATCGCGCCACCCACGTCGTCCCGGCGGACGGCTTCAAGGACCGTGTCCTCGAGTTGACCGGTGGCCGCGGCGTCGACATCATCCTCGACCCCGTCGGCGGCGACCGTTTCACCGACAGCCTGCGCAGCCTCGCCCCCAACGGGCGGGCCGTCGTGCTCGGTTTCACCGGCGGGGAGATCCCGACCGTGAAGGTCAATCGTCTTCTGCTGCGCAACACGTCGGTGGTCGGCGCCGGCTGGGGCGAATACGTCCGCACGTTCCCCGACTACCCGGCCCGCCAGTGGGCGCAGCTCGAACCGCTGCTGCGATCCGGCGCACTGCAGGTCCCCGAACCTACGCTCCACCCGATGACCAGCGCAGCCGACGCACTGCTGTCCCTCGCCGACCGGACCGCGACCGGCAAGGTCGCGCTCTCCCTCCAACCCTGAACCGACAGGAGCCCTCATGAGCACCGACATCCCCGGCGTCGACAGCCTCGTCGACGACGGCGTCCTGCGCGTCACGATCAACCGCCCCGCCCGCATGAACGCGGTCACCGCCGAAACCGTCGAGGCGGTCGCCGACGCGTTCGAGAAGCACGCCGACGACGCGTCCGTGCGCGTCGCGGTCCTCACCGGCGCGGGCCGGGCATTCTGCACCGGCGCGGACCTCTCGGGCAGGGACCTCACAGGTCCTCCGAGCCCTGCGATCATCGACGCCGCGAACCGCGCGGTCGCGGCCATTCGTGCGTTCCCGCGTCCCGTGATCGGGGCCGTCAACGGACCCGCGGCCGGTGTCGGCGTCTCGCTGGCTCTGGCGTGCGATCTGACGGTCGCCGCCGAGTCGACGTACTTCCTGCTCGCGTTCACCAAGGTCGGGCTCATGCCGGACGGCGGCGCGTCGGCGCTGGTGGCCGCGTCGATCGGACGGGCCCGCGCGTTGAAGATGGCGCTGCTGGCCGAGCGCCTGCCCGCCCCCGAGGCCGTCGCGGCCGGCCTGATCGCCGACACCTACCCCGATGAGGGATACGCCGACGCGATCGAGGCGCTGGCCCAGCGGATCGCCGACGGGCCGTCCGATGCATTCGGTTCCACGAAGGCCGCGATCAACGACGCGACGCTGACCGAACTCGACGCCGCGTTCGCCCGGGAACGTGCCGGCCAGCTGAAACTGCTCGCCGCCGAGGACTTCCGCGAGGGCGCGACCGCGTTCATGGAGAAGCGACCGGCGGTCTACCGCAATCGCTGACCCGGCGATCGGGTCACGGGGCGGCCGGGCCGGCGACGGTCAGGCCGCCCCGACCGTTTTCAAAGCGATCGCCACGTACTTCGCCGCGACCTCTTCCGGGGTGAGTGTGCCCTGGGAGTGGTACCAGCGCGGGATGGACTGGCACATACCGAGGAGCGCGCGGGTGGTCTCCGCGGGGTCGTCGACGTCGAACACGCCGGCCGCGGCCCCTTCCTCGACAATGCTGCGGACCAACTGCTCGACACCCTTGCGGACGGCGCGATAACGCTGCCGGTTCTCCGGGCTCAGATACCGCGACTCGCCCTCGAGGGCCGCGAGGCGCGCGCGCAGCGTCATCCGCAGCACGATGGCCTCGATGACGTTGGACAGCCGCTTCACCGGATCGTCGCCGCCGTCGGCGTCCGCGGCGTGCGCCCGCGCGAGCACATCGCTGGTCGACAGCTCCAGCAGCGCGATGAGGAGCCCTTCCTTGTTCTCGTGGTGGTAGTACAGGGCCGGAACCGTCACGCCCACGCGCCGCGCGATCTCGCGCACCGACGTGCCGTGGAAGCCGGTCTCGTAGAACGCGTCGAGCGCGGCGGACAGGATCGGGGTGAGCTCGGTCTCCTCGAGCTTCCGCCAATCCGGCACGGCCACCCCGTCGGTGACGGTGTCGCCGGTGGAAGTTCCCATTACCGCATCCCAACCTATCGATCGCTCTGTCACTGACGGGCTCGAGGATACCGGCACAAATCGAACGGAACCGATCCGGACCGCGGCGCGTCCAACCCTTCGACGGCGCAGGGATCGCCGCCCGCGCCCACACACGCACCCGAGATGTCAGGAGAACGGCCCGTGCCCGACCACATTCGCGTCGATCCCGACGCTCTGCTCCTCGCCGCCGCCGAACTCGAGGCGCTCGCGCTGCGTCTCGAAGCGTCCGTCCAGGCCGCGGATCCGGCTCTGGATGTGCCCCCACCCGGCTCGGAAGAGGTGTCGCGGCTGATCTCGCAGCACTTCGGCGGGCTTACTGCGAGCTTCAGGCCGGCGGCCGTCCAGGGCATCGAGGAACTGCGGACCGCAGCGCTGACCATCCGCAGCCAGGCCGCGCACTACACCGATCTCGAGGCACGCCGGGTCGTCGCCCTGCACGCCACGATGTGACCGACTTCTCCGGACGCGCAGTCAGAAAGGTAGAGAACCGATGACGCTCGGAATGACCGGGGTGGTGTGGCTGCCGCGGGGCGCCACCGTGAACTCGACGAGCCTGACCACGGGGACGGGACCGCTGCCGATCGGCGCGGCCGGACCGGGCTGGGCCGCGGTCGCCGCGGCCTTCGCGGACGCGGACCTCACCCTCACCCGGGTCGCGGCGGAACTGGGTCTCGGCTGGGAGGGCACGACCGGCGGTTCCGCGATCACCTCTCTCGGCCCGTTCATCGCGTGGACGCAATCGGTCGTCGGGGAGGCCACCGCGGCGGCGCAGAAGGCCGCGGTCGGGTCGGCGGCGTACGCGACCGCGCTGATCGCGATGCCGAGCCTGCCCGAGATCGCCGCGGTCCAGGCCGCGAAGGCCACCGCCTACACGGCGGGCGGCGCGGTCAACGGTGCTGCTGCGGCCGCGGAGGCCGCGGAGAAGGCGCTCGATCTGCGGGCGGCCGCCGCGATGGAGGCCTACGAGGCGGCGACGGTGTTCGCCGCGGTCCCGGACCGGTTCACCGCCCCGCCGTCGCTGACCGCCGACGCGCCCGCATCGATCGGTGTGCAGGAACTCGCGGCGGTCGCCTCCCGTATGGGACGCACCGAGCACGTGCAGTTCTCCGATCCGGTGCAGTCCGTCGTCGACGGTGCCCACTCGGTGGCCTCGCGCGTCGGTGAAGCCCTGGGCAACGGGGATGTGCTCCGCAGCGTGGGCGGAGAGGCCGGACGGGTCGCGGCCGAGGTCGCGGCGTCCGGCGGGAGCGGTGTCGCCGGATCGGCGGCGCCGCAGGTCGCATCGCTGTTCGGGCAGGGGCACGCATCCACCGTCGCGACGTCGACGTACACGCCGGGCACCGGTCTCGGCGCCGCGTCCGCACCGGCCGCGGTGCACTCCGCGACGATCACCGGATCCGGAACGATCGCCGGTCCTTCGGGGCTCGGCGCGATTCCGACAGCAGGAGGGCTCGCCGCCGCGGGCGGAACCGCGGCCGGGATCTCCTCGATCGGAGCCACCGCCGGCGGAACCGCGACCGGCACCGCGACCGGCCCGGTCCGCGGCGACCTCCGGGTCTCCGGCGACCCGATCGGCGGCCCGGCCGCTCCCGCACACGGCATCGGATCGGCGGCCGCCCGAGCGGCGGACGGCGGCAGTGACGACGACCGAGGCGAGCAGACCCGCACCGACTTCCGTCCCACCGTCGAGCACTTCGCCGACGGCCGCACCGTGGTCCCCTCCGTGCTCGGCGCCGACCCGGAACCGGGCCGGTGATCGCCATCGACACGCTCGGCGTCCTCGCCGGATCCGCGTCGCCGGGACCGGTCCCGGTCAGCGACGACGAACTGCACGTCCTGCTCGGGATGGCGGCGGTACCGGAGGTGCCGGTCGTGCTGATGCATCGTCATCACCACGACAGCGACACCGAGCGGCAGGTCGCGCGCACCCGGGCCGCCGACGGACTCGCCGCGCGCGGCCTGGTCCGGGCCGGAGTGGCACACCCGGTGATCGTCGACCGGCTCCGCACCCTGGGTCGACCGGCGTGGGAGATCGCGGTGCGGCGACTCCACGACGGCGCCGTCGACCGGTTGTGCCTCGCGCACGGCAGCGCCGAGGCCGGGGTGTCCGGCGCCGGCTCGCGGACGGTGACCGTGCGGGCCGTGCCCGGCGGTTTCGTCCTCGACGACGTCGACGCCGGTTCCGTGTCCCCGATCGTGCAGATGCTCGGCCCGGCCGAACCGGCGCGCACCGCCGGGGTCAGCCTGCCGACCGCGCGACTGTCCGCGGCACTGAACGAGGGAGCCGGGGACGGTGCGCGCACCACCCGGCTGCTGGCGGAGGCCGGGGTGCCGGCGGCGGAAGCCGCTGCCCTCGGGCCGGCGCTCGGGCGGTGCAGCACGTTCGCCGAGATCGTCGGGTTCCGGTACGGCGACGGGTCCACGGCCCCGGCCGGCGGGCCCGTCACGGTCTTCGAGACCACCGCGGGGCGGGTCGTCGGCACGTCGTCGGTGGCTCCCGACGGCACCGCGTGGACGACGCTGAGTTCCGGCACCGGCGGGTTCCTGCGGCAGGCGCTCGGCGACCTGGTGGCCCGGCTCGGACACGACCGGCCGGACCGGTAGCTCAGCCCATCGGGTCGTCGGCGCCCGCGCCTCCGGTTTCGTGGAAGGGCGCCTGGAAGGTGCCCCACCGCACGCATTCCCAGCCGCCCCCGGGACGCGGCACCAGTTCGACGGTCTGGGTGTTCGCGAGGTGGTTGCTGGTCGCGAAGCTACCCGGCACCTTGCCGAGGTACGCGGCGATCAGCCGGATCGCGGCACCGTGACTGACCACTACGACGTCGCCCGATCCGTCGCCGAGGTAGTGCTCGCGCAGGTCTTCGACGACCGGTACGTAGCGGTCGATCACGTCGAGGCCGGATTCACCGCCGGGCACCCGGGAGCGCAGGTCGCCGCTGTGCCAGGCCTCGTAGACCTTCATGAACAGCTTGTGCGATTCCTCGTCGCTGCGGTCCTCGAGGTCGCCGGCCTGGACCTCGTGCAGTCCCTCGCGGACGGTCGCGGCGACCCCCGCTGCGAGTTCGATCTGGTGGGCGGTCTGCCGGGCGCGAATCGCCTGGGAGGCGACGAGCAGCGCCGGGGGCCGGTCGGCCAGGTTGGTGCCGAGCGTGTGTGCCTGGGCGATACCCAGTTCCGTCAGTTCGGCGCCGGGCAGCTTGGTGTCCAGCCGCCGCGCCACGTTCGCCACCGTCTGCCCGTGCCGGGCCAGGATCAATCTGCCGCTCACCGGTCTTCCTCTCCCCGTCGCAGCGCGTCGAGCCACTGCGCGTCCGCCTCGTCCGACACCGGGGGCACACCGTTATCGGCGACCGCCGCCCACGACCCGAGGAACCGGACCTGCGCGAATCGGTGCAGGGCCTTGAGTGCCTCGGCGACGAGCGCGTCGTCGATGTGTCCCACGCAGTCCAAGTGGAAGAAGTAGGTGCCGTATTCCTGGCGGGTCGGGCGCGACTCGATGCGGGTGAGGTCGATGCCGCGGGTCGCGAACTCGGTCATCGCCCGTACGAGCGATCCGGGTTCGTTCGGCAGCTGCAGGATCACCGAGGTGCGGTCGCGTCCGGTGCGGGGCGGGGTCTTCGTGGGCCGGGTGAGCAGCACGAACCGGGTGCGGGCGCCGGTGAAGTCCGCGACGTTCTCGGCGAGGGCGTCGAGGCCCAGCCGCTCACCGGCGAGGGCGGTCGAGATTCCGGCGTCGGCCTTGCCGGCGGCGACGTCCTCCGCCGCGCCGGCGTTCGACGAGGCGGTGACGATCCGGGCCTGCGGCAGGTTGTCGGCGACCCACTGCCGCACCTGTGCCGCCGCGACCGGGTACGCAGCGAGGGTGCGGACCTGCTCGGCGGTGGTGCCGGGGCGCGCGACGACGGTGAACGTCACGTCGAGTTCGGTTTCCGCGACGATCTGTAGCCGGGGTCCGATGGACAGGGCGTCCATGGTCGGCGGGACGGATCCTTCGACGGAACTCTCGATCGGCACCACGGCACCGTCGACGTCGCCGTCGCGCAACAGTTGCAGCGCGGCGGGCGGGCTGGCCGCCGCCACCCGTTCGACCGAGGCGTCGAAGATTCCGGTGTCCTCGAGGCGTGCGAGGGCCATTTCGGTGAAGGTCCCGGTCGGACCGAAGTAGGCGATGCGTGGCACGCCTACGAGGTTACGCATCGCATCTCGCGCTCCGGCCCCGTTGCGCTCGGGGTGACGGGAACCGTTATCCGCGCTAGCGGGTGAGGCCGAGGCCGGCCAGTCCCGCGACGATCGCGGCGGGGTCGTCGACCTCGACGGTGAGCAGAATCTCGCGGACCGCGGCGGCGGCCTCGGGGACGAGGGCGGCGAGGCGGGCCGCGTCGGGTTCGGCGACCGCCTGCCGCACGTCGAATCCGCTCAGTGCCGCGGCGGTCGCGGACAGCAGCGCGAGCACCTCGGCGGCGTCGCGGGCCTGCGCGACGTAGCCGGTGTCGGAGTGGGCGAGGACGGCGAGGAAATCGGCGATCTCGTCGGCGCTGCGGCCGGCGGGCAGGCCGGGGACGTGACCGGCCTCGGTGAGCCGGCGGGCGGTGTCGGCGAGGGTGTCCCCCGTGACGTACACGCACAGCGGCGCCGGCGCGGTGAACGCGAGGATGTCGTCGAGATACTCGGGGGCACAGTCGATCTGGTAGCGCAGCGGGCGGCGGCTGCCCGGGGCGGGAGCCTCGGCGCCGGCGTCGAGTTCGACGACCACGTCGCCGGCGGCCTCCGCGTCGGCGGCGGTCACGATTCTCGGCGCGAGGAAGCGGGCGGGGACGTCCGCCGGCGCGGGCGCGCGGTGGGTCAGCAGCGCGTCGAGGAGCCCGCGAGGTTCTTCACGGGAGGGCGGCATTCCGAGGGAGAGCGGGATCGACACCGATTCAGATTAGCCCCGGGAGACTCTTGCGACGCCCACCACAATGACTTAGGTTTGCCTCACCTACTTACCGAGGAGGACGGCATGCAGACTCTCACCGACGTTCCTGCCCCCAGCACCGCAGAGCGGGTGTGCACTGCCCTCGTGCGTGCCGATTCGACCGTTCTCGCCGTCGACGGCTGCGACCCGGTGACCACTGCGGTCCACCACCTCCACACCGACGGCGACATCGTCGTCACCGTTCCCGTCGACTGCCCGGCCGTCGCACTCGCCTGGCAGGCCGGCCCCGCGGGACTGCCCGCAGTCCTCGAACTCACCGACCACTCGCCGATCGCGCTGCGCAACCCGGTGCGGTCGCTGATCTGGCTCAGCGGGTCGCTACACCCCGTCGAGAACCCCCGCGAACTCGCCGCCGAGGTCGCCGAGGACCTGCCCCATCCGGAACTGCTCGACGTCGGCCACGGCACCGAACTGCTGCGTCTCGAACTGACGTCCGTGGTCGCCGCGGACACCACCGGAGCCGAATCCGTCGAGGTCGACGACGTGCTGACCGCACTGCCCGACCCGTTCGCCGCGCTCGAGACCGCGTGGCTGCAGCACCTCGAGCAGGACCACGCCGACATCGTCCTGCGCATCGCCCGCCGCATCCCGCCGGCCGCGCGGACCGGCCGCATCCGCCCCCTCGGTCTCGACCGGTACGGCCTGCGGCTGCGCATCGAATCCGGCACCGGCGACCACGACGTCCGCATTCCGTTCCACGAGCCGGTCGACGACGCCACCGGGCTGAGCCGCGCGCTGCGCCGCCTCGTCGGCTGCCCGTTCGTCAACGGTCTCCGCGCCCGCCCCTGATCTTCGTTTCCGGGTCATTTGCAGCGGTATCCTCGTCGTACACTCGCGAACCACGCTGTACACGTCGAAAGCCTGGGCCGATGGCCGATTTCGATCCGGAAGCGACCCGCCCGGCGGGTCAGGGAATCACCGCGGAGCTGGCTGCCGCGGGATTCGACGACGCGCTGGTCGTGGGACGCGGCGGTTTCGGTGTCGTCTACCGATGCAAGCAACGCTCGCTCGGACGGACGGTCGCGATCAAGGTGCTCTCCTCCGACCTCGACGTCGAGAACCGGGAGCGGTTCCTGCGCGAGGGCTACGCGATGGGCAGGCTGTCCGGCCATCCCAACATCGTCAACATCCTCCAGGTCGGGGTGACCTCGAGCGGCCGGCCGTACATCGTGATGCCCTATCACCCCAACGATTCGCTGGCGGTGAAGGTGCGGCGCGACGGGCCGTTGCCGTGGCCGGAGGTGGTGCGCGTCGGCGTCAAACTCGCCGGAGCCCTGGAAACCGCCCATCACTCGGGCACGCTGCACCGCGACGTGAAACCCGGGAACATCCTTATGACCGAGTACGGCGAGCCGCAGCTCACCGACTTCGGCATCGCGCGGATCGCCGGCGGATTCGAGACCGCGACAGGTGCGTTCACCGGATCGCTCGCGTTCACCGCCCCCGAAGTGCTCGAGGGCAAGCCTCCGACACCCAATTCCGACGTGTACGGGCTCGGGGCGGCGATGTTCGCGATGCTGACCGGCCGTGCCGCGTTCGAACGCCGCACCGGTGAGGAGATCGTCGCGCAGTTCCTGCGCATCAGCAGCCAGCCCATCCCCGACCTGCGGCCGCAGGGCATCCCCGACGACGTGTGCGCCGCGCTCGAACACGCGATGTCGGCCGATCCGGCGGCCCGCCCGTCGACCGCCGCCGAGTTCGGCCGGGAACTGCAGGAGATCCAGGCCCGGCACGGACGGCACGTCGACGAGATGGCCCTGCCCGGCGATCACCGTCAGCACGATCAGCCGACCCTGAAGGGTGCGCCGGCAGCCGACACCGCCACCGCGGTGCGCATCCGGAACGGGTCGTCGACACCACCGCCGCTACCTCCGGTCACTCCGCACCCGAGCGGCCCGAGCGGCCCGAGTGGTCCGAGCGGCCCGAGTGGCCCGAGTGGCCCGAGTGGTCCTGCCACCCCGCACCCGAGCGGCCCGGCCGCGCCTGCGCCGACCGGTGCGGACGCATCGTCGGGGCGGGTGTCGCTGCGCGCCGTGATCGCCGTGCTCGCCGTGCTGTTCCTCGCGGTCGCCGGGACCGGTCTCTACCTGGTGACGCGTCCGCCGAACGGTTCCGACACGGCCGCGGCGGGCGGCGAGAACACCCTCGAACTGCCGCCGACCGCGCAGTGGCGGGCGCTGCGCGATGCCCCGACCCCGCGTCAGCAGACCGCGACGACCGTCGCCGACGGCACCGTGTGGGTGTTCGGCGGACTCGACGACGAGGGCGCCTCGGCCGCACACGAGGGCTACGACCCGGCGATCGACACCTGGAAGACCGGCCCCGACATGCCGGTTCCGCTCAATCACGCGATGGCGGTGACCTGGGACGGCGTGCCCGTCGTGCTCGGCGGCTGGATTCCCGACGGGCCGAACCTCACCGCGACGACGTCCGATCGGGTCTTCGCGGTCCGCAACGGCCAGTGGGTCGAGATGCCACCCATGCCCCACCCGCGCGCCGCGGGAGCCGCCGTCACCATCGGCGACAAGATCTACGTCTTCGGCGGACAGGCCGACAACCAGCTCGTCGCCCCCACCGACGTCTTCGACGGCACCTCCTGGACCACCGTCGCCGACCTGCCGACCCCCCGCGAACACCTCGCCGCCACCACCGACGGCACCTACGCCTACGCCATCGGCGGCCGGAACCTCTCCTCCGACAAGAACACCGCCGCGCTCGAACGTTACGACCCCGCCACCGATACCTGGACCCGCCTGCCCGACATGCCCACCCCCCGCGGCGGCCTCGGCGCCACCTATCTCGACGGCCGCATCGTCGCCGCGGGCGGTGAAGAACCCACCCGAGTCCTCGGCCAGGTCGAGGCGTACGACGTGAGCACGGGCACGTGGGCGGAACTGCCCGAGCTGGCCACCCCGCGGCACGGCCTGGCACTCGGAGCGGTCGGGGACACGCTCTACGCGATCGACGGCGCGACCGAACCCACGCACGCCGAGTCCACCGCGGTGAACGAGGCTCTGCAGATCCCGCCGCGGCAGATCCAGCCCGGTCCGGCGTGGCGCCGGCTGCGCGACGCCCCGACCCCGCGTCAGCAGACCGCGACGACCGTCGCCGACGGCACCGTGTGGGTGCTCGGCGGGCTGGGCAACAACGGCTCCACCGGGAAGGTCGAGGGTTACGACCCGGCGATCGACACGTGGAAGGCGGGGCCGGATCTGCCGGCGCCGCTGAACCATCCGATGGCCGTGGAATACAACGGCGAGCTGGTGGTGCTCGGCGGGTGGGAACCGGAGGGTCCCAATCTGACCGCGCATCCGTCGGATCGGGTGTTCGCCCTGCGCGACGGGGAATGGGTCGACCTGCCGCCCATGCCGCAAGCTCGAGCTGCGGGCGCCGCCGTGACCATCGGCGACAAGATCTACGTCTTCGGCGGACAGGCCGACAACCAGCTCGTCGCCGCCACCGACGTCTTCGACGGCAACTCCTGGACCACCGTCGCCGACCTGCCGACCCCGCGCGAACACCTCGCCGCCACCACCGACGGCACCTACGCCTACGTCATCGGCGGCCGGAACCTCTCCTCCGACAAGAACACGGCCACCGTCGAACGCTACGATCCCGCGACCGACACCTGGACCCGTCTGCCCGACATGCCCACCCCCCGCGGCGGCCTCGGCGCCGCCTACCTCGACGGCCGCATCGTCGCCATCGGCGGCGAAGAACCCACCCGCGTCCTCTCCGAGGTCGAGGCGTACGACATCGCGACCGGCATGTGGACCGAACTCGCCCCGATGGGCACCGCACGGCACGGGCTCGTCGTCGCGACCGTCGGCAACACGATCTATGCGATCGACGGCGCACAGCGGCCGACGCACGCGCAGTCCATCGCGATCGCCGAGGCGCTCGACTTCTGGTGACCGCATCCGGCGCGCGTGCGGCACAATCGCTGCGGTGACGACGACGATCCGCGACTGGCTCTCCCCCGCACCCCGGAATCCGGAGACACCGCTGAGCGCTACGGAGCGCCGGGCGCTGTGGATCGAGATCACGATCGTCCTGCTGGTCACGTTCGGGCTCAGCGGGGTGTCGTCGATCCTGTCGCTGCTCGAATCCGCGCTCGCCCCGGCGCCGTTGTCGGAGCAGACGGTCGCGCTGAACGTGCCGCGGTCGTCGCAGCAGCTCATCGATCTGGCCCGCCAGCTCCTCGGCATCGTGCGGCTGCTGGCGTGGGCGGCGCTGGGCGTCTACCTGTTGTGGCGCAGCGGAATCGGACCGAAGCTCATCGGGTTCGCGCGGCCGCACGTGCGCCGCGACGTGCTGCCCGGTGTCGGGCTGGCCGCGCTGATCGGCATCCCGGGTCTGGGCCTGTATCTCGCGGCGCGCGCGATGGGCCTGAATCTGACGGTCGCGCCGAGCACCCTCGAGGACTACTGGTGGCGGCTGCCGGCGCTGGTGCTGTGGGCGATCGCCAACTCGGCGGCCGAGGAGGTGCTGGTCGTCGCGTATCTGATCACCCGGCTGCGGCAGCTCGGCTGGTCCGAGAACCGGTCCCTGGTCGCGTCGGCGCTGCTGCGCGGCAGCTACCACCTGTATCAGGGGCTCGGCGGCGGTGTCGGGAACTTCGTCATGGGTCTGATCTTCGGCCGGTTCTGGCAGAAGACGTCGCGGCTGTGGCCGCTGGTGATCGCGCACGCGCTGATCGACTCGGTCGCGTTCGTCGGGTATCAGGCGCTGCGCGGGCACGTGTCCTGGCTGCCGTGAGGCAGCCGCGCGGCGCGCAGACAGCAGCGCGCTGCCCGCCGCGCGCTGCTGTCTTTCTCGTCGGCGGATCCCCGTGCCCTCGGGTTCCGGCGACCGCGGAACGTACAGTTGACGCGTGAACGGCGACCGTCCCGACCCCCGGTATCGGCCGCGGCCGCCGCAGGGGCCGCCGCTTCGCCGTCCCGTACCCCCACCCCCGCACGCGCAGCCCGGCCCGCCGCCCGAAGGTCCGCAGATCATCCGCCGCGACGGTCGTCCCGCACCGCAACAGGCCTGGTCACAGGCACCGAACCCGGCCTATCGGCAGCCCGCGGCCCGCCGCCCGACGGCACCACCGCCGCGACCCCCGCAGCAACAGCAAGAGCGTCAGCAGTCCCGCGATTGGGCACCGACGCAGACCCCGCAACGCTTCACCGACACGCAGCGACCCGATCCGCGGCAGCAGCGCCGCGCACCGGCTCCCCCGGCCGGACCGCCCCCGGGTGCCCCGCCGCGCCGGCCTCGGCCCGCTCCGGAACCCGCCCCGCGCAGGCGCCGGCCAGGAGCCTTCCCCCGGTGGACGCGACGCATCGCCCTCGCGGTGGTCGCGCTGCTCGTCCTGACGATCGCCGGGGTGGTCCACCTCGACGGCAAGCTCACCCGCATCGACGCGCTCGCGGCCTATCCGGACCGGGTCGCGGACACCCCCGGCACGAACTGGCTGCTCGTCGGATCGGACAGCCGCACCGGGCTGACCGCCGAGCAGGAACAGGAACTGGCCACCGGTGGTGACGTCGGGCCCGAGCGCACCGACACGATCATCCTCATGCACGTGCCGGAGGGCGGAGGCGCCACGACGATGGTGAGCCTGCCCCGCGACTCGTACGTGTCGATCCCCGGATACGGGCAGGACAAACTGAACGCGTCGTTCGCGGTCGGCGGCCCGACGCTGCTGACGCAGACCGTCGAGGGCGCGACCGGTGTGCACATCGACCACTACGTCGAGATCGGGTTCGGCGGGTTCGCATCGATCGTCGACGCGCTCGGCGGCGTCGACATCTGCGTGCCGTACCCGATCGACGACCCGCTGGCCGGGATCAACCTGCAACCCGGATGCCAGGAACTGTCCGGCCCCGAGGCGCTCGGGTTCGTCCGCACCCGCGCGACGCCCCTCGCCGACCTGGATCGCATGAACAATCAGCGCCTGTTCATGTCGGCCCTGCTGAGCAAGGCGACCGGGCTCGGCACGATGCTCAATCCGTTCCGGTTGTGGTCGCTCGCCTCGGGGGCGACCGCGACCCTCGAGGTCGACGACGGCACCCACCTGTGGAACCTGGCGCGCCTGGCGTGGGCGATGCGCGGGGAGACGGTGACCGCGACGGTTCCGGTCGGCGGTTTCGAGGATGTCGACGGTTCCGGCAACGTCCTGTTGTGGGACCGTGAGCGGGCAATCCCGTTCTTCGATTCCCTTGCGGAAGACCGGCCCATACCTCCAGAATTGCTTTCGCCGACCCCTTGACAAATGGGTTCGGAATAAACTCAGGCTTGCCTCATATTACCCAGCAAAGGCAATACTGATCTTGATAAGCGTAGGCTCCCATTGGATGCGCAAGCCTCTGACCTGCACTAACGTCGTTGCCATGACGACCATGGGTGCGATGAACAAGAGCAAGTTCCATTCGCTGCTTCATGACCAGATCCGCAACGAATTCACCGCCTCGCATCAGTACATCGCGATCGCGGTCTTCTTCGACAATGCCGATCTGCCGCAGCTGGCCAAGCTCTTCTACGCCCAGTCCGTCGAAGAGCGCAATCACGCGATGATGATCGTCCAGTACTTCCTGGACCGGGACATGGCGGTCGACCTGACCGGTGTCGACGCCGTGCAGTCGATGTTCGACAGCGCCCGCGAGGCCATCGCCCTCGCGCTGTCGCAGGAGCAGAAGGTCACCGAGCAGATCGTCGAGCTCGCCCGCACCGCGCGCGACGACGGCGACTACCTCGGCGAGCAGTTCATGCAGTGGTTCCTCAAGGAGCAGGTCGAGGAGGTCGCGACCATGAACACGCTGCTCACCGTCGCCGACCGCGCCCGGGACAACCTGTTCCACATCGAGGAGTTCGTGGCCCGCGAGATCAACAGCAAGGTCGCGGCCCCGCCGGTGAACGCTCCGGCTGCAGCCGGCGGCAACCTCTGAGTTCGCCTGTAAACGACACCGTCCGGCAGACCGATTCGGGTCTGCCGGACGGCGTCGTTTCGGAGCAGTATCGGCCCGACCGCAGTATCAGCGCAGGGTGACCTGGCGGCCGCGCAGGCCGTCCCGCGAACGACGCTCCGCCGCGGTGAGCGGTGCGTCGACGGCCAGCGCCTCGTCGAGGCGGGCACCCAACTCGACGGTCGCCGCGACCCACTCGTCGGGGTGCTTCTCCGGATCCAGGTCGAACACCGGAACCAGCAGGCCGTGCGTGCGGAACGATCCCGCGAACCGCGATCCCTCACCCAGGTTCAGACCGCCCGCGGCGTGCACCCGCGACAGCGCCGCCATCAGTGCGTCCTCGTCCTCGGGCCGCACCCACCGCAGGTGCGCCTTCTCGCCGGCGTCGACCCACCAGGCGGCGACGAGGCCGTCACCGGACAGCCGCGCCGACGGCATGATCGCGTCGTTGGCGTGCGAGACGGTGTGCGCGACGTCCGCCGCGACCTCGACGCCCTCCGGGATCCACCAGTTGAAGTCCTGGTGGACGGTGATCGCCGGAACCGCGTCGGTGACGACGAGATCCTGCAGGCGCGGGGTGTCGGCGTCGGCCCCGGCGGCCTGCAGCGAGGTGCCGGGCTCGGCGGTCCGTGCCCACTCGATCGCGGCACCGAGGTCGGCGGCCGGGTCCGGTCCGGGTGCGGCCAGCTGCAGACCGACGTAGGCGGCGACGTCGTCGCCCTCGTTGCGGACCAGCGCGGCGACCGCGCCGGGCAGCACCGTCGCGAGGGTGAGGCTGCGACCCTCGACGGGCGTTACCAGCGGCAGTTCGACGAGCGCCGACGGCACGAACTCGCGCAGCGCGACGAGGTCGCATTCGGCGGCCAGACCCTCGAAGGGACGGGTCACCGAGGACGACGCCGCCTCACGTTCGAGGCGACGCTGCTCGAGCTTGGCGGCGCGGTTGCTGCCGGGCTTGGGTCCACTGTTTCTCTTGCTCTTCTTGGCCACCGCGCCAACCTACACGCCGTCCTGCACCGCCAGTAGCTGCTTGGTGCGCCCCGGATGGTTGGTGGCGACCCAGCCGACGCCGAGCGCGCGGCACAGTTCCACGTCCGCCGGATCGTCGACCGTCCAGCAGTAGGTCGCGCGACCTGCCGCCGCAGCCCGGTCCACGAGGTCCCGGTGCTCGCGCAGCGTCGCGATCGACGGTCCGATCGCGGTCGCCCCGACCGTGGTAGCGGCGCCGCCGCCCAGGTAGTGCGAGGTGTCGCCGAGCAGCACGGTGGGCAGCAGCGGCGCGGACCGGCGGATCCGCCACACCGCGCTCGCCGCGAACGACATCACCACCACCCGCGAGAAATCCGCGGAGGCCGGGGTGGCGAGGCCGAACCGCGCGAGCTCGGCCAGCAGTTTCGCTTCGACGAGTCCGCCGTAGCGCACGGGGTGTTTCGTCTCGACGAAGAGCTTGACCGGCACGCTCGTCCAGTCCAGGACAAGTTCGAGGAGCTGCCGCAGGGTCAGCAGCGACGCCGGTTCGCCGGGCTTGCCGTAGTCGAAGGCCGACAGCTCGGCGAGCGTCATCTCGCTGACCACGCCGGTGCCCGACGACGTGCGGTCGATGGTGCGGTCGTGGATGCACACCAGATGTCCGTCGCGGGTGAGCCGCACGTCGCATTCGAGTCCGTCGGCGCCCTCCTGCAACGCCAGCTCGTAGGCGGCGAGGGTGTGTTCGGGTTTGGCTGCGGACGCGCCCCGGTGCGCGACGACGCGGGGCCTTTCGCTCTCGCTCACGACGTCACCACCTTCGCGTGTTCCCGCTGCTCTGCCGACTCCGTGGGCTCGGTGGTCTCGGGGGCCTCGACCGGTTCCTCGAGAACCGGTTCCTCGGGATCGGACCGCCGCCCGGCCGGTTCGATCGGGGCGATCGGCGAGTGCGCCGGACCGGTCGCGACCGTGAGCTGCCGGTACTTCAGCGGCCGTCCGCGCAGGTCGGTGCCGTCGAACAACCGCAGCACGTGCAGTGCAGCGACCGCGACAAGCGCGGCGACCGCGGCGGTCACCGCGGACAGGACGACGCCGTCGGCGCGGGCCTGCAGGGCGTCGCGCTGCCGCCACAGCAGGGTCACGACGACCAGCACCCCGCCGAGGACCCACAGGATCCACCAGGTGCGGACGGCGCGACGCAGCCGCGGGCCGGCGTCGTCGGCGATCTCGGTGAGGTACACCCCCGGCAGCGCGAGGTTGACCAGCGGGATCACGCAGCCCAGCACGATCAGCGCGGGCGGTCGCGGATCCGACGACCCGCGTGCCGCGTACACGCGCTCGCGCACCCGGACCAGCCGCAGCCCGGCTGCGACGACGGCCGCGAGCGCGACCAGCGGCGCGACCACCTGGGTGGAGCCGACGGCGGCGTCGGACAGCGCCAGCGCGACGGGATCGACCAGGCGGGTGCGGTTGAACAGCAGCAGCCCGTAGCGGACGGCTTCGGCGAGGGCCGCGAGCGCGAACAGCACCGCGGTCGCGACGAGGAGCGTCGGGGCGATCTCGGCGAGCTTCTCGGCACGGGTCGGTTCGTCGACGGTGGTGACCGCGCGACGGTCACGCAGACCCCATCGCGGCACGTCGTCGTAGCGGGGCGTGGCGCCGAGCGCCGCGGCCCCACCCGTGCGAGGCTGCGCCTCGGGCGGCGTGCCGGCTGCGGAGGGGATGGCGACCCAACGGAAGTTGCGGCGCGCCGGCGGCACCGGACGCTGCGGGTCCACGGGCGAGAGCAGCAGCCCGCGGCAGCCGGGGCACCATTGGCGCGGCTGCCCCACCACCGGCCAGCGGTGTTCGCAACGGACACAGATCTGGAAGGCGGGCATCAATAGATCTTCGCCGGAGTGTCGCCGTCGGCGGTCAGGGGTCGTCCGGTGCGCTGCCAGGCCACCATGCCGCCGTTCACCTGGAACGCATCGAACCCGATGTTGTTGAGGTACGCGACGACGCCCACGGATCGGCCGCCCTGACGGCACACGACGTAGACCTCGGCGTCGATGTCGATGTCCTCGATCCGGGCGGGTACCTCGGCGACCGGGATGTGGAGCGCGCCCGGGGCATGACCGAGATCCCATTCGTCGGCTTCGCGCACATCCAACAGCACCACGCCGTCCCCGATCTCCGGGACGTCGTCGACCGACACGGTGGGAACATCGGAGAAGCTCACATCGTCAATAGTGGCACGCGTCTTCCGGGGACGCAGCCGTCGGATCGGCGCTACATCACCGGTGCGTCACACAGTTGTTACAGGCCGGCCACATTCCCGACCAGAACCGATGACGAAATCCCCACGGCGACGGAGTTATCCACAGTTTCCACAGGTTCATCCCCAGTTTTCGGAGTAATTCACAGCTCCTACCTCGCTCGGGCCGAGCACATTTCGCACTCCGTCCCTCGACATGTCCGAATCATCGTGCGCCGCACCGGCACCTCCCATCACCCACGAGGGCGCGCCCCGCCGCGCGGTGCGCGCACTCGAAACTGCCGCGCGTACGTACACGCGGAACTGAAAGGATCGTGGCCATGGAACTACGGATCTTCACCGAACCCCAGCAGGGCGCCACCTACGCCGATCTCCTCGCCGTCGCGCAGACGGCCGAACGGCTCGGCTACGCCGCGTTCTTCCGATCCGACCACTATCTCGCGATGAACAGCAAGGGCCTGCCCGGCCCCACCGACGCGTGGATCACGCTGGCCGGGCTGGCCAGGGAAACCTCGACGATCCGGCTCGGCACCCTCGTCACGTCCGCGACGTTCCGGCATCCGGGACCTCTCGCGATCACCGTCGCGCAGGTCGACGCCATGAGCGGCGGGCGCGTCGACTTCGGGCTCGGCGCCGGGTGGTACGAGGAGGAGCACCTCGCGTACGGCATCCCGTTCCCGCCCCTGCAGGAGCGTTTCGACAAGCTCGAGGAATCCCTCTCCGTGATCACCGGCCTGTGGGAGACCCCGGTCGGCAAGACGTTCTCGTACGAGGGCGCCCACCACCGGATCCTCGAATCGCCTGCTCTGGCGAAACCCGCGCAGCGTCCGGGTCCGCCGATCATCATCGGCGGCAAGGGCAAGCGCCGCACCCCTGCCCTCGCGGCCCGCTTCGCCGACGAGTTCAACGTCCCGTTCGAGTCGCCGGAGGAGTCCGCGCGGCTGTTCGAGGGGGTGCGGAACGCGTGCCGCGCCGTGCACCGCGACCCCGCGGAGATGGTGTGGTCGAACGCGCTGGTGCTGTGCTGCGGTCGCGACGAGAACGAGATCGCGCGCCGCGCCGCACGCATCGGGCGTGAGGTCGACGAGCTGCGTGAGAACGGGCTGGCCGGCACCCCGGCCGAGGTCGTCGAGAAGATCGGACGCTACGCCGAGATCGGTACGCAGCGGATCTACCTGCAGGTTCTCGACCTCGCGGATCTCGACCACCTCGAGCTGGTCGCGCAGGAAGTGCTCCCGGCGGTGCGCTGAGCTTCGCTCACGGGAGGCACCGGAGCTTCGCTCACGGGTAACACCGGAGCTCCGCTCACGGGAGGCACCGGTAGGTCAGTGGCTGCTGGTGGAGCCGAGGAAGATTTCGATGTCCCGGCTCCACTGGCGGGTCCGTGCGAGATCGAGGCGCCAGCGGGCGACGGCGAACAGTCCACCGGCGACGAGCGCCGTCCCGACCCACGCGGACACGCCCACCAGCACCGCGGATACCTTGGCACTCGTGGCACTCATCGGCGGCAGCGACTGGTTGCCGTCGGCGTCGACCCAGACCGGCACCTGGCTGCCGGGTGCGGTGGTGGAGTCGACCTGGATGGTGCCGTTCCGTGTCTCCCGGCCCCACGGCCACGACGCCTGGACCGTCGCGGAGTCGGACACTCCGTAGTCTCCGTAGGTGGCGGCGACGGTCGTCGGAGTACCCGCGGTCGTTGCTGTCACCAGGGTGCGTTCCGCGGTCTGCTGCGCCGACACCGCGAGTTGTGTGTCCCAGGTTGCGGCCCCGGCCCATATCGCCAACGGGATCATCGCGACCACGAGGAATGCGAGCAGGGCCGTCAACCGCGCCTCGATGCGATCGGTGCGGCGCACGAGAGGATTACGGCGTCGAGAGGATCGGCGTGCCGTTCGTAGATAGGCCGCCGTGCTGTTCACCATGTCGAGTCCGGTCCTTCCCCCTAGTTCGCTCATTCCAGATTGATCCGCCGGACCGGTAAGAGCAAGGGGATGGGCCTTATATCACACGCGAGGCGACTGTGCGAGGGCCGACTCCCGAGGTCGGAAGGGGATCGTCAGAGTCCGAGACCGACGGGGCAGCTGACGCCGGTCGCGTGGACCGGGCAGTAGCCGTTCGGGTTCTTCGCCAGGTACTGCTGGTGGTAGTCCTCGGCGTAGTAGAACTGGGTCAACGGGGCGATCTCGGTGGTGATCGCGCCGTATCCGGCAGCGGCCAGACGCTTGCCGAACGATTCCGCGGTGGCCTCGGCGATCTCGATCTGCGATTCGTCGAACGTGTAGATCGCGGACCGGTACTGGGTGCCGTGGTCGTTGCCCTGCCGCATGCCCTGCGTCGGGTCGTGGTTCTCCCAGAACTGTTGCAGGATCTGCGCGTATCCGATCACTTCCGGGTCGAACACGACGAGAACCACCTCGGTGTGCCCGGTGCGTCCCGAGCAGACCTCCTCGTAGGTGGGGTTGGGGGTGTAGCCGCCCGCATAGCCGGCGGCGGTCGAGTACACGCCGTCGAGTTCCCAGAATTCCTTCTCGGCTCCCCAGAAACACCCCATGCCGACGACGGCGGTCTGCATACCGTCCGGGAACGGCGGGGTGAGGCGGTGGCCGTTGACGTAGTGGGCGTCGGGCACGGACATGGCGTCGGGTCGTCCGGGCAGTGCCTGCTCGCGGGTGACCATCACGGATTTGGCGGCCTTTTGGGAGAGGATCTCGTCGAACCAGGACATGGTCCCGATGCTACGCGCGGGATTCGCTGTGGGCGGGGGTCGCGCTCACGCCGTCGGCCGCCGGGACGCGGCGGATCCACCGATCGGTGATCCAGCGCCCGGCCGGCACCTCCACGCAGCGGTAGAGCGCCTCGGACACGAGCGCGCAGACCACCACGAACGCGAGGACGGCCCCGGTACGGCCGAGGTGCCCGACGGTGTTCTCGTACACGCGGTACAGCACCAGCGTGTGCAGGAGGTAGATCGCGAAGCTGCGGGTCGCGGTCCAGTACACGATCCGGGAGCGGGCGATCCGGCCGTCGTAGCGGGCGAGCAACACGACGGTCGCGGTGACCACGACGATCGTCCACAGATAGCGGGAACCGGCCCAGTACACCTGGTAGTCGGTGGCGATCCAGACGACCATCACCTGCGCGAGCATCGCGAGGATGAGTCCGCGGGCGCCCGTCAGCCGCGCCCACCCCAGGTAGATGATCTGCCCGAGGAAGACGCACGGGAGGGTCGCGGCGATCTTCGACAGGAACGGCACCGCGTACGGCTGCGGGACGTACAGGTTGTAGAAGATCACCAGCATGCACACCGCGGCGCCGAGGGTCGGCATCGCGATCGGCGCGGCTCGGAGCAGGGGTCGCGCGAGCACGCAGTAGAGGTAGAACGTCACCTGCACCGCGAGGGTCCAGGTCACGCCGAGCACCGCGACCTCGGGTTTCAGGAAGAACCCGCCCAGGAAGAAGCTGAGCACCGCCTCGCCGTTGGTGATGCCGGTCTGCCCGCTGAACATGCCGTTGATGCCGAGACGCACGAGCACGATCGCAGCGAGGATCGCGACCCAGAATCCGGGCAGCAGCCGGGCGCCGCGGGCGATGAGGAACGGGCGGGCGTCCTGCCGGATCGCGGATCGGGTGATGAGCATCCCGGTCAGCATCATGAAGGCGGCGACGCCGAGGAACGACAGGTGCTGGTTGAGTTTCGCGCCGTCGACGAGCACGTCGTAGACGAGGTCGATCCCCCACCAGCCGGTGCCGAGGTCGTCGATCAGATAGAACGAGATGTGCGAGTACACGACGGCGAGTACGGCGAGTGTCTTCAGCAGATTCACGCCCGGGAACTCGACCCGAGGCGCTTCGCCGCCGCGTGCCGTGTCGCTCGGGAGTAGCCGAAACATCCGGCAATGTTAATGTCCGGTTTACTGTCGTGCCGAATCCGGCCCCCATCTGCGCAGGTAGAGACCTTTGTCCCGTGCCGAGCCGCCCAACAGCCCTCGACGGCGGCGCGCCGGATATGCCGGAACCGCGTGCAGGCCAGTGTTGCGCAGGGTGTACTTATGAGTTTGGGTGGAAACCCAGAAGTATCGAAAACATGAACGGGCCCAACAGGCCCGCAGATGAAGGGACCCTTCGTGGCTGAGTACACGCTTCCGGAACTGCCCTACGACTACGCGGCCCTCGAACCGCACATCTCCGCCAAGATCATGGAGCTGCACCACAGCAAGCACCACGCGACCTACGTCGCCGGCGCCAACACGGCCCTGGAGAAGCTGGCCGAGGCCCGCGACAACGGCACGATGGCCGCGCAGGCCACCAAGCTCGAGAAGGACCTCGCGTTCCACCTCGGTGGCCACACCAACCACTCGGTGTTCTGGCAGAACCTCTCGCCTGAGGGTGGCGACAAGCCGGAGGGTGAGCTCGCCGCCGCCATCGACGACGCTTTCGGTTCGTTCGACAAGTTCCGCGATCACTTCTCGGCCAACGCGAACTCCATCCAGGGCTCCGGCTGGTCCATCCTGGCCTGGGATTCCATCGGTCAGCGCCTGCAGATCGTGCAGCTCTACGATCAGCAGGGCAACATCTCCATCGGCCTGGTTCCGCTGCTCATGCTCGACATGTGGGAGCACGCCTTCTACCTGCAGTACCAGAACGTCAAGGCCGACTACGTCAAGGCCTTCTGGAACATCGTCAACTGGGCGGACGTGCAGGCCCGCTTCGAGCGCGCCCGCACCCAGACCGCCGGTCTGATCGTCTAGTCACCCCGCACACGCTGCGCAAAGAGGGACGCCGGAGATCCGGCGTCCCTCTTTCGTGTCCGCGGGCCGCGGCCCTGGCACTCCGTCCCCCTTGTGTGCCAGCCGGGATCCGGTCATTCTTCTCATATACCCAACGAGGTGTAGCGGTGGCGCTGCGCGCCGACACAACTTCGACATGGGGAGGTTGCGGGATGAACGGACACGAAAGAATCGAACTCGCCGCCTTCCAGGCCGCCGGATCCCTGCGCGGTTTCGTCGTCTCGGGACGCTGGCCCGAGACCACCCGCGAGTGGACCCAGCTGCTGGCGATGACGGTACGGGTGGCCTCGCTCCCGGGCCTGCTGCCCACATCCACCGTCTTCGGGGTACGCGAGGAACTTCCGGACGATCCGGCGCCGGGCACGGTCGGGCTGGTGGTCGCCGAGGGGCCGGTGCTCGGCGAGGAGGCCGTCGAACCGGGACGGTTCGCGGAGCATCAACCGCCGGCACTGATCATGCTGCACCCGCCGTCGGAGACGACACCGTCGCTGCCCGAGAACGTGGGCGTCGCGTCGGGGTGCGTCCTGCTGCCGGGTCTGCCGCACTTGGGGCTCGAGCACCGGGCCGCGTGGGTGGAGGCCGAGGCCGACGGCACGGTGACGTCGCTGGTCAGCAGGGTCGGCGTGGATCCCAACAGCGACCCCGACACCGCGATTCTGGCCATGCTGCTCGCGGCGTGACCGTCGCCCACATCCTCGAGTTCGGGTCGCCAAACTTAGTGTGCCCTTTGCGATTTCGTTGCCGACACGCTATCGTTGCCGAAGCGAAGGGGAGTAGCCCCCAATCGCTCGGTCGACACACTGGCACGGCCCTTCGGGGTTCCGGCCCGGCCGGGTGAACCGGATCCCTCGATTCCGGTGGGCGAGACCTTCGGTCGTCGACGCACCCCGCGTCGGCGTCCGGAGGAAGCCCGTTTCCTCCATTCGGACAGGAGGAAACGAACCCGATGATCACCGCAATCGCCCTGAGTTTCGCAGTCATCTTCGTCGCCGAACTCGGCGACAAGTCCCAACTCATGGCGATGACCTTCGCGCTGCGCTATCGCTGGTGGGTCGTCCTGTCCGGCATCCTCGCCGCCACCACCGCCGTGCACCTCGTCTCGGTCGCCGTCGGCCACTATCTCGGGGTCGCGATCCCGTCCACCGCCCTCGCGATCGTCGGCGGTGTCGCCTTCGTGTTCTTCGGCCTGTGGACCCTGCGCGGCGATTCCCTCGACGAGGAGGAGCAGAGCAAGGCCGCGCGCGTGACCCGGTCCGCGTTCCTGGCCGTCACCTCCGCCTTCTTCCTGGCCGAACTCGGCGACAAGACCATGCTGGCCACCATCACGCTGGCCGCCGACAACAACTGGGCCGGAGTGTGGATCGGATCGACCATCGGCATGGTCGCGGCCGACGCACTCGCCGTGGTCGTCGGCGCGCTGCTCGGCAAGCACCTGCCGGAGAACGCAATCAAGTTCGGTGCCGCGGCGTTGTTCTTCGCCTTCGGCGCCTGGATGCTCGGTGAGGGCCTGGCCCCCGAGACCCCGGCCGGATTCGTCGCCGGTGGCGCGACGCTCGCACTCGCCGTCGTTGCCGCCGGCGTCCGCGCCGTCGCGGTCCGCCGTCGCGCGGTGGAGGCGCCGCGCGTGCCCGTCGAGTAGTAGCACCCCTCCCTTCCCCTGGACCGTCCGCTGGAAACGGGCGGTTCCGGCTTGCCCGCAGGAGTATGCTTGCCGATAGGCAATTAATACGGGAGGCGACGGTGAGTTCCGCAAGCACACGTTTCGAGGACGACGAGATCGCACGGCTGCGCCTCACGTTCGGCAAGATCGCCCGCCGCGTCGACCGCCGGTCGTCCGGCGAGGACGGCCTGACCCGCAGCCAGTTCTCGCTGCTGTCCACGGTCGCGCGACACGGTGAGATCGGGGTTCGCGAACTCGCCGAGATCGAGGGCATCAACCCGACCATGCTGTCGCGGATGCTCGGCAAGCTCGAGGACGCGGGCCTGCTCACCCGTTCCCCCGACCCCGGCGACAAACGCGTGATCAGGGCCGGCATCACCGAGGCCGGGCGGGAGCGCTTCCTGCACCTGCGCGAGGTGCGGACCGCTCTGTTCGCCGAGAACCTGGCCGGGTTGTCGGACGAGCACACCGACGCGATCCGCCGCGCGCTTCCTGCCCTCGAAGCCCTCGCCGAGAGCATGGCCGTCTCCGCGGGGTGCCGCCCGTGACAGCCCTCTCCGACCTGCGCGGACAGACGTTCGCAGCAATGCGCGGCGCGAATTTCCGCCGCTACATCTCCGGCCAGGCCGTCTCCCTCGTGGGCACCTGGATGCAGACCGTCGCCCAGTCCTGGCTGGTGCTGGAGCTGACCGGTTCCGGCACCGCGATCGGCGTCGTCCTGGCGCTGCAGACCGTGCCGATGCTGCTGCTCGGCCCGTACGGCGGCGTCGTCGCAGACCGGGTGGACAAGCGCAAGCTGATGATCGGGCTCCAGACGATGATGGGGCTGCAGGCGCTGGTCCTGGGCCTGCTCACCGTCACCGGCACCGTCCGGCTGTGGCACGTGTGGGTGCTCGCCACGCTGCTCGGCCTCAACCAGTGTTTCGAGAACCCGGCCCGCCAGTCGTTCATGCTCGAGATGGTCGGGCCCGACGACCTGCGCAACGCCGTGAGCCTGCAGTCCGTGCTGGCGTCGTGCTCGCGCATGATCGGACCGGCCGTGGCCGGCCTGGTCATCGCCGCCGGCGGCCTCGGTGTCTGCTTCCTGCTCAACGCGGCCAGTTTCGTCGCGGTGGTGGCGTCGCTGCTGCGGCTCGACGTCTCGCAGCTCAACCCGTCCCCGCAGGCCGGTCGCGCCCGCGGTCAGCTACGGGAGGGCCTGGCGTACGTGCGGCGCAGCCCGGATCTCGCGGTGCCGCTGCTCATGATGGCGCTCGTCGGCTGCCTGGCGTTCGAGTTCCAGGTCGTGCTGCCCGTCGTCGCGGAACACGTGCTCACCGCCGGGGCCGGTGGCTACGGCTTCCTCACCGCCGCGATGGGCGCCGGTTCCGTCGTCGGCGGGCTCGTGATCGCCACGTGGGGACGCACCGGCGTCAAACCCCTGGTGGTGACCGCACTCGCGTTCGGTGTCGCCATGGCCGCCGCCGCGGCCGCACCGAACCTGGGGCTCATGATCGCCGCAATGGTCCTGGTCGGTGCACTGAGCGCATCGTTCACCGCGACCACGAACAGTTCGTTGCAGCTCGCGTCGGCCCCGACGATGCGTGGCCGGGTCATGGCGCTGTGGTCCGTGGCGTTCCTCGGTTCCACCGCGATCGGCGGGCCGCTCGCCGGATGGGTGTGCGAAGAGTTCGGCGGCCGCGCCGGACTGCTGCTCGGCGCCGTCGCGTGTCTCGTCGCGGCCGGGCTCGGTGCGGCGCTGCTGGTGCGTGGCCGCAGTCGCGCGCTCGGTCGGGTCGACACCACCGTCGCCGAGGGCGTCGCGTAACTGCAGGAACTCTCGGGTCTGTGGTCGCCTCGAGTCGGTGATCACCGCGCTAGGGTTCGACCACAGACGAGGCGCGCCGACGGGGCCGCCGGAACAGGAGTACTGCAGTGGAAATTCAGGGAACCGCAGCACTGGTCACCGGTGCGGCGTCCGGGCTCGGCGCAGCCACCGCGAAGCGACTCACCGACGCCGGCGCGACCGTCTTCGGTCTCGATCTCGCCCAGTCCATCGAGCGGGTCGGCAGCAAGGCTCCCGAGGGCGTCACGATGCTCGCCACGGACGTCACCAGCGCCGATGAGGTTCAGGCCGCGGTCGACAAGGTCGTCGAGTCGGGTGTGCCGCTGCGCATCGTCGTCAACTGTGCGGGTGTCGGCTGGGCGGGCCGCATCCTGTCGAAGAACGGCCCGCACGATCTCGAGCTGTTCCGCACGGTCATCACCGTGAACCTGCTGGGCACGTTCAACGTGATGCGCCTGACCGCGGATGCCATCGCCAAGACCGATCCGGTCGACGACGCCGGGCAGCGCGGCGTCATCGTCAACACAGCGTCCGTCGCCGCCTTCGAGGGCCAGATCGGGCAGATCGCGTACTCCGCATCCAAGGGTGGCGTGCACGGCATGACCGTCCCCGCCGCCCGCGACCTCGCGCAGTACGGCATCCGCGTCGACACGATCGCCCCCGGCATCGTCGACACCCCGATGCTGGCCGGTGTCACCGAGGAGTACCGCAAGGGCCTCGAGGCCGGTGTGCCGTTCCCGTCGCGCCTGGCCCAGCCCGCCGAGTACGCCCAGCTGGTGCAGATGATCGTCGAGCACGACTACCTCAACGGCGAGACCATCCGCATGGACGGTGCGCTGCGCATGGCCCCGCGCTAGGCGGCTCCGCCGCCCGTGTGCCTTTGTGGCGCCCCCAACCGCCACAAAGGCACACCGGAGCTAGCTGGGCAGGAGGTACGAGCCCGGGTACAGCGAGTAGGTATCCCACCGGGAGGACAACGCGTCCACGACGCGTGACCCGGCACGCGAAACACCCGCTGCCCCAACCACGGTCACCGTCGCGGCTGCGAAAAATACAGTGGCAGTGACAATTATGCGGAGCATCTGACATCCTTCCCGATGCGGTTCGGCCTCCAATCTATGCACCGAGCAAGATCATTCGCCAGGCGAAACGGCGCACGACGGCGAGGTTGATTCGTTCGGAGGAAGGGGCACACTCGTAGTCGTGACACTCGGAACAGCAGCGCGGGTGCTCGTGATCGTCGTCGCGGTGATCGCAGTGGCGGGCGTCGCACTGTTGGTCGGTCAGCGGCGGTTGATCTATCTGCCGGACACGTCCACGCCTCCCCCGGCAGCCGAGGTGCTGCCGGGCGCCCGGGACGTCCGCCTCACCACGGACGACGGTCTCGAACTGGGCGCCTGGCTCGTCCCGGCAGCCGAGCCCACCGGCCCGGGCGCCGGTTTCACCGTGCTGCTCGCTCCCGGGAACGGCGGCAATCGACTCGACCGGGCGCCACTCGCCGCAGCCCTGTCCCTGGCGGGATTCGCGACGCTGCTGGTCGACTACCGCGGCTACGGCGGCAATCCGGGCCGGCCCACCGAGGACGGCCTCGCACTCGACGCGCGGGCGGCACGGAACCATCTCGTCGAGATCGAGAACGTTCCGCCCGACCGGCTCCTGTATCTCGGGGAAAGCCTCGGCACCGGGGTTGCGACCGGACTCGCCGCGGCGTATCCACCGGCGGGTCTGCTGCTGCGCTCGCCGTTCGTCGACCTGCCGTCGGTCGCGCGGCACCACTACCCCCTTCTTCCGACAATGCTGCTGTGGGACCGGTTCCCGGTCGCCGCGACCGTCGCCCGGCTCGGCGTGCCCGTCACCGTCGTGTACGGCACCGCGGACACGATCGTCCCGCCCGCGCAGAGCGAGCGCGTCGCCGACGCGGTGCCGCACCTCGTCGAACAGGTCGTCCTGCCGGGGGTCGGGCACAACGACCCGCCCATGTTCGGACGGCCGGTGGTCGACGCCATGATCCGCCTCGCAGCCGCCGCTCGGTCGTGAGGGTCAGAGATCGTCGCTGTGCGGGATCTCTTGCACTGCACGGTCGGTCATCCACTCACGCAGGATCACATCACCGATGACGGACGCCGTTACCCGGACCATCTATTCGCCGACACCGCCGTTGGGAAGCCCCGGGTGTGCGGTGATGTTGGTCGAGCCGGTGAACGGCATCGATGACGCCGTCGCCAGCACACCGAGCAGGCTCGGCGAACCGGGATCGGTGACGCCGTAACCAGCGGTGAGCCGGTATGCGGCCTGCGCCGTCGGCGCGACCGATGCGCCGGGGGCATCGGCAGATCCCGTTCCGAGCCGAACAACGAACTCGCACAGGAGCGATAGCGCGAATGCGGCCGTGCTACTCGATCCCGTTCCACCGGCACCCGGCGCGCACCCCGGCGACGCATACACAGGATGACGCAGCGATTCGACGGCAGATGAGACCGGCGTGGGCGCGGGAGCCGCGGCCGCAGCGGCGGTCGGCACGAAACCGACAGCGGCGGTGAGGGCGACGACAAGTAGAGATTTACGCAGCATGACGAGTCTTTCGTAGAGGAACGACGGGCCCGGCGCGTCTGCCGAAGACTACTACGGCATCAGGTACGAACCCGGGTACAGCGGGAAGGAAACCGCCCGAAGGCCCGGAACACCGCGACAGGAGGATTGGTCCGGCGCGCGCCGCAACGCCCTATCTGCCGACCCAAGCCGAACCCGTGGACAGCAGGCACAGAATTGCTACCGGGTCGCGATAGCACGGGCCGGAAATCGTGGTTGCCTGATAGGGCAACGGACCAGCCGCCGGCGCGACCGGGGAAGGCGTCACCGGCGCCGCGACCGCGACATGAACAGGCGCAAAGACGGCGATGCCGACAAGGGCGGCAGAGATCAACGATGTGCGCAGCATATTCTTCCTCCGTTGTTGCAGGCCGAATCCACAGTCGGATAAGAAAATTCAGCGCCGGAACCACTTCGGTCGATCACCCGGCACCGACCTCGAATCACATGAACAGCAATCTATCCCGATGTGACGACAATCCACCACACGCACTGCGGAATTGATTCGTTCGGCGGACACATGCCTCGCGGCGGCTTCAGAGGTCGTCGATGTGCGGGATCTCTTGCACTGCACGGTCGGTCATCCACTCACGCAGGATCTTCGTCGCGATGACGTCGTCCTCGTTGTACTCGAGCAGCCGCTGCCGCTGGGACGGGTCGGGCGGACCCTCGTAGCCGACGGCCTCGCGATACCAGCTCATCGACGCCTCGCCACCGGCTTCCTCGTCGCGCCACCGATGTCCGGCCAGCGGCGCAATCTTCTTGAGTCCCTTACCGTTCGGGCACACGAACTGATCGGTCACGGCCTGGAACACGTCGACCCACTGCGGCGAGTCGATGAACGCGCGGACCTCCGCCTCACTCGGCACACCGGGCCGCCCGTAGAACCGGCGCGCCGACGCCAGCAGCCACTTGTCCTCGGCCGTTCTCGAATAGCAGTATGCGGCAAACGTTTTCCCACGACGCTCGGCGACCTTGCGTTGATCGGAGAGCCACGTCCAGAACTCTCCGAAGGAGCGGGCCTCATCGTCGGTGGGCACCGGATCCCAGGTCGCGAACGGCAGGTACGCCGACTCACCGTCGACGTTCAGCAGCGTCCCCCACAGGTAGGCACCGAACTCGTGGTAGCTCTCCATGTCGACGTCGACCTCGATGTCGGCGCGGTGCACGTGCACGTGCCCGTATCGCCGCACCAGGGGCGCACCCACCAGCCACGCCTTTGCAGTCACGATGGTGTCCGCGAACGACCCCTGCGGCCACACCTCGGGTTCCTCGCCGTCCCAGTGGGCCAACTCGTCGACGGTGTGCACACCGAGTTCCCGCAGCACCGTCGCGCGCTGGCCGGGCGCGACCAGCGACACGTCGTGCGCCTGCACCAGCTGTTCCCGGCACCGCGACCACCACGGGCAGGTCCGGCACTCCCCGATCTGCGCCGGCTCGGTCGCGACCTCCCCACGCGCGATCGCGATGCGGTCCGCGAACCGCTCGTCGTAGTCGGCGAGCACCTCGGACAGGTCGTGCACGAGGATGCAGTCCCCGCCGTAGCCGATCGCCCCCGCCACCCGCGCCGGGCTGGCGAGCCCGTGCCGTTCGAGCATCCGGTACAGCTGCGCGAGCCGCATCTGGTCGCGCAGCTGGCTGCGCACCTTGCGGGTCTCGTCGACCGCGGGTTCCCACGCGAACAGTCCGGTCGTGGTCGCGCCCCGACCCGGATCGGTGACCTTGTGGTTGACGACGATCACCGGGATGTAGCCGCCGCGCACGGTGTCGCGCAGCAGGATCTCGGATCGGCCCCGCCGCCCTGTTTCGGGCTCGGCGGGCAGCACCGCACCCCAGATCCGGTCGACGCCGGCTCGGCACGCCCGGATCGTGTCCTCGGCCCGACGGGACGCGGGCCCGTCGGCAGCGATCTGCACCCAGCCGGGCTGGGCGTCGAACAGCTGCCTGCGGATCGATTCGCGATGCGCCGCGGCAGCCTCGTGCCGCTGTTTCGCTCCGGGGTTCTCCGGTGCCGCCGCCAAGTCCTCGGGAAACGCCGCGTCCAGATACACCCGGTGACGGCACCTCGTCAGCGCGCTCGCCTCGATGAGAACGGGCGATCGCCGCATTTCGATGGGTGCATCCACAACCGTCCAGGGTATTCGTCCTAAGGTGAACCGATACCACCGGCACAGACAGCCTGATTCTTCAGGCGCCGCTGCGCCGTCACACCGAATGGAGGGTGCTGTTCGATGGCGTTGTTCAAACGGCGGAAGCGTCGCGCCACCCGCAAGGCCGAAGCGAAGGCCCTGAAGCACAAGGCCGCGCTCGAAGCGAAGCTCGGAGCAAAGAACCAGTCTCGACGGGACCGCCGCGCCGCGAAGGCACAGGCCAAAGTCGACAGGGAGCTCGTCAAGTCGCAGACCCGGATCGAGAAGCAGCAGATCGCCACGCTCAAGGCGCAGGAGAAGGCCGCCGCCTCCCAGGGCTTCACCGCCGCGAAGGTGCGGCGCTACCTCGGGGTCGCACGCCTGCTGGCGCCGGTGCTGGTACCGCTGGTCTACCAGGCCGTCACCGCACTGCGCGGGCAGCTCGACGCCCGGCGGGCGCAGCGCATGGGCATCGCGATCGACCAGCTCGGCGAGTTCACCGGGCACGGCGCGCGACTGAGCGCCCGCGTCGCCGGCGCCGAACATTCCGTCGCCAAGATCGTCGAGCAGCATCCGCAGGACGCCGAAACCGCCAAGTTCGCCGAGGCCACCCGGGCCCGGCTCACCGATCTCACGACCGCGATCAGTGCGGCCGAGCAGATGCCCGCCCCGCGTCGCCGCTCGGCGCACGCGGCGATCTCCGCCGAGCTCGACGGCATCGAAGCCGACCTGCTGGCGCGGCTCGGGGTGCGCTGACGATCCCATG
Organism: Rhodococcus sp. NPDC003382; assembly: GCF_053589135.1. NCBI lineage: Bacteria > Bacillati > Actinomycetota > Actinomycetes > Mycobacteriales > Nocardiaceae > Rhodococcus > Rhodococcus sp. NPDC003382. The sequence goes on from NZ_JBSFRH010000008.1 coordinate 114,262, forward strand.
GCTGCCGGTCCGATTCTGCGCGGTGCGACCGCGGGTGCCCTGACGGCGGCACTCGCGATCGTCGCGCACGCCGCGGCCGGTGGCGGGCTTCCCACGGGACCGAGTGCGGCGCTGCTCATCGCGGTCGCCGCCGCCGTCGGTGTCGCGGGCGCACATCTACCGGCGGTGCCGACGGCCGTGTTCCTCGCGGCCGGCCAGGCCGGCACGCACATCGTCCTCGCGACCGTGCCGGCCGAGCACGCCCACCCGTCGTGGCTGATGCTGGCAGCGCACGCGGTCGCGGTCGCCGGGTGCGCCCGGCTGCTCACCGTCGCCGAACGGCTGCACGCGGCGATCACCCGCGTGGTGCACGCCGTGCTGTCGGCGGGCCCGGTGCCGGTGGAGGCTCCGGCGCGCGTCGTGCCGGGCGGTGCGGTGCGCTGCGTCGTCGAGGCGCGACCACCACCGAGCATCCGTCGGAGGGGACCACCCGTCGCGGTCGCCTGAACCGCACGTCCTCTCCGATCAGAAAGCCAAGTACAGAAGATGAAGACCCTTCCGACCCGCGCCGTCACGGCCGCGGGCATTACCGCTGCGATGCTGTTCGCCGGGGCCGGCGTCGCCTCCGCGCACGTCAGCGTCGTCGCACCCGGCGCCACCCAGGGCGGCTATACGGTGCTCACGTTCCGGGTGCCCACCGAGTCCGAGACGGCCGGAACCACCGCGCTGACGGTGACGCTGCCCGGCCTGAAGTCCGCGCGGACCGAGCCGATGCCGGGCTGGACCGCGACCGTCACGAAGGACCCGGCGTCCGGTCTGGCGACCTCCGTGACCTGGACCGCCGATCCCGGCGTCGCCGTCGGACCCGGCCAGTTCCAGCAGTTCCTGCTGTCCGCAGGGCCGCTGCCCGAACAGGACGCGGTGTCGTTCCCGGCGGTGCAGACCTACAGCGACGGTCAGGTCGTCGCGTGGGATCAGGAGACCACCGGCGACGCGGAGCCGGAGAAGCCTGCGCCGAGCCTGACCCTCACCGCGAGCAGCGGCGACGGCCACGCCGTCGTAGCCACCGCGGCGTCCGAAACCACCGCGACCTCCGAGGTTGCAACCGACGACACCGCCCGCTGGCTCGGCGGGATCGGCCTGGTGCTCGGCGCGCTCGGCGCCGCACTCGGCCTCGGTGCGGTACTGAAGGGACGGCGCTCATGAATCGCCTGTTCACGATCCTGGCCGCCCTGGTCGCGGCCCTGGTGATGACCGCCGGACCGGCGTCGGCGCATGCCGTCGTCCTGTCCAGCAACCCGGAGGACGGCGCGCAGATCGCGCAGGCACCCGTACGGGTGACGGTGACGTTCAACGAGGCGATGCAGCAGCAGTTCGCGGCGCTCACCGTCGTCGGCCCCGACGGGAACCTGTGGTCGAAGGGCGATCCGGTCGTCGACGGCGCGACCGTCGGCGTCGAGGTCGGCGAGCTGGGTCCGGCCGGCGTGTACACCATCGCGTTCCGGGTGACCTCCGCCGACGGGCATCCGGTCAGCGGTACCCGCACGTTCACGCTCACGCAGGACGGGGCGGGCGCGCCCGGCGCTCCCGCCGCGGGCACGGCCACCGCAGCCCCGGAGACCCCGGCCGCGACCTCGGCCGACGGTGACGGCGGCGGGGTCGCGGTGTGGTGGTTCGTCGTGGCCGCGGTCGTGGTGATCGCGGGCGGGCTGTGGTTCGCGCTGCGCAAGCCGAAGGCCTGACCTCCGTGGTACCGCCGCGCCGGCGATGGCTGCTCGGTGCCGTCGTCGGCGCGACCGCGGGTGTGGCCGCCGGCTGGTTGCTGGCCGCGCCCCAGGGTTCGAGCTGGGTGCGTGCCCTGTCGTTGTGCGCCGGGGTGACCGTGCTGGGCCTGGCCGCACTCGGGGTCGCCGTCCGCGGCGACCGTCGTCCCCCGGTCGCGCCCGCCGATCTGTGGCGGGCGATCGCCGCATTCGGCGGCGTGTGGCTGATGTGCGAGGGCGCGCTGCTGGTGTTCGAGGCGGCGGCGGTGGCCGGTGTGCCGGTCCCCCGCCTCGACACCGCACGGTTCGCGCAGTTCGCGGGGACCGTGGGCTCCGGGCGGATCGGGGTCGCGGCGTTCGGGTGTGTCGCGGCGTGCACCGTCGTCGCGGTCGTCGCGTACCGGCGAGATGCGTCGTGGCCGACGGCTCCGGTGCTCGCGGTGGCGGCGCCGGCGCTGATCGCGCGACCGGTGTCCGGGCACATGTCGCAGCAGCCTCTGGGTTCGCTGCTCGATGCGTTGCACGTCCTCGCGGCCGGTCTGTGGGTCGGTGTGCTGGTCGCGCTCGCGCTGACGGTGCGCTCTCGGGGCGCGTGGGCCAGGCTGCTGCCGCGCTATTCGACGCTCGCGACGTGGTGCGTCGCGGTGCTGGCCGCGACCGGGGTGATCGACGCGGCGGTGCGGCTGGGCTCGCTGTCCGCGCTGGTCGACACCGGTTACGGCCGCATCGTGCTGGCCAAGACCGTGGTCCTCGCCGGCCTGGTGGCTCTGGGGGCGCGGTGGCGTCGCACGTGGGTGCCCGCCGCGACCGCGCACCGCGCGACCGCGGAAGTGTCGCTGCGCAACGCGGTGCTCGAGGTGTGCGCGACCTCGGTCGCGTTCGGGTTGGCCGCCGCCCTCGCGACCTCCCCCTGAGCACCGACTTCAGCCGACGAGACTCGCCGCGCGCCGCAGATCGCGGACCAGGGATTCGAGCGCGTCGTCGCGGCCGGTGCGCATCCGCAGGATCGCCGACGGATGCACGGTCGCGATGATCTGCGGGTCGGACGGCAGCTTCAGTTCGGGGTCGGCGTGCAGGACCTGGCCGCGATGTTCGGTGATCCGGAAGGACGGGCCGAGCAGTGCCTGCGCGGCCGTCGCCCCGAGGCACACCAGCACGTCGGGGCGGACCGCTTCGAGTTCGGCGAACAGCCACGGCCGGCACGCGATCACCTCGCCGCGCGACGGCTTCTTGTGGATGCGCCGCTTGCCGCCGGCCTCGCGGGCGAACTTGAAGTGTTTGACGGCGTTGGTGACGTAGACGTCGCCGCGGTCGATCCCGGCCTTCTCGAGGGCACGGTCGAGCAGGTGCCCGGCGGGCCCGACGAAGGGCTCGCCGGCGCGGTCCTCCTGGTCGCCGGGTTGTTCGCCGACGAGCAGCAGCCGCGCGGTCGCGGGTCCGTCCCCGAAGACGGTGGGACCCGCGTATCGGTACAGATCACAGCCGCGGCATCCGGCGGCCGCGGACGCGAGGGCGTCGAGGTCGGTGCTCGCCGGCAGGTACTGCTCGGCCCCGGGATGTTTGGCCATACCTGCTGGATACCCGGTGTTCGGTACCGGAACCGTGCGACCCCCCGGCGGTCGTATGAAATGTCACAGAAATAAAAGATTGCACCGCTGCAGAGTTACGATCGGCCGACCGATCCAGGAGACGACCCGATGCCGAGAACCGCGACGACGGCAGCGCAGACTCGCCGCCGCTCGAGGCTGCGCACCGTGGCCCGGCACCCCGCGACACGTGTATTCGTCGGGCTCGCGGTCGTCGCCGCGGCCGCCTGGATCCTCCGCGCCCAGCTTCCCGCCCTGTCCACGATCCGCGACGCCGTGCTCGACGCTCAGGTGCAGTGGGTGATCGGGGCGCTTGCCGTCCAGATGGTCGCGATGCACATGCTGGCCCGCCTGCAGAACGTCGTGGTCTCGGCGTTCGGGGGTGAGATGTCTCGGCGCCGCTCGGAGTTGGTGACCTACGCGTCCACCGCCGTGACGCAGGGACTGCCCGCCGGTGGCGCGTTCGCGGCGGGCTACAACTACCGCTGGCTCACGTTCGCGGGCCTGACGCCCGGTCACGCGGTGGTCGCGCTGACCTTGTCCGCCGGGGTGTCGATGCTGGCCCTGGGCGTGGTCTATTCGGCGACCGTCAGTCCGCGGCTGGCCGAGTGGATGGTCGACGACGTGCTCCACGTCGTCCTCGCGGCATGCGTCGCCGCCGGGATCGCCGTGGTCGTGGCCGCCGCCGAGGTGGCCCGGCGACGCGCGCCCGCCCCGACCGTCGAAATCCCCCCGGATGCCGGTTGGAAGGCGAAGCTCGCGAACACGCTCGCCGAGGTCGCCCGGCTCCCGCGGAGGGTGTGGCACCGGGTGTTCGCACTGACCACCGCGAAATGGATGTTCGACCTGTTGTGCCTGATCGCGGCATGTCTCGCCGTCGGTATCGAGGCGGGGGTCGCCTCCCTCGCCACGCTGCACGTGGCGACGCAGGTGGCCCGGCAGATCCCGTTGACTCCGGGCGGCATCGGCATCGTCGAGGCCGGCCTGGTCGCCGGTCTCGTCGCGCTGGGGTTCGACGCCGGACCGGCCGCCGCCGCCGTCGCGATCTACCGCCTGTGCACCTACTGGTTCCCGCTGGTCGCCGGAGCCGGGAGCATTCCGCTGCTGCGGCACGTCGCGCGCCGCGAGTCCGTTCGACTGCCCGAGGACCGGCGCGCACCCGCAGCGGCATAACCGCTGCACCGTGGCCACAACGCCGCGGCACTGCACTACGGTGATACCGATGGCTGGAGGACTCTCGTGACCGATACCGGGCCGAAGCTCTCGCTGCGTTCGCGCAAGCGGGCTCGGACGTGGACCGCGATCCATTCGGCGGCGGCCGCCGCGGCGCTCGCCCACGACCGGCTCTCCGACGTGACGATCGAGTCGATCGTTGCGGAGGCCGATGTCTCCGCACGGACGTTCTTCAACTATTTCGCGTCGAAGGAGGACGCCGTCCTCGGGTTGCGCGCCCCGGCGATCGACGAGCGCACCGCGGCCGAGTTCACCCTCGGCGCCGACGAGGACGCCGTCGAGAAGGTCACCCGCCTGCTGTTCGACGTGCTGCAGAGTTCCGGCCCCGGTCCCGAGCAGCGCGAACGGAACGCCGAGCTCACCTGCCGTCATCCGGAGCTGGCGCGCCGCCGCATGGCGCACGTCGACACCGCGCAGTCGCTGGTGTCGGATCTGGTTGCGGAGAAACTGGCCGAGTCGGATCGCGCCGTCACCGGCGGTGTCGGCACCCGCGAGGCCGCGCAGATGCTGGTCCTGTCGGCGGGCTCGATCATCCGGTTCGCTATGCGCTCGTCGATCGCGGAACCGGAGGCCGACGTCGAGACACTCGTCGACCGGGCGCTCGAGGTGTTCCGGGAAGTGACCGGGTTCCGGGCGACGGCGTCCCGTTGAGCGCGGTCAGGCCGGGACGGTCGGCCGCGAGCGGACCGGACCGAGACCGCGCGCGACGACGACCGCGGTGATCGCTGCGGCGGCCATGATCGACGCGAGCACCATGATCTGGAACCGTCCGGCCTCGAGCGGCGACAGGCCCCCGAAGATCGCGCCGACGAACGCGCCGGGCAGCGTCACCAGGCCGGTGGTCTTGGTCTGATCGGTCGCCGGGATCAGCGCGGCGTGCACCGCGACCCGGGTGAGTTCGGCCGTCGACTGCCGCGGGGTGGCGCCGAGCGCGAGCCATCCCTCGACCTCCTCCCAGCGGCTGTCGACGATCTCGAGGAAGCGCCGCCCGGCCAGGGCCGCGACGGTCATGGCGTTGCCGATGACGATGCCGCCGATGGCGAGTGCGTAGCGGGGCGACAGTTCGATGGCGCCGGTCGCGAACACGATCGCCAGGGCCACCCCCGCACCGGCCAGGATCGCGACCGCGACGATCCCGAGTGTGGCGGTGCCGCGGCCGATTCGGCGCGTCGCGGTCCACGTTGCCACCGCGAACATCACCCCGAGGACGACCGCCACCCAGAGACCGTCGGTGATGACACCGCTGAGCACGAGACTGATGAGAGCGAGCTGGACGGCCCCGCGCGCGATCGCGAGTGCGGGCGCGAAGCGGTGCGGAACCCCGTACGCCCACAGCACCGCGGTGGCCACGACGACGAGGACGAGCACACCGACCAGTGACTGGGTGAGGACGTGCAGGTCGGCGGTCACCTGTGAAGGCTAGCGATCGTGAACGCGTCGTCGGTGGACATCTGCTCAGGGTGCACGGAACGATTCAACTGCGTCTATTTTTGCAGTAATGTAAATTTCCATGGCCGAAACTTCGGGTGACACCCCCGCTTCCCAGTCACCCCGCGGGCTGGTGTTCCTGTTCGCCGGGCTCATGCTCACCATGCTGCTGGCCTCGCTGAACCAGACCGTGCTCAACCCCGCGCTGCCGACGATCGTCGGCGAACTGCACGGCGCCGACCTCATGCTGTGGGTCATCACCGTCTACATCCTCGCGTCGACGATCATGATGCCCGCGTACGGCAAACTCGGCGATCTCTTCGGCCGAAAGCCGTTGCTGCTCGGCGCAATCGGTGTCTTCCTCGTCGGCTCGGTCGTGAGCGCGACCGCCGGCGACATCACCTGGCTCATCGTCGGCCGCACGATCCAGGGTGTCGGCGGCGGCGGTCTGATGATCCTGTCGCAGGCCGCGATCGCCGACGTCATCCCGGCCCGCGAACGCGGCCGGTACATGGGCATCATGAGCGGCGTGTTCGCGCTGTCGTCGGTGGCCGGCCCGCTGCTCGGCGGCTGGTTCACCGAGGGCCCGGGCTGGCGGTGGGTCTTCTGGATCACGGTGCCGCTCGGCCTGCTCGCCGCGACCGCGGCGATCGTGTTCCTGCGACTGCCTGCGAGAACCGGCCCCCGCCCGTCGATCGACGTCGCCGGCATGGCGGTCCTGTCCGTCACCACCACCGGCATCGTGCTGATCGGCACGTGGGGCGGCACGACGTACGCGTGGACGTCCCCGACGATCCTCGTCCTGATCGCCGGCACCGTCGCCGCCGCGGCGCTGTTCGTGTTCGTCGAGTCCCGCGCCACCGAACCCGTGCTGCCGCTGCACCTGTTCCGCGACCGCAACTTCGACCTCATCACCGTGTCCGGTCTGCTCGTGAGTGTCGCGCTTTTCGGTGTCGCCGGATATATGCCGACCTACCTGCAGATGGTCGCCGGGGTCAGCGCCACCGAAGCCGGCCTGCTCATGCTCCCGATGATGGGGTCGCTGTTCCTCACCTCCACCATCGCCGGCCGCGTGGTGAGCAACACCGGCCGCTACAAGATCATCCCGATGATCGGTTCGGTGCTGATCGCGGCCGGACTGACATTGCTGTCGCTGCTCACCGTCGACACCGCGCTGTGGGTGCTGTGCTGTTTCCTCGCCGTCGTCGGGGTGGGCTTGGGCATGACCGGGCAGCTCATGGTCCTCGTCGTCCAGAACTCGTTCCCCATCGAAGAGGTCGGCACCGCGACCGCGGGCAACAACTACTTCCGGCAGATCGGCGCAACGCTGGGCTCCGCCGTCGTCGGCAGCGTCTTCGCGAGCCGGGTGGCCACGCTCATCGCCGAACGCGCCCCGGCCGGCGTCGTCGCCGATTCCCTGACGCCCCAGGCCGTCCGGCAACTTCCCGACGCCGCGCGGCTGACGGTCGTCGAGGCGTACAACGAGGCACTCACCCCGATCTTCCTGTGGATCAGCCCGCTCGCTCTGCTCTCGATGGTGCTGCTGTGCTTCGTCGTGGAGAAGCCGCTGGCCACCACGATCGAGCGCCGGAAGGAGCTTCCGGTGGAGGCCGCGACCACCGGTTCCTGAGCGGTCGCGACACTCGCCGCCGAGACGGGCGTTCACGCACGCGGTCATTGCTTGTCCCATTGCCCGAATACTTTGCCGGGCAAGGATTCTCGATCAGCGAGGTTTGACGGCCGCCTGGATACCGGTACCGGGAACGGTGCGATAGCGGATGGGCTTGCGGGGTTGCAGGTTCGCCTCTTGCTGCCAGCGGGTCATGTCCTCGATCGACCACGTTCCGGACTGACTGGTGAGCGCGAAATAGAACTCGAGCAGGGCGCCGATCTGACCCGCCTGCTTCGGGGTGGACGGCCGGAAGATGTCTTGCACGGCAAGCACGCCGCCCGGACGCAGAGCGCGGGAAACACGGCCGGCGAGTTCACGGTTCTGCTCGTCCGAGAAGTGGTGCACGAGCCCGGAGACGAGAACGAGGTCGTAGGCGTCTTCGCCCAGATCGGCCGTGAGGGCGTCCCCGGCCCGGTGCACCACCCGATCTCCCATCCCTTCGGCGGCCAGGATGGGCGCGGCCTGCGCCACCGCCTCGGGCAGATCGAGGATCACGGACCGCAAACGCTTGTGCTTACGGCACAGGGCCACCGAGTAGTAGCCGTGGGATCCACCGATGTCGAGCATGGCACGGGCACCCCTGGGCAGTTCGAGACGTCGCACCAGCTCACGGGCGGGGGTGGAAGCCATCGCGCGCATCCCACGCTGGTAGAGGTCCCAGTCGGCGTCGGCGGTCATCGCGGTGTGGACGTCCAGGGGATCGCCGGTCCGGACATAGTCTTCCGTGCGCGCCAGCCAGTCCCACTCGAGGAACTGGAACAACATCTTGTCCGCCAGCGAGTGGGAACTGGCCGTGACCAGCCACTTCCGCGAGACCGGTGTCAACGCGTACTCGCCGTCGGAGGCGTCGAGATACCCGGCGCCGGCGAGAGCGAACAGCAACTTCTCGGTGCCGATCCGGCTGGTGTCGCATTCGTCGGCGACCCGTGCCGCCGGCAGCGGGCCGGCGGCCAGCGCATCGAACACGCCCAGTTTTGTGGCCGCCATGACCACACGAGACAGGGTGAACGCCATCTGCGTTTCGAGCAGCGGCACCGGAACCACGTTCAGCCGCTTCAAGATCGATTCGATGGGGTTCTGCGCCACCGCTCTCAGCTTCATGGCTGCTCCGTCCGGCGAAAACCGATCGAAGCGAAGTCTAGTGAATCACCGGGAATCGCGGGTTGCGTTCGTTGTGGCCGTGCACTGAAATCGAAATGCGCGTGGACCGAGGACGGGTCTCGACACGGAAGACCGTGCCGTCCCCGCCGGACCTGTCGATTCGGTTCCACCCGACAGGGACCGGCGGGGCCTGTACTGAAAGCGACTACGGCCCAAGAGCCGCACGCCGTCGGCGGCTACCTACCCGGCAGCCACTGCAGCGACCGGATGAACGGCGGAATGATCTTGTTCCACAGCTTCGGCGGCAGTCCGCGCGGCCCGCCGAGGTTGAGGATCCGCGTGGTCGCGACCGTCTGCGATTCGGTGTACTTGAGCAACCCGTCCGCTCCGTGCCTACGGCCGACACCCGAGATGCCCATGCCGCCCATCGGCGCGTCGGTGCTCGCCCACGCCGGCGCGTAGCCCTCGTCGACGTTGACCGTGCCGGCGCGGACACGAGCCGCGATCGCCTCGCCCTGCGCCTTGGTCGCCGCCCACACCGAGGCGTTGAGGCCGTACTCGGTGTCGTTGGCGCGACGGATCGCCTCCTCGACGTTCTCCACCGGGTACACCGACACGAGCGGACCGAACGTCTCCTCCCGGTAGCACTCGGCGTCCTCGGGGACGTCGGTGAGCACGGTCGGTTCGTAGAACAGCGGTCCCAGATCGGGACGCGCCTTGCCACCGGCGACGACGGTCGCACCCTTGACCACCGCGTCGTCGACGTGCGACGACACGGTCTTGACCTGCGTTTCGTTGATCAGGCAGCCCATCTCGATCCCGAACTCGTAACCGGGGCCGAGCGTCATCTTGCGGACGCGGTCGCCGAGCATGCGCGTGAACTCGGGGGCGATGGACTTCTCGACGTAGATGCGCTCGATGGAGATGCACAGCTGGCCGGAGTTCGAGAAGCACGCGCGCACGGCGGCGTCGGTGACCTCGCGGAGGTTCGCGCCGGCGGTGACGATCATGGGGTTCTTGCCGCCGAGTTCGGCGGAAAAGCCGATGAGGCGGCGCCCTGCCTGCTCGGCGAGGATCCGGCCGGTCTGCGACGATCCGGTGAACATCAGATAGTCGGTGTTCTCGACGAGGGCGGTCCCGACGACGGAGCCGGGCCCGGGCACGACCGCGAACAGATCGCGCGGCAGTCCGGCCTCGTAGAGTAGTTCGACGCACGCGAGCGCGCAGTACGGGGTCTGGCTGTCCGGCTTGAGGACGACGGCGTTGCCGGCGAGCAGCGCCGGGATCGCGTCGGACACCGCGAGGGTCATCGGGTAGTTCCACGGCGCGATGACACCGACGACACCCTTCGGATGATGCCGCACGACGGTCTTGGTCAGTCCGGGCAGCATGCCGGTGGCGCGGTGCGGGCGCAGCAGCTTCTCGGCGGTGCGCGCGTAGTAGCGGGCGGTGATCGCGATGTCGACGACCTCCTCCTGCGCGGACGCGCGGGACTTGCCGGTCTCGGCCTGCGCCATGTCCATCAGTTGCTCGCGCCGGCGCAGCACGAGGTCGCGGTAGCGGTGGAAGATGCGTGCGCGGTCGGCGACCGGCCTGGCCGCCCACGCCGCCTGCGCGATGCGGGCACGCTCGATCGCGGTCTTCGCGTCGTCTGCGGTGCCGACCGGGATCGAAGCGATCTCCCGGCCGCTGAATGCCTCCACGACCGGACGCGTGGTCCGCTGCGCGACGTCGTCGATGGCAATGAGGTCCGCGAGCCGCGTGAAGGTCGCAGCGCTGGGAGCAGGCATATCGCACCCCTACCGGTGAGTAGTTTTCCGAGTAACACCAAACTTAGCGCGCGGGGGTGGCCGCTGTCACAATTCCGTCACCCGCAGCTCGACGCGAGCCGGGATCCGCCGAGCGATACGACAGCGGCGCGCAGCCGGCCGCGCGCGGCTGTCCGACGGGGAAGCGAGGCCGTTCACACCCCCGACGTGCGGGAAGCACGCCTTTTGATCACGCTGACGATAATTCTGTTCCGGTAACGATCTCTTCCCCAGGATGGTCATCGGGCCCGGTCCTCCCGGTCGCCCGTCCCTGTTCATCGCTGGAAAGAGAAGGCTTCGTATGTCTCGCCTACGTCGTGCTGGATTCACAGCCGCTGTCGCCCTCGTCATGACGGCGGTTGCCGCCTGTGGATCCGGTTCCTCCGGCGATTCACCGGCCGCCGAGGGACCGCTGCCCACCGAGATCCCCGCGGGCACCAAGCTCGTCATCGCGGACCAGGGTGAACGGCAGCTGTCCCTCCTCACCGGCTCCGGACAGCTCGACACGCTGCCGTTCGAGTACGAGTTCGCGACCTTCCAGGGTGCGCCCTCGATCCTCGAGGCGTTCCGCGCCGACGCGGTCGACGTCGCGTGGGCCGGCGAGATCATGACCGTCCAGTCCCTGGTCGCCGGTGACGACGTGCAGGTCGTCACGGCCATGCAGACTAACAACGGCCTCAACATGGGCATCGCCCCGAATGCTTCGGACATCAAGTCCCTCGCGGATCTGAAGGGCAAGCGGATCGGCTACGCCGAGGGCACCTCGCAGCAGGCCTTCGTGCTCCGTGGCCTCGACAAGGCCGGCCTCTCGGTCGACGACGTCGAGCTCGTTCCGATGTCGCTGCCGGACTTCCCGGATGCACTGCGCTCCAACCAGATCGACGCCGCTCCGATGAGCGAGCCGGTCTTCTCCCGCTACATGCAGACCCCGGGTGCGACGTCGCTGCCGCGTCCCGAGATCGAGGACCTCAGCGAGGGCATCTCCTACCTCTACTCGAGCAAGAAGGCTCTGTCCGACCCGGCGACCGCCGCGGCGATCCGCGCCTACGTCACCGCGTACATCAAGTCCGTCGCATGGGCCAACGACAACCGCGACGCGTACATCGACACCTACTTCGTGAAGAGCCAGGGCCTGACGGTCGAGGACGGACAGCGCATCCTCGACACCGCCGGGATCACCACCTTCCCGCATCTCGACGAGGATCTCATCGCGATCCAGCAGCACACCATCGACGTGATCGATGCCGCCGGCGAACTGCCCAAGCCGGTCGAGGCCGCCGACGCCTTCGACCTGCGCTTCGACGAGGTCGTCACCGCCGCAGTCGCCGAGTCCGGCGCCGCCCACACCCGCAGCTGATCTTTCCGAGGGGAATTCGACATGACGAACCGCCAGCTCAACCTCAACGCCTTCATCTACCCGACCGGCCACCACGAGGCCTCGTGGCGCCACTCCGGCAGCGTGCCCGAGCGCATCTACGACGTGACCTACTTCCAGGAGCTCGCCCGCCTCGCCGAGAGCGCGAAGCTCGACGCCGTGTTCTTCGCCGACGGCCCCGCCCTGCGCACCGAGGTGAAGTACCGCCCCGACTACGGTCTCGAGCCGATCACCACGCTCGTGGCGATGGCGACGGTCACCTCGCACCTCGGTCTGATCGCGACCGCGTCGACCACCTACTACGAGCCCTACAACCTCGCCCGCCTGTTCTCCTCGCTCGACCACATCTCCAACGGTCGCGCCGCGTGGAACATCGTGACCACCGCGACCGACGCGGCGGCAGCGAACTTCGGCCTCACCGATCACCCCGATGTCCACCAGCGTTACGCCCGCGCACGGGAATTCGTCGACGCCGCGATCAAGCTGTGGGATTCGTGGGAGGACGACGCCCTCGTCATCGACAAGGAAGCCGGCGTCTACGCCGACACCGACAAGATCCACCGCATAGATGTCGAAGGCGAGTACGTCAAGGTGCGCGGCCCGTTCGGCTCCGCGCGTTCCCCGCAGGGTCGTCCGGTGCTCGTGCAGGCCGGATCCTCCAACGACGGACGCGATTTCGCGTCCACCTATGCCGAGGCGATCTTCACCGCCCATCAGCGCATCGAGGACGCGCAGGCCTTCTACAGCGACATCAAGACTCGCGCAGCCGGTTTCGGCCGCAACCCCGATCACGTGAAGATCCTTCCGGGTCTGAGCCCGTTCATCGGCGCCACCGAGGCCGAGGCCAAGGATCTGCACCGCGAGTTCAACGAGCTCACCATCGTCGAATACGGTGTCGGCCAGCTGCAGAAGATGGGTCGCATCGACATCTCGGGTCTCGGGCTCGACGAGAAGGTGCCGGTCGAATTGTTCGCCGGCTCCGGCGATATCACCGACAACAACAACAGCCGCCGGCTGGTCTTCGCGAAGATCGTCGAGCGGGAGCAGCCCACGCTGCGCCAGCTGCTGCACAAGCTCGCCGGGGCGCGCGGCCACAATGTCGTTGCGGGAACGCCGGTTCAGATCGCGGACACCATCGAGCAGTGGTTCCGGGGCGGTGCCGCGGACGGCTTCAACATCATGCCGCCGCAGTACCCGCAGGGCCTCGAGGCGTTCATCTCGACGGTCGTGCCGATCCTGCAGGAGCGGGGCCTGTTCCGCACCGAGTACTCGGGCACCACCCTGCGCGACCACTACGGTCTGCCCCGTCCGGCGAGCCAGTACGCGCGCGAACTCGCGTCGGCCGGCGTCTGACCGGACCCGACGAGTCGAAAGGACAAGGTCGATGAGCACCTCCGTCGTCGAACCCCGGCGTTTCGGTAGTGGTCTGGCCGGCGATGCCGACACCGACCAGAAGCCCGAACGCACCGGCGGGCCCGATCTGCAGCCGCGCAACACCCGCAGTCGTCTCGCTCCGGGCAAGCCCATCAAGTTCGGTCTCGCGATCGGACCGGTTCTGCTGCTGGTGATCTGGATCATCGCGTCGGCGACGGGGGTGCTCGACCCGAAGACCCTGTCCGAACCGTGGACGGTCGTCACCACCGCGGGTGATCTGATCGCCGACGGACGCCTGCAGTCCAACCTGTGGACGTCCGTCCAGCGCGCCCTGATCGGCGGCGTCATCGGCGTCGCTCTCGGTCTGGCCCTGGCACTGATCGCGGGTCTGTCCCGCATCGGCGAGGCGCTGATCGACGGCCCGGTGCAGATCAAGCGGTCGATCCCGACCCTCGCCCTGATGCCGCTCGCGATCCTGTGGTTCGGCATCGGCGAGGAGATGAAGATCCTCCTCATCGCGCTGTCGGTGTTCGTCCCGGTCTACATCAACACCTACTCGGCGCTGCGTGGAATCGACTCCCGCTTCGTCGAACTGGCCGAAACACTGGATCTGTCGCGGGCCCAGTTCATCCGGCGGATCGCCCTGCCGGGGGCACTGCCCGGCTTCTTCACCGGCCTGCGCCTGGCGGTGACCATCGCGTGGCTGGCACTGGTGGTCGTCGAGCAGGTCAACGCCTCGAGCGGCATCGGGTACCTGATGTACCAGGCCCGCAACTACGGCATGACCGACGTCATCATCGTCGGCCTCGTCGTCTACGCGATCCTCGGATTCGGCAGCGACCTGCTGGTCCGTTCGGCAGAAAGGAAGGCGCTGGCATGGCGCAAGACGATCGGAAGCTGACCGTCCGCACCTCGGGCCTGGCCCGCGGCTTCGACGGACGCGCGGTCCTGCAGGGCATCGACCTCGAGATCCGCGCCGGCGAATTCGTCGCCCTGCTCGGGCGCTCCGGATCCGGCAAGAGCACGCTGCTGCGGGCGCTGGCCGAACTCGACCACGGCGTCCCCGGTTCCGGCACGATCGAGGTGCCGAAGAAGCGTGCGGTCGTGTTCCAGGATTCGCGGCTGCTGCCGTGGGCGCGGGTGCTCGACAACGTGATCCTCGGCCTCGACGGGTCCGACGCCGCCGAGCGCGGCCGCAAGGCCCTCGCCGAGGTGGGTCTCGCGGGCCGGGAGAAGGCGTGGCCGAACGAGCTGTCCGGCGGTGAGCAGCAACGAGTTTCGCTTGCCCGGTCGCTCGTGCGGGAACCCGAGCTGCTGCTGGCCGACGAGCCGTTCGGTGCGCTCGACGCGCTCACGAAGATCAAGATGCACGGGCTGCTCCAGGAGCTGTGCGCCAAGCATCAGCCGGCGGTGCTGCTGGTGACCCACGACGTCGACGAGGCCATCGCCCTCGCCGACCGGATCATCGTGCTCGACCACGGCCGACTCGCGGTGGAACTGACCGTCGATCTCCCGCATCCGCGCGCCTCGCGGGTCGTGGAGACCGCCGAGTACCGTCGCATCCTGCTCGAGGCGCTGGGGGTCGAGGTCGCGGCCTGAGGCCTTCCCCGGCCACCCGGCCCCAGCCGAATCGTGCCGAGAACCACGCTTCCGAATGTCGGTGGTTCTCGGCACAATTCACTTCATGACCCGCTGCACGCGTTTTCACCGGGACGGCACCGCCTGCACCAACGTCACCGAGTACCTCGACGGCTGGTGCCGTCAGGACGACTGCGCCGGCTTCGTCCGCCCGAACACGTCGGCGGCTCCGGAAACCCACGGGTCCCCGCGCGGGACCGACACCCACATCCGCGCCTCGCCGGTTGAGATCACCGATGTGACTCTCGACGAGATTCCCGGTGTCCATGTCACGACCCGAGCCGTGGACAGCTTCCGGTTCCATCACGGCGGGAGTGCGCGCAGCGCCGAGGTGCAGCTGCGCTCCATGCTCGAGGACTTCCTCGTCAAGTCCGCCTCCAGCACCTCCGCGAACGGATTCGTGCGGTTGTCCCGTCAGGGTTACGACCTGGTGCTCTCCCCCGACCGGACGGCCATCACGGCCTACTCCACCGTCCACCGGGAGCGCACCTGGGAACAGGTCAAGAGCCATGTTCCCTCACGCTTCCGGCGCCACATTCCGCGGCGGCCGTCGGCCGTCCCGCGCCGGGAGCCGGGAGAACCGGTGCCCCCGGAGCGGTTCGCGGACGTCTTCGATGCCTCCGAGGTGTATCTGACCGCGCGCGTTCAGCGGTCCTTCGCCAAGATCGAGGGCCTGTTGGAGGCCCCCGACGAGGAACTTCACGCAGCTGTACGCTCCTGCGCTGCCCAGCTTCCGGCTGGCATCGTCACCCGACGTGCGGACGGACTGTTCGAGGTCGAGCACGCGGGCCGGATCTGGCTCGTCACACCGGACTGCCGAACGTTGATCGGCGTGAAGCCGGTGCGGACGCAGGATTCGACCGAGCGGTCGGTTGTCGAGATTCCGAGGTCGGCCACCGCTCCACGCGCAGAACGTCTTTGATCACGAGCCCGTGGGAACGACGTCGAGGTGTTCCCTATTCGGGAACCGTGTACGGCCCGTTCAGTGCGGGAAGGTCGAGCAGCCGGTCGAGCCAGCTGACGGCCTCGATCAGCGCATGCGCCTGTTCCCCGGGCTCACTTCCGTGTTCGACGGGCGCGAGAGTGCCGTGCGCCCGCGGGAGGTCTCCGTCGAGGACCTCGGCGATCGCCTTCCACACATGTCGTTCGGGGGTAGGCAGGTCGTCGATCGCCAGCTGGATTCCGTCCGGGGTACGCAAGGTGACCGCGAAGCCGGTGACCCCGTCCACCTCGCTGTCGACGATCGGCCCGATCTTGTCGGTGATCACGTCGGCGATCGTGGTGACCACCCACTCGAGCACGTCGTCGTACGAGGCGTCACCCGGTGCCGCGCCGTACACGAGCGCGGTCACGTACTGGGACAGGCCTACGATGTCGCCGTCACCGGCGAAGGCAAGCAATCGGCCCCCGAGGATCGACTCGGGGCTCCCACTTCGTCGATTCGGTTCCATACCGGAGGATGCCCCGCACCGAGCAATTCACACCTGCCTTCTTCCATAACTTTTCGGCGGCGGACGGTCGCATCGGTGACGTCGACGTCGTCTGTTCCATCACCGCCGTCCGTCCATCACCACCGTGCCCCATCTGTGACCCTTCGACTGCTCGAAAGTTGTGTGGGCGAAGCAAGTCTTCGCACAGAATGCTTTCCGAGTCATCGGACTCGGAAGCCTTCCGAGTCCTCGGACTCGACGAGCAGGACGAGCAGGAGGAAACACATGGCAAACGGCACGCACGTCGCCACCCTCGCCGACCTCGAGCCCCTCGTCGGCAAATCCCTCGGCACCAGCGACTGGATGGCAGTCGAACAGGACCGGATCAACACCTTCGCCGACGCCACCGACGACCACCAGTGGATCCACATCGATCTCGAGCGCGCGAAGGCCGAGAGCCCCTTCGGCGGCCCGATCGCGCACGGCTTCCTCACCCTCTCGCTTCTGATCCCCATGTGGGAGCAGATCCTGAAGGTGGACAGCGCCACCATGGCCGTGAACTACGGCCTGAACAAGGTGCGCTTCACCAACCCGGTGCCGGCGGGAAGCAAGGTCCGCCTCGACGCAAGCCTGAAGGATTTCGAGAAACTTCCCAAGGGCGGCGTGCAGCTCACCGTCGACGGACGGATCGAACTGGAAGGCAGCGAGCGTCCCGCTGTCGTCGTCGAGGTGATCCTCCGCTACTTCGAGGAGTGATCGAGCAGGCGTGAGCGAGCGGCGGAATCACGCCGCCCGTCGCAACTCGGGTCGGCCGGTGGCAGAATTCGGACGACGTCTGGCATTTCTGCCACTGGCACCGAGCGGTCGTTACCGGAGACAATGATCGCCGTGACGATCGAGACCGCCGCTCCTCCCCCGACCACCCACCGGATCCATTTCGCCTGGGTGGTCGCGACCGTTGCGTTCCTGGCACTGGTCGGCGCCGCCGCGTTCCGTGCGGCGCCGTCCGTGCTCATCGAACCGCTGCACGCGGATTTCGGCTGGTCCCGGGCGAGCATCTCGGCGGCCGTATCGATCAATCTGGTCCTCTACGGCCTCACCGCGCCGTTCGCCGCGGCCCTGATGGAACGCTTCGGGATGCGCGCGGTCGTCACCGCCGCCCTCGGGCTCGTCGCCGCCGGCAGCGGACTGACGGTCTTCATGACCGCCACCTGGCAGCTGATCCTGCTGTGGGGCGTGCTGGTCGGGCTCGGCACCGGGTCGATGGCGCTGGCATTCGTCGCGACCGTCACCGATCGCTGGTTCGTCGCGCGCCGCGGTCTGGTCACCGGCATCCTCACCGCCGCGAGCGCGGCGGGTCAGCTCGTGTTCCTTCCGGTCCTGGCGCTGCTCGCCGAGAAGTACAACTGGCAGGCGGTCGCCCTGACGGTGGCGTTCGCGGCGCTCGCCGTCGTGCCGCTCGTCGTGCTGTTCCTGCGCGAGCGGCCCGAGGACGTGGGCACCGTCCCCTACGGCGCCGGCCCCGACTACGTGCGTGTCGAGCCGAGCACCGGCAACGCCGGGCTGCGCGCCCTGCGGGTCCTGGCGACCGCCGCGCGCACCCGCGTCTTCTGGCTTCTCGCAGGCACATTCGCCATCTGCGGTGCCAGCACCAACGGCCTCGTCGGCACGCACTTCGTGCCCGCGGCCCACGACCACGGCATGCCCCTGACGGCCGCGGCGAGCCTGCTCGCGGTGATCGGGATCTTCGACGTCGTCGGGACCATCGCCTCCGGCTGGTTCACCGACCGGTTCGACGCGCGCCGCCTGCTCGGCATCTACTACCTGCTGCGCGGCATCTCGCTGCTCGTGCTGCCGTTGCTGTTCGCGAACACCGTGCACCCGCCGATGATCGCGTTCGTCGTCTTCTACGGCCTCGACTGGGTCGCGACCGTCCCGCCCACGGTCGCGCTGTGCCGCCGGCACTTCGGTCCGGACGCCCCGATCGTGTTCGGCTGGGTGCTCGCGTCGCACCAGGTCGGTGCGGGACTGGTCGCGTTCCTGGCGGGTCTGGTCCGCGACCGTCTCGGCGGGTACGACGCCGCGTTCTATGTCGCCGGGGCCCTGTGCGCGATCGCCGCGCTCATGGCGCTCGCCATCGGCCGGGAACCGGCCACAGCCGCCTCACCACCATCCGCCGCCCCACAAGACACCCGCGCGTAACCCGCCGCGCGCGCGTGTCTCCCACTGTGCGCATCGAGGTTGTCGGAAGCGGAGACGGAGCCGACCAGGCTTCCTAGACTTGGGCGCATGACCGTCCTTCGCAAATCCGACGAGCCCGTCGACTTCTCGAAGATCGAACAGCGGTCGCCGTCGCTCGCGCGAATGCTCATCGACCGCGTCACCAGCAACCCGGACGACGAGGCGTTCCGCTTCCCGGACGGCAAAGGCGGTTGGGCGAGTGTCACGTGGGAGCAGACCGTCGACCGGGTGCGTCTCATCGCCGGCGGCCTGATCGCCCTGGGGATCGAACCGGAGGATCGTGTCGCACTCGCGTCGTCGACCCGGTACGAATGGATCCTCGCCGACTTCGGCACGATGTGCGCCGGCGGCGCCACCACCACCGTGTATCCGACGACGAACGCCGCCGACGTCGCGTTCATCGTCTCGAACTCCGGCAGCCGCGTGGTCATCGCGGAGGATCAGGAACAGGTCGGCAAGCTCGCCGCCCACCGCAGCGAACTGCCCGACGTGCGCAAGGTCGTGGTCATCGACGGCACCGGCGACGGCGACTGGGTGATCGGCCTGTCCGAACTCGAGGACCTCGGCCGCAAGCTGCTCGAGGAACAGCACAGCGTCGTGCTCGATCGCATCCACGGCATCAAGCCCGAGCATCTGGCGACGCTGATCTACACGTCCGGGACCACCGGCAAGCCGAAGGGTGTGCGGCTGCCGCATTCGGCGTGGACGTACACCGCGGCCGCGGTCGATTCGCTGGGCATCCTGCACCCCGACGACCTGCAGTATCTTTGGCTGCCCCTGTCCCATGTGTTCGGCAAGGTGCTGCTGAGCGTGCCGATCCAGATCGGTTTCCCGACGGTCGTGGACGGTCGCGTCGACAAGATCGTCGAAAATCTCGCGGTGGTTCGCCCGACGTTCATGGGTGCCGCTCCCCGCATCTTCGAGAAGGCGCACGCCCGTATCGAAGGAATGATGGAGGAGGAAGGCGGCGTCAAGAAGAAGATCTTCGACTGGGCGATCGGGGTCGGGTTGCGCACGTCGAAGGCCCGCCAGGAGGGACGATCCCCCTCCGCACTGGACACGGTGCAGTACAAGATCGCCGACAAGCTCGTCTTCTCGACCATCCGGGAACGCTTCGGCGGCCGGCTCCGCTTCTTCGTTTCCGGTTCCGCCCCGCTCGACGCCGAGGTCGCGCAGTGGTTCGACGCGGTCGGCATCAAGGTGCTCGAAGGGTACGGCCTGTCGGAGACGTCCGCCGCGTCGTTCCTCAACCGCCCGAGCGCGTACCGGTTCGGCACCGTCGGCTGGCCGTTCCCCGGCACCGACGTCGAGATCGCCGAGGACGGGGAAATCCTGATCAAGGGCCCCGGCGTGATGAGCGGCTACCACGACCGTCCCGATGCCGATGCCGAGTCGTTCGACGCCGACGGCTGGTTCCACACCGGCGACATCGGTTCGATCGACGACGAGGGCTTCCTGCGCATCACCGACCGCAAGAAGGACATGTTCAAGACGTCGCAGGGCAAGTACGTCGCACCGTCCGCGGTCGCGGCGACGTTCAAGGGCATCTGCCCGTACGCCGCCGAGATCGTCGTGCACGGCGAGGGCAAGCCGTACTGCGTGGCGCTGGTCGCGCTCGACGCCGAGGCGATCGGCGAGTGGGCCAAGAAGAACGGACTGGAGGGGCTGTCGTTCGCGGAGATCGCGCGGCACGAGAAGACCGAGTCGCTGATCGCCGCATACATCGACGAGCTCAACGCCCAGCTCAACCGGTGGGAGCAGATCAAGAAGTTCACGATCCTGGACCGTGAACTCAGCATCGAGGCCGGTGATCTGACCCCGAGCATGAAGCTCCGGCGCAAGGTGGTGGTCGACCGATTCGCCGACAGCATCTCCGGCCTCTACGGATAGGCCACTATCCTGGTCCACATGAGTAGTGCACGACCGAATCCAATCCAGCTCATCGGCTACGTGTTCGGTCGCCGGCTGCCGACAGAAATGCAGGACTGGGTCCGCAACGACGTTCTCGGTCCCGGCAGCACGCGACGCTACCTGGTGCGCTGGATCACCCCGATCATCCCGTTCCTTCTGCTGTTCCTGCTGATTCCGGGCCCGGTGTGGATTCCGATCGCGATGATGCTGCTGTTGCTGCTTCCGTGGATCTACTTCTCGGTCGCGCTGCGGCCGATCTGGCAGCGGCACCGGCTGCAGCAGCACGGCCTGGATCCGGCCCTGCTCGGCGCGAAGGAGCGGGAGCGGGCGGACCGCGAGCGCGCGGAGTACGAACGCCGATTCGGTCGGTGACCTCTATCGACACTCGGACGCACCAGTCGCGTCTCTTCCTCCTGCTCGGCCCCGCCTTCGTGGCGGCCGTCGCGTACGTCGATCCCGGTAACGTCGCCGCCAATCTGACCGCCGGTGCCCGCTACGGATATCTGCTGCTGTGGGTGCTGGTGGTCGCCAACATCATGGCGATCCTCGTGCAGTACCTGTCCGCGAAGATCGGTGTGGTGACGGGGCGTTCCCTGCCGGAGCTGCTGGGTATGCGCCTGCGCACCCCGTCGCGCCGCGCTTTCTGGCTCCAGGCCGAGGTGATGGCGATCGCCACCGATGTCGCGGAGGTGATCGGCGGTGCCCTCGCCCTGCACCTGCTGTTCGGGTTGCCCCTGTTCGTCGGTGGGCTGATCACCGGTGCCGTGTCCATTGCGATCCTGTCGGTGCAGGACCGCCGCGGCCAGCGTTCCTTCGAGTTCGTGGTGGTCGCGCTGCTGGCGATCATCACCGTCGGGTTCCTGACCGGTCTGGCGTTCACGGATGTGTCGTTCACCGACGCCGCGGCCGGGCTGGTGCCCCGCTTCGAGGGAACCGACACGGTCCTGCTGGCGGCATCGATGCTCGGCGCGACGGTGATGCCCCACGCGATCTACCTGCATTCGGCGCTCGCCCGCGCCCGGCACGGCAGGGTCGAACCCGGGCCCCGCCTGGACCGGGTGATGCGGGCGACCCGCTGGGACGTCGCCGGTGGCCTGGTCGTGGCGGGCACCGTGAACATCGGCATGCTGCTGCTCGCCGCGTCGGCGCTGCGCGGACGGGAGGGCACCGACAGCATCGAGGGTGCGCACGCCGCGATCACCGATTCCCTCGGCCCGACGATCGGCGTGGTCTTCGCGGTCGGCCTGCTCGCGTCCGGCCTCGCGTCGACGGCGGTGGGATCCGCGGCCGGCGCCGAGATCATGGCGGGTCTGCTGCATATCCGGCTCCGGCCGATCGTGCGGCGCGTGATCGTGATGGTGCCCGCGCTGATCCTGCTCGCGGCGGGTGTCGATCCGACGTTCGCCCTGGTGCTCAGCCAGGTCGTGCTGAGCATGTGCATTCCGTTCGCGCTGGTGCCGCTCGTGCGGATCAGTTCCGACCCGGTGCTGATGGGCGCGCAGCGCAATCTTCCGGCGACGAGTGCGGCGGCCTGGCTGACGGTGGGTCTGATCGTCGCGTTGAATGCGACGCTGCTGTGGCTGACCTTCACCGCCTGACTGCTGCCGCGTCGCCCGCTAGGACAGCACCTCGACGAGCGTGGTCGCCGAATCCCCGGTCATGACCCGTTCGACACTGTCGAGATGCTTGCGCCAAAAGGCTTCGGCGGCACCGGGTTCCCCGTTGCGCAACAATTCGACGAGCTTGCGGTTCGCGCGCAGCGCGACCGACGCGCCGGGGCGGTCGGAGACGTCGCTGCGCGTCGAGATGTAGAGGGCGTTGTGGGCGTCCATGATGTCGAGCAGCATGCCCGCGAGTACCGCCATCGTCTGGTTGCCGCCGAGTTCCATCACCATGCGGTGCACCTCGGTGTCGTACCGCGCGAACCCGATCGGGTCACCGATCAGTTCCGCGCCGCGTTCGACCAGTTCGGCGAGGGTGTCGACGCGATCTTCCGGGTTCGCGGCGATCAGACCGACCGCCGCGACCTCGAGTTCGGTGCGGGCCCGGTAGACATCGGCGAGGGGCACGCCCCGGTACTGCAGCAGCAGACCGGTCGAGCGGGCCGCGGTGGAGCGGTCCGGCGCCTGCACGCGGGCGCCGCCGTGGGCGCCGCGCAGGACGGTGATGATGCCTTCGGATTCGAGGATGCGGAACGCCTCGCGCAGCGTCGGCCGGGACACCCCGAACCGTTCCATCAGGGCCGCTTCGTTCGGCAGCGGCTCGCCGGGCTCGAGCTCGCCGGTGATGATCTGCCTGCGCAGGCTCGCCGCGATCAGTTCGCCGGCCTTCGGCACGCGAACAACCGTCGAGCGTCCGTCGAGTGGCATTTCACCGTCCTGTAGTCCCGTCGCACAGCCCAAGCGCTGTCCGGTAAGAATACAAGAATCTACCGCTTTGACCGGTTATGAGTACGATCATCTGACCGTATGAGCTGGGACTTATCCTCTGCTCATGAGCGAAGCAACCAAGCCCGAGTTCACCGCCACCGCCGACCTGGCCGACGAGATCGGTCCGGACATCCGCAGCTGCGACACGCAGTTCATCCAGTTCGGCAAGCACACCGAGTTCTGCGGGCCGATCACCACGATCCGTTGCTTCCAGGACAACCTGCTCGTCAAGCAGACCCTGAGCGAGCCGGGCAACGGCGGTGTCCTCGTGGTCGACGGTGGCGGCAGCATCCACACCGCGCTCGTCGGCGACATCATCGCCGGCCGCGGCGTCGACAACGGCTGGGCCGGGGTCATCGTCAACGGCGCGGTCCGCGACTCGGCGATCCTGCGCACGCTCGAGATCGGCATCAAGGCGCTGGGCACGAACCCGCGCAAGAGCACCCAGACCGGCTCCGGGGAGAAGAACGTGCCCGTCGAGATCGGCGGGGTCACGTTCAACCCGGGTGAGATCGTCTACAGCGACAGCGACGGCGTCGTCGTCCGCGCCGAGGCCTGATCGGATGCGGTGACGGTGCCGACGAATTCGGCTACCGCACTGCGTAGTTCACGACTGCGCGGCACCGCACCGGACATCCAGAACACCCCGTGCACGAGGCCGTCGAATCGCACGGTGGTCACGTCGACACCGTCCCGGTGGAGGCGGGCGCCGTATTCCTCGGCCTCGTCGCGCGCCACCTCGTTCTCCGTGGTGAGGATCAGCGTCGGCGGCAGACCCGCCAGGCTGTCCGCGCGGGTGGGCACCGCATAGGGATTCTGCGCATCGCCGGGCGCGGACAGGTACTGCTCCCAGAACCAGTCCAGCCCCGCCGCGGTGATCACGTACCCCTCGGCGAATTCTCTCCGCGACGGCAGTTGCGCCTCCGGATCGACGACCGGGTACACGAGCACCTGCCCGCGCAGCCGGGGTCCGCCCTGGTCACGGGCCCGCAGCGCCGTGACGGCCGCCAGGTTGCCGCCGGCGCTGTCGCCCATGATCACGATGTTGTCAGGGTCGCCGTCGTAGTCCGCGATGTTGGCGGCGACCCACTTCAGTGCGGCCCACGCGTCGTCCGGCGCGGCCGGGAACCGGTGCTCGGGCGCGAGCCGGTACGCGGCGGTCACCACGATGGCGCCCGTGGCGTTGGCGATTCCGCGAGCCGGCTCGTCCACGACGTCCAGGCTCCCCGCCACGAATCCGCCGCCGTGGAAGTACAGCACCACCGGATGCGGCCCCTCACCCTCCGGAACATGGATCCGCAGGTCCTGCTCCCGGCCGGCGCTGCTGTACCGCGCCTCGTGAACCCGCGCGACCGGTTCGGCCGGCGCCTGCAGCCCGGTGAACGTCGCGACGACTGCGCGCGCTTCGTCCACCGACATCTGCTCGAACGACTTCAGTCCCTGTGCCTGCAGTCCCGCGATCAACTGCGCGACGTGCTCGTCCAGTGCCATCTGTCTGCCTTCTTTCGAAAGTGTTGTGCTGCTGAGTGATCGGAGCGGCGTCAGGAGGCGCGGGCGAGTTGCTCGCCGCCGCCGAGCTCGAAGCCTTCGTAGCCGCGTTCGACGACCTCGGCGCACTTGGCCCGGTACGCGGGCGCTCCGCCGAGGTAGACCATGCAGACCCGCGGCTTGCCCGGGATGTTCGCGCCCATGTACCACGAGTCGGTGTTCGGCATCAGCGTTGCCGCAGCCAGTTCGGCGCAGTGCTCGACCCACGCGTCCTCTGCCTCGAGGGTCGGCTCGATCGTGTCGAGACCGCGCTCTCGCAGATGGGCGATGGCGTCGGTGGCGAAGTCGACGTGGTCCTCGATCGCGAGCGGCATGTTGTAGAGCACCGACGGGGACTGCGGGCCGGTGACCAGGAACAGATTCGGGAACTTGTGCATCATCAGCCCCAGATAGGTGCGCGGTCCGCCCGCGAACTTGTCCTCGAGCCGCTCGCCGTCGCGGCCGACGATGCCCATCGCCAGCAGCGGCCCGGTCATCGCGTCGAATCCGGTGGCCAGGACGATGACGTCGAGTTCGTGGTCGGCGGCCGCGGTACGGACACCGGTCGCGGTGATCTCCCGGATCGGCGCGCTCGCGACGTCGACGAGGGTGACGTTGTCGCGGTTGTAGGTTTCGTAGTAGTTCGTCTCGAGCGGCGGACGCTTGGTCGCGTAGGGGTAGTTCGTCGGCGCGAGCAGCTTCGCGACCTCGGGATCGTTCACCCGTTCGTAGATGCGCTCGCGGATGTATTCGGCGACCGTGTCGTTGGCTTCCCTGTCGAACAGGATGTCCCGGAAGCTGTCGATGAACAACCGGAATCCGCCTGCGTCCCAACGCTCGTCGAACACACGTCGGCGTTCCTCGGCGGAGACCGCGAGCGCGGAGTCCTGCACCTGGTCGTACGGGACGCCGAGGAAGTGGTTGCGGGAGGCGGCGCGAATCTCGTCGTAGTGCGCCTTGACGTGCGCGATCTCCTCGTCGGTGACCGGGGTGTTGCCGATCGGCGTCGCATAGTTCGGGGTGCGCTGGAACACCGACAGGTGCCCGGCCTGCTTCGCGATCTCGGTGATCGCCTGGATGCCGCTGGACCCGGTGCCGATGATCCCGACGCGTTTGCCGATGAAATCGACCGGTTCGTGCGGCCAGTTGCCGGTCAGGTACACCTCGCCGGCGAAGTTCTCGATGCCCGGGAACTCCGGCTTCTTCGGCACCGACAGGTTGCCCGCACCGGAGATCAGGTAGGTCGCGGTGACCGAGTCGCCGGACTCGGTGCCCACCGTCCACACGCGGCGGTCCTCGTCCCACACCGCGGAGGTGATGCGGGTACCGAACGTGATGTCCTTGCGCAGGTCGAAGCGGTCGGCGACGTGCCGCAGGTAGTCGAGGATCTCCGGTTGCGCGGCGAACCGCTCGCTCCACCGCCACTCCTGCTGCAGTTCCTTCGAGAACGAGTACGAGTAGTGGACCGACTCGATGTCGACACGCGCGCCGGGATACCGGTTCCAGTACCAGGTGCCGCCCACATCGTCGGCGGCGTCGAAAACCCGGACCGTCAGGCCCATTTCGTCGCGCATCTTGTACAGCGCGTACAGGCCGGTGAACCCGGCTCCTACCACGACCGCGTCGACGTCGGGAGAGGCGGAAGAAGGATCGAAGGACATGATGCTGACTCCTCGTGGATCACGGGGGAAGGCACTCGAGGGGTGCCGATCCGGACACGACCACCATGACGTGGATCACACCCACCCCACATGGGGGAGAACACCCCCGTAGCTACCTGTGTTGGGGGTCACAGCCCGATCGGGTATCTTCGGCCTCGATCCTTCGGCATCTCGGAAGGGAGTCCGGCGCTGTCCGCCACCACCGTCCCGCACAGGTCTCTGACCAGCTTCGTCGGGCGTCGCCGTGAACTCGACGCGGCCCGCGCGTGCCTGCAGCAGGCCCGTCTGGTGTCGCTGGTCGGACCCGGCGGGGTGGGCAAGACCCGGCTCGCGGAGGAGCTGGCGGTGCGCTCGGCGCGCGCGTTCCGCGATTCGGTCCGGTGGATCGATCTGGCGGCCGTCCGGGACCCGGACACGGTGCCGTCCGCGGCCGCCGCCGCCCTCGGCGTGACCGACCAGTCCAATCGTCCGGTGCTCGACAAGCTCGCCGAGCACACCCGCAACCGGCACATGCTGATCGTCGTCGACAACTGCGAGCACCTGCTCTCCGCGGTGATCACGCTGGTCACGTCGTTGCTGGCCGCAGCACCGGAGATCCGGGTGGTCACCACCAGCCGCGAACCGCTCGGCATCGCCGGGGAACAGACCTACCTGCTGCCGCCGCTGGGCACTCCCCCGCCGGGCACCGGATACCGGGCGGTGGACATCGCGCCGTTCGAGGCGGTGACGCTGTTCGTCGAACGCGCCCACAACACCGTCTCCGACTTCGAGCTCACCGACGCGAACGCCGACGCGATCGCCCAGCTGTGCCGGTCCCTCGACGGCATCCCGCTGGCCGTCGAACTCGCCGCGAGCCGGCTGCGGTCGCTGTCGCCCTCACAACTCGTCGAGCGGATCGACCGCCGGTTCGCGCTGCTCACCGGCGGCAACCGCAGCGCCCTGCCGCGGCAGCAGACCCTCCGCGCTCTGATCGACTGGAGCTACGACCTGTGCTCGGAGGACGAGCGGCTGCTGTGGGCACGCCTTTCCGTCTTCCCCGGCTCGTTCGATCTCGAAGCGGCAGAGGCGGTGTGCGGGTTCGGTGCGCTTCCCGTGGACGACATCGTCGACCTGCTCGACCGGCTCGTCGCCAAGTCCCTCGTCGGCACCGAGCGCGCCGCCGAAGAGCTCCGGTACACCCAGCTCATGACCGTGCGCGAATACGGAGCCGAGCTTGCCGAGAGGTGCGGCGAGACTGCGGAACTGTATCGCCGGCATCGCGACCACTATGCCGCGCGGGCCGCACGCGCCGCGCAGGACTGGTGCGGATCGACACAGCGGGACATCCTCACGAACCTGCGCATCGACCATCCGAATCACATTGCGGCGCTGGACTGGTCGCTGCGAGAGGAATCGTCGTCGCCGACCACCGCCGAGTTCGCGGTGGCGTTGCGTTATCACTGGATCGCAGGCGGCAACCTCGCCGACGGCCGCACCCGCCTCGAGCGCGTCCTGCAGCACGTCACCGATCCGGTCCGAGCCCGCGGCGATGCCCTGTGGGTGGCTGCCTGGATCGCGCTGATCCAGGGAGATCACGATGCGGCCGAGCGGCACCTGACCGAATGCCGTTCTCTCGCCGGAACTCTCGGTGACGATCACCTGGGTGCACACACCGACCACTGGGCGGCCCTGCACCTGCTCTTCCGCGGCCGCACCACCGAGGCGATCGGCCTGTACGAGTCGGCGATCGCGGTGCTCCGCTCCCACGAGGACACCGCCGCGGTGCTGACCGCGTCGTTCCAGCTCGCCATGGCGCAGATCTACGACGGGCATGCCGACGCCGCGCTCGCCACCTGCAAGACGGTCCTCGACCTGTCCGAGCGCTACGGCGAGAACTGGAATCGCGCCTATTCGCTGTGGGTTTCGAGCCTCGTGCATCTGCATCAGGGGGCACCCGGCGCGGGGGTGGACGCGGCCCGGGCCGCCCTGCGTATCCAGCGGTCCTACAAGGACAAGATCTGCACCGCGCTGTCGATCGAGGTGCTGGCGTGGACATGTGCGGGATCCGATCCCCGGATGTCGGCGCGCCTGTTCGGCGCGGCCGACGCGGTGTGGACACGGCTGGGCACCGACATCTCGGCGTTCGGCCCCCATGTCACCGACGATTCGCGTACCGCGCGGCAGCGCGCCGTCGACGCGCTCGGCGAAGCCGAATTCGGCAAGCTCGCCTCCGCGTATGCGGGGACCACGATCGACGAAGCGGTGGTCTTCGCGCTCGGGGAAGCCGCCGCCGAGGCCACCGCACCGACGAGTGTTTCGCCCCTGACGAAACGGGAACTCGAGATCGCCGCGCTCATCGCGGAGGGCCTGAGCAACCGCGCGGTCGCCGAGCATCTGGTGATCTCACCGCGGACGGTCGACGGTCACGTCGAACGGATCCTCGCGAAACTCGGTTTCGGGTCGCGCACGCAGATCGCCGCGTGGGTCGCGGCGCGCGCGGCGTAGCTACCCTTCGCGGGTGACGCGTGCGCTGGCCCCTGCGATCTCCACGATGTCGCCGACGTGCAGCTGCCGGCCGCGCCGGAACTCCGCCTCGCCGTTGACGGAGACCAGTCCGTCCGCGATGACCTCCTTCGCCTCGGCCCCGGATTCGATGAGGTTCGCGAGCTTCAGGAATTGGCCGAGCCGGATCGACTCGTCGCGGATGGGTACTTCGTAGGCGTCGGACATGACTCCCATTCTCTCCGAGACGGGAGGCTTCGACGATTCGCGGCCCCCTGCATAGCCGCAGATCGGAAAGGCAGCGGCGCGCTGCCGCCAGCGCGCGGCTGTCTACCTCGTCTGCGGGTTCTGCGGGGCTGCCGAAGTCGTGTGTCGTCGTGTGCCGATCCGGGCACACTGGACGGGTGAGTAGCCCCGCACTGGTCTGGTTCCGCCGCGACCTGCGGCTGCAGGACCTGCCCACCCTGCTGTCTGCCGCCGACACGGCAGACAGCGCGGCCGCGGTGTTCGTGCTCGACGACCGGCTGCTGCGGCCCTGCCCGCGCACCGCCTTCCTGCTGCGGTGCCTGCGCGCTCTCGACGACGACCTCGACGGACGCCTGCTCGTCGTCCGCGGGGATCCGGTGACGGTGATCCCTCGGCTCGCCCGCAACCTCGACGCGGCATCGGTCCACATCAGCGCCGATTACGCCCCGTACGGGTCGCGCCGGGACCGGGCCGTCGAGGATGCCCTCGGCGACGTGCCGCTCGTGCGGACGGGATCGCCCTACGCGGTCTCACCGGGCAGGATCCTCAAGGGCGACGGCAGCCCGTACCGGGTCTTCACGCCGTTCCGGAAGGCATGGCTCGAGCACGGGTGGCGGGCACCGGCCCGTACCGGCGCGTCGACGGTGGCGTGGATCGACCCGGACGGCGTCGACGGCAGAACGTCGATACCGGCCGACGACGACAGCCTCGGGGTCGCGTTGCCGCCCGCCGGAGAGGCAGCGGCACAGAAACGCTGGCAGCAGTTCCGCGACGACGCGCTGGACCGGTACGACAGCGACCGGGACCGCCCGGACCTGGACGGCACCAGCCGGCTGTCTCCGTACCTGAAGTTCGGGTGCGTGCATCCGCGCACCCTGCTGCACGACCTGCGCGACCGTTCCGATCCCGGCGCGACGACACTGCGCAGCGAACTGTGCTGGCGCGACTTCTACGCCGACGTGCTGCACCACCGGCCGGACACCGCCCGCCGCAACTACAACGACCGGTTCGACGACATCCGCTACGACACCGGCCCTGAAGCGGACCGCGCGTTCACCGCGTGGAAGCAGGGCCGGACGGGATTCCCGATCGTGGACGCCGGCATGCGCCAGCTGCTCGCGGAGGGCTGGATGCACAACCGGGTGCGGATGATCGTCGCCTCGTTCCTCACGAAGGATCTGCACCTGCCGTGGTGGTGGGGCGCCCAACACTTCATGGATCACCTCGTCGACGGCGATCTGGCCTCCAACCAGCACGGATGGCAGTGGACGGCCGGGTGCGGCACCGACGCGGCACCCTACTTCCGGGTGTTCAACCCGACCACCCAGGGCGAGAAGTTCGACCCGACGGGTGACTACGTACGCCGCTGGGTACCCGAACTGCGCGGCATTCCCGGCAAGGGGGTGCACCGGCCGCCGACCGCCACGTCACCGAACGGATCGTCCCCGGGCTATCCGGACCCGATCGTCGACCACACACACGAACGGCAGGTCGCGCTGGCCCGGTACGGCGAGATCGCGAGACGGTAGATCTACCCATCCGGGGACACCGCCGCCCCGAACCACCGGATACGACGAAGCTGATACGGAGGGGACCATGGGCATCGAGTATTCGAGCATCGTCGACGTGCCGCGCGACGAGGTCTTCGCCTGGCACGCCCGGCCGGGTGCGATCCAGCGGCTGATGCCGCCGTGGCAGCCGATGCGGGTGATCGCGGAGGCGGATTCGCTCGCCGACGGCCGCGCGGTGCTGGGACTTCCCGGTGGCCTGCGGTGGATCGCCGACCACCGGCCCGAAGACTACGATCCGCCCGCGCGCTTCGTCGACGAACTGGGCCGCGACGGTCTCACCTCGCTCCCCGCCGGTCTCGTCGCGTCGTGGCGGCACGAGCACATCTTCGAAGCGGTCGGCCGCGGCCGCACCCGCATCGTCGACCGGGTGGACACCCCGATCCCGGAAAAGCTTCTGCTGCAGACCTTCCGCTACCGGCACCGGCAGATCGCCGACGACCTGGACGCACACCGCTGGGCCCAGTCGCAGGGTGTGCGACCGGTGACGGTCGCGGTCACCGGGACCTCCGGGCTGGTCGGCACCGCACTGACCGCGTTCCTGACCAGCGGCGGATACCGGGTGATCCGGCTCGTGCGCCGAGCACCCCGCGATCACCACGAGCGGCAATGGGATCCGCAGGAGCCGGCCGAGGATCTGCTCGAAGGCGTGGACGCCGTCGTGCATCTGGCGGGTGCGTCCATCGGTGGACGATTCACCGACGAGCACAAGGCCGCGGCCCGCGACAGCCGGATCGAACCCACTCGGCTGCTCGCCGAATGCGCCGCGAACACCGCGAACGGACCGGCCTCGTTCGTGTGCGCGTCCGCGATCGGCCTGTACGGCTACTACCGCGGCGACGAGATGCTCGACGAGAACGCTTCCCGCGGTTCGGGATTCCTCGCCGACCTGGTCGCCGACTGGGAGGCCGCGACGAAAGCCGCCGAAGCCGGTGGCCTGCGTGTGGTCCACGTGCGCACCGGCATCGTGCAGACTCCGCGCGGCGGCACCCTGCAGATCCTGCGTCCGCTGTTCGCGGCCGGGCTCGGCGGCCGGCTCGGCGACGGTCGGCAGTGGCTGTCGTGGATCGACATCGACGATCTGATCGATGTCTACCACCGGGCGCTCGCGGACCCGTCGCTGTCCGGACCCGTGAATGCCGTTGCGCCGGAACCGGTCCGCAACGAGGACTACACGCGGATCCTGGCGAGCGTGCTGCACCGGCCGGCGCTGCTGCCGGTGCCGTCGTTCGGTCCGAAACTGCTTCTCGGCGACCAGGGTGCCCGTGAACTCGCCCTCGCCGACCAGCACGTCGTGCCGCGCCGGTTGCTCGAGGCCGGACACACATACCGACGTCCCCACATCGAGGACAGCCTGCGGCATCAACTCGGGCACATCCTCGAACAGACATGACTGCCCCGCTGCGCATCCTGGTCACCGGCGCCACCGGATACATCGGCGGACGGCTCGCCCCTCGCCTCGTCGCCGCCGGGCACCGGGTGCGGGTGCTGGCCCGCACCCCGGACAAGTTGCGTGACGTCCCCTGGGCGGGCGACGTCGAGGTGGTGCAGGGCGATCTCGACGATCCGGACTCGGTGGAGGCCGCGTGCCGTGACATCGACGTCGTCTACTACCTCGTCCATTCCATGGGCGGGCGAGGTGAATTCGCGGAGGCGGAACAGCGATCCGCCGAGCACGTCGCCGCGGCGGCGAAACGTACCGGCGTCGGCCGGATCGTGTATCTCGGCGGCCTGCATCCGAATTCCGACCGGCTCTCGCCGCATCTGCGGTCGCGGGAACAGGTCGGCCGGATCCTCCTCGACTCCGGGGTACCCACGCTGGTGCTGCAGGCGGGCGTCGTCATCGGGTCGGGTTCGGCGTCGTTCGAGATGATCCGCCACCTCGGCAACCGTCTGCCGGTGATGACCACACCCCGCTGGGTGAACAACCGGATCCAGCCGATCGCGGTGCGCGACGTGCTGCACTATCTCGTCGCGGCCGCCGACGCACCGCTGCCGCGCAGCCGGACCTTCGACATCGGTGGCCCCGACGTGCTGCGCTACGGCGAGATGCTGCAGGTCTACGCGGAGGTCGCGGGGCTGCGGCGGCGGCGCATCGTGGTGCTGCCGGTCCTCACCCCGAGACTGGCCGGACTGTGGATCGGCCTGGTCACCCCCATTCCCCCGTCGTTGGGGCGTGCACTGATCGAATCGTTGAGCACCGATGCGGTCGTCTCGGAGCACGACATCGACGCGGTGATCCCTCCCCCACCTGGCGGCACGACCGGATACCGGGACGCGGTCGCGCTGGCGTTGCGCCGCATCGATCGCGGCGAGGTGGAAACCACGTGGGCGAACGCCTCACCGGTCGGTGCACCCGCCGACCCGCTGCCGTCCGATCCGGACTGGGCCGGGGAGGTGGTGTTCACCGACGAACGCAGCCTGGACTGCGACTGCCCCGCGCGTGAGGTGTGGCCGGTCGTCGAGAGCATCGGCGGCGAGAACGGCTGGTATTCCTTCCCGTTGGCGTGGACGATCCGGGGCTGGCTGGATCGGTTCGCGGGTGGGGTGGGCCTGACACGGGGGCGCCGCAACCCGACGACGCTGCACACCGGCGACGCCCTGGACTTCTGGCGCGTCGAGCGGATCGACCGCTTCGAACTGCTGCGGCTGCGCGCCGAGATGCTCGCGCCGGGCGGGGCGTGGCTCGAATGGCGTCTCGAACCGCTGGACCCGGACCGGACACGCCTGCATCAGCGGGCGATATTCTTCCCCAAAGGACTTGCCGGCAGGCTGTACTGGTACTCGCTGCTGCCGTTCCACGGGATCATCTTCAAGGGCATGCTCGAGAACATCGCGGGCGCCGCGCGCCGGGAAGCCGGCGTGGGCGCATGAGACCGGCGCCGGGGTCGCATCCGAAGTTGCGATCCCGGCGCCGGTTCCTCAGCTACACAGTGCCTTCCGCTACACCGTGCAGAGGGGCTTGATCTCCTGCAATCCTTCCGTGGTCGGGGAGGTCAGCATCAGGCACGAGTTGT
Source organism: Rhodococcus sp. NPDC003382 (assembly GCF_053589135.1). Taxonomy (NCBI): domain Bacteria; kingdom Bacillati; phylum Actinomycetota; class Actinomycetes; order Mycobacteriales; family Nocardiaceae; genus Rhodococcus; species Rhodococcus sp. NPDC003382. Next base: position 147,730 of record NZ_JBSFRH010000008.1, read on the forward strand.
ACCCGGCGTCCTCGACGACCGTGCGGATCTGTTGCCACGCAGCGCCGTCCACCACCGGCGAGCGCGACAGCACGAATCCGGACACCCGAGTCGGGTCACCGACGAGGGCCCACGAGTAGTCGTCGGCGAGGTAGGTGACGATGTAGTTGCTCGGACCGTCGAGCGAGTCCTGGAACGGCACACCCGGGAACGACACGTGCAGCGACGCGGTGTCGTTGACGCGGGCGTTGCCGACGATCCCGCGCCGCTCGCCGGTGATCGTCGTGCACGAATTCTCCACGCGCACATTGCGTTCGTCGAGAAGGGTGTACTGCGCGGTGGTGTCGCGAACACAGTCGATGTTGTACGGCGCAGGATTGGCGGCGAGCTGGTACCAGCCGCCGACGTACTGCGTCACGTCGAGCTGAGGAACGGGAGTCAGCGGCGCCGCCTGCGCGGGTGCCGCGACGAGGGCCGGACCCACCGCGGCGAGTGCCGCCGCGGCGAGTCCGAACATCGCTCGTTTCACGGGATCTCCTTTCGTCGGTCCGGGCACCGGAATTACTGCTGCGGCGGCAGCAGCACTCCGTCGATCAGGTAGACGGTGGCATTCGCAGTCTTGATTCCACCACAGATCAGGTTGGCGTCGTTGAACTTCCAGTCGTCACCCGAGCCGGTCACCGTCACGGTCCCGCCCTGGACGGTGGTCTGGTCACCCGCGATGTCGGCGGGAGCGATCTGCCCCGGAACCACGTGGTAGGTCAGGACATTGGTGAGCAACGCCGAATCCGTCTTCAGCGTCTCCACGGTGGCGGGATCGACCTTCGCGAACGCGTCGTCGACCGGCGCGAAGACGGTGAATTCGCCCCCGTTGAGGGTGTCCACGAGGTTCACGTCCGGGTTGAGCTGCCCGGAAACCGCTGCGGTCAGCGTCGTCAGGACCGGCACGTTCCCGGCGGCGGTGGCGACCGGCTGCTGTGCGAGCTCTTCGATCGAACCGGGTCCGGTCGGTACCTGCTCGGCGTAGGCGGCGCAGCCCGGGCCCACGAGTCCGGATGCCGCGGCCTCCGCGGTGGTCGTCGCTTCCATCGACGACATCGCCGAGGTCGCTGCCGAAGTCGCCGACTCCGTTGCGGAGTCGGAGTCGTCGGACGAGCACGCCGACAGACCCATCACTGCTGCGGCGCCGATTCCGATCAGTGCCATGCTCTTTCGCGTTCGAATAGCCATCGTTCGTCTTCCTTCCGTGGCGAGGGCCCGGGGGCTCCGTCGATCGGGTGTGTCACCGGTCATTCGCCACCGGTCGGGGGGCGGATGGGTCGGATCCGAAAGTTTTTTTCGAGAGCCGTTTCCGGGGCCGGTTTCTGCGGCGAGCCATCCGCCGCGTCTGCGGCTCCGAATGGCGGTCATGGAGATTCCTTCGAGCCGCGGCCGCGCCCACGTGCTGGTGCTGCCCGGCGGCAAGCCGGCGAGTACCGCGACCGCCCGGTGGTGGCACCTGTCGCAGCTGCGGATGTCGCTGCTCACCGAGTCTCTGCGGCTGCGGTTTGCCGGCACCGGCATCACCGTCCGCCAGGTGCAATACACGGTGCGGGGCTGGAACGGGAACGTCCGCAGCCCCGTGCAGGACGGTCTGCGTGCCCTCGACGAGATCCGCCGCCGCCGGCCCGATGCTCCCATCGGACTTGTCGGGCATTCGATGGGCGGGCGTGTCGTCGCACACCTCGCCGCGCACCCTCAGGTCGAGGCGGTGGTGGCGCTGGCCCCGTGGTGGCCGGACAACGACGGCGCCCTGATCCCGCCGGGCCGGCGGCTCCTGGTCGCCCACGGCACCGCGGACACGTGGACCGACCCGTCGGTCGCCGAAGCCCAGACGGAGGCCGCCCGCCGCCGCGGCGTGGATGCGACCTGGCTGCCGTTCCCCGGCGCCGGTCACTTCCTGCTCACCCGGCCCGAGCGCTGGCACGCCCTGACCGCCGATTTCCTGTCCGACGCCCTGACCCCGCCCACCCACTCCCCCGGAGGCTCCCGTGAAGCATGACCGGCCCCGTTCCGTCGCCGTGATCGGCAGTGGCGTCGCGGGCCTGACCGCGGCCCACGTCCTCGCCCGCCGCGACCGCGTCACGCTCTTCGAAGCCGACGCGCGTCTCGGCGGCCACGCCCACACCCACGACGTCGACCTCGGGAACGGGGTGCGGGTGCCGGTGGACACCGGGTTCATCGTGCACAACGACCGCACCTATCCGACGTTGCTGCGACTGTTCGACGAACTGGGCGTCGCCACGCAGGACACCGACATGTCGATGTCCATCCGGTCCGACGCGACCGGACTCGAATACGCGGGCGCAAAGGGTCTGCCCGGCCTGTTCCCCGACCTGCGCTCGCTGAGCCGCCTCCGCTACCTGCACATGCTCGGCGAGGTCGTCCGGTTCCATCGCCTCGCCCGTGCCCTGCTCGCCGAGAGCGGTGACCCCGGAGACGTCACTCTCGCGGAATTCCTCGCCCGGCATCGCTTTTCGCGGTACTTCGAGGAACACTTCATGACGCCGCTGGTCGCGGCGGTCTGGTCGTGCGATCCGGTGCAGGCCACCCGCTATCCGGCACGCTATCTGTTCACCTTTCTCGAACACCACGGCATGCTCACCGTCTTCGGATCACCGACGTGGCGCACCGTGACGGGTGGCTCGGCCCGCTACGTCGAGAAGATCGCCGCCGGGCTCGACGAAGTGCTCGTCCACACCCCCGTGCACCATGTCGAACGCACCGGCGACGGTGTCCGCGTGGTCGCCGGGGACGGGGACGCACGCGCCTTCGACGCCGCGGTCATCGCGACACACCCCCGGCACGCCCTGGCGATGCTCGCCCGTCCCACCACCCTCGAGCAGCAGGTTCTCGGCGCGATGCCGTACTCCGTCAACCACGCCCAGCTGCACACCGACACGTCGCTGCTGCCCCGCGCCGAACGCGCCCGGGCGTCGTGGAACTACCTGATCCCCCGCGACGGCGACGGCAGCGGCTCGGTGGTCGTCACCTACGACATGACCCGGCTGATGCGGATCTCCACCGTCACCGATCGGCGTTTCCTCGTCACGCTCGGCGGCGCCGACCGCGTCGACCCGGAGAAGGTGATCGCCGAGATGACCTACGAACACCCGTTGTACACACCGGAATCGGTGGCAGCGCAGCAGCGTCTTGCGGAACTCGGCAGCCCCACACTCGCTTTCGCCGGCGCTTATCACGGCTGGGGATTCCACGAGGACGGCGCGCGTTCCGGCGTCGAGGCGGCACGTCGTCTCGGTGTCGAATGGGACAGCGCCCCCACGAAGTTCCCGCACGCCGAGGCGGAGGTGCTCGCGCCATGACCACCCCGTCGCTCTACCGGACCCGGATCCGGCACACCCGCCACGCCCCGATCCGGCACGGCTTCGAATACCGCAGCTACAGCTGGTTCGTCGACCTCGACGACCTCCCCCGGCTCCCGCTGTGGTTGCGGCCCTTCGCGCGTTTCGACCCCGCCGACCATTTCGACGATCCGCAGCCGCGGGCGACACTGCGCGACGCCCTCGACGCCTACCTCGCGGAGCACGGCGTCGACCTGCGCGGCGGGCGGGTGACCGCCCTGCTCAACGCCCGGGTGCTCGGCTACGTGTTCAACCCGCTAAGCCTGTTCTGGTGCCACGACGACACGGGCGCTCTCGTGTGCGTGGTCGCCGAGGTGCACAACACGTACGGCGGCCGCCACTGTTACCTGGTGCGCACCGACGCCACGGGTCGCGCCGAGGTCGACAAGGCGTTCTACGTCTCCCCGTTCAATCCCGTCGACGGCCGCTACCACCTGTCCGTCCCGGAACCGGGGAACGAGCTGAAGGTGGCGGTCATCCTGCACCGGAACGGGTCGATCCCGTTCACCGCGACGATGCGAGGCCGGGCACAGCGGGCGACCGCCGCCACCGTCGCGGTCGCACAGCTCACCGATCCTCTTGCGCCGCTGATGGTCTCGGCCCGTATCCGACGGCAGGGCATCACCCTGTGGCTGCGCAGACTGCCCCTCGTCCCCCGGCCCACCGGCCACCGTCTCCAGGAGGAAGTCCGATGACCGCACCGGAACTCGACGACACCGCACCCGTCGTGGATGCGCACCGCTGGCCCGACATCGCCGGCGTCCGCGCCGACCGGCACGCACGGGTGGCCGGTGCGGTCGCCGACCGCCTGTTCCGCCGCGCCGCGTCCCGGCTGGATGTGCGCGTGGAATATCCCGACGGCACCGTGGTCGGTGCCGCAGCGCGGGGGCGGATCCTGCCGCGCATGATCATCCGCCGGCCCGAGGCATTCGCCCGGCGCCTCGGGACCGCGGGGCTCATCGGATTCGGCGAGGCCTACATGGCCGGGGACTGGGCGGCACCCGACCCGGTCGCGGTGCTCACCCCCTTCGCGGCCGAGGTCGACCGGTTGATCCCCCGCCCGCTGCAGCGACTGCGCCGCCTGTTCGTCGCCGGCCACCCTGCCGCGGAACGTAACTCGGAGAAGAACACCCGCTCGAACATCTCCCGCCACTACGACCTGTCCAACGACCTGTTCGAATCGTTCCTCGACGAAACCCTGACCTATTCGAGCGCCCTGTTCGACGAATTCCCGGCCCGCTGGGACGACCTCGCACAGGCACAGAGGCGCAAGATCGACCGCCTGCTCGACGCCGCGCGCGTCGGCCCCGGCACACGTCTTCTCGAAGTCGGCACGGGCTGGGGAGAGCTGAGCCTGCGGGCGGCGCAGCGCGGGGCGCAGGTCCGATCGGTGACGCTGTCGAGCGAACAGCAGGAACTCGCGCGCCTCCGCATCGCCGAGGCCGGGCTCGGCGACGCGGTGCAGATCGATCTGCTCGACTACCGCGCGATCGACGGCGAGTACGACGCCATCGTGTCGGTGGAGATGATCGAGGCCGTCGGTTACGACTATTGGCCCACCTACTTCCGCGTCCTCGACCGGCTGCTGCGTCCCGGCGGGCGCGTCGCCCTGCAGGCGATCACCATGCCGCACGAGCGGATGCTGGCGACCCGCGACACCTACACGTGGATCCACAAGTACGTCTTCCCCGGCGGGCTGCTGCCGTCCACCGAGGCGATCGAGACGATCACCCGGGACCACACGTCGCTGCGCACCGTCGACCGTCTCGGCTTCGGTGAGCACTACGCCGAGACGCTGCGGTTGTGGCGCGAACGGTTCACCGCGAAAAGCGACCGGGTCACGGCGCTCGGATTCGACGCGACCTTCCGCCGGATGTGGGATTTTTATCTCGCCTACTCGGAGGCCGGTTTCCGCTCCGGCTACCTCGACGTCCAGCACATCGTTCTCGCGAAGGAGGCCCGGCCGTGAGCGCCTGGAGCAGTTTCCTCACCGTCACGCTGGTCAGCCTTGCCGGGCTCGCGGTCCTGCAAGCGGCCACGTTCGCCGTCGGGCGCCGGATCGGCCGGTACAACGTCGTCGACGTCGCGTGGGGCGCGGGCTTCGTGTACGTCGCCGCGGTCGCGGCGGCGCTCGGCAGCGGCGACCCGGTCCGCCGTGTGCTGCTGCTCGTGCTCGTCGCCCTGTGGGGTGTGCGGCTGACCTGGCACATGCACCGCAAGTCCGCGGGCAAGGGCGAGGACCCGCGGTACACGGCTCTGCTGAACCGGGCCGGCGGCGCCTCCGTCGGCAACGGGGCGAGCGAAGCGACGGGAATCGCGATCGTGGTGCGGAAGATCTTCGTCACCCAGGGAGCCGCGCAGTGGTTCGTCTCCCTGCCGATCCAGGTGTCCGCGGTCGCCGGACCCACCCGCGGTCTCGGCACGGTCGCGCTGGTCGCCGGTGTGGTGCTGTGGGTCGTCGGGTTCGTGTTCGAAGCGGTCGGTGATCGGCAGCTGCGCGCGTTCAAGGCCGACCCCGCCAACCGCGGCCGGATCATGGATCGTGGGCTGTGGGCGTGGACCCGTCATCCGAACTACTTCGGTGACGCCACGGTGTGGTGGGGCCTGTGGCTGATCGCCGCGAGCGTGTGGCCGGGTGTGCTCACCGTCGCCTCGCCCGCGATCATGACGTACTTCCTGGTGTACGCCACCGGTGCGCGGCTACTGGAGCGGTCGATGTCGCGGCGGCCGGGCTACCCCGAGTACCAGCAGCGCACCTCGTACTTCCTTCCGCGGCCCCCGCGCCGCGCGCACGATGGATCTGAGAGTCATGTTCGCCCCCGCGCCACCGGCTGACACCGCACGCTTCCGTCACCGGAGCGAGTTGAGCTGCCCGATTCGCCCAGCTAGGCTTTCCGGCGATGAGCGGACACGGCCGATGACGGACGTCGGCGGCGGCACCGACACACTCGACGGACTCCTCGCGAAGATCGCGACGGAGGACCGGTCGGCCTTTGCCGAGTTCTACGACCTCACGCGCGCCCGTGCCTACGGCATGGTGCTGCGGGTGCTGCGCGATCCGGGATACAGCGAGGAAACGCTGCAGGAGGTCTACCTGCAGGTGTGGCGCACGGCCTCCGGGTTCGATCCCTCTCAGGGTTCGGCGCTGTCGTGGCTGATCACCCTGGCCCACCGCCGGGCGGTCGACCGGGTCCGTTCCGAACAGTCCGGCGCCGACCGGGAGGCCCGCTACGGGGCACTGTCCACGGACCCGGCGTTCGACGCGGTGAGCGAGGAGGTGGTGCGCCGCGACGACACGCAGCAGGTCGCGGACTGCCTCGGCACGCTCACCGATCTGCAGCGACAGTCGGTCGAGCTCGCGTACTACAACGGCCTGACCTACCGGGAGGTGTCGGAACAACTGTCCGCCTCTCTCCCGACCGTCAAATCGAGAATCAGGGACGGATTGCTCCGTCTGCGGAATTGCCTTGGGGGTGAGCAGCGATGACGAACAGCACCCATGCCGATTTCGGCGGTGACGACCTTCTCGATCTCGCCGCGGTCTACGCCCTCGACGCGGTTTCGGATTCCGAACGCGACGAGATCGAGGCACGCGTCGCCGGTGCGAGCCCCGAGGTGGCCGCCGCATTCGAGCGGGAGGTCCGTGAGGTCCGCGAGGCGATGGCGCAGGTCTCCGCCGTCGGCGCCGTGGAACCACCCGAACAGGTCCGGCAGCGTCTGCTCGAAACCATCGACACCACAGGCACTTCCGCGCCGGAGGCGACGTCTCGGCCGATTTCGCTCGAGCAGTACCGCAATCGGCGACGGAACTTCCTGCTCGCCGCCGCGGCGGCCGTGATCGTCGCCGTCGGTGCCATCGGCGTCGGATCGTGGGTCCGCCAGGACGTCACCCCTCCCCCGACGTCCGCGCAGATCCTCGCGGCCGACGACGTGCGCACGACGTCGGGCTCCATCGAGGGCGGCGGCACCGCGACCGTCGTCTACTCGAAGGAGGTCGACGCCGGGGTCCTGGTGATGAACAACGTGACCCCGCCGAGCGAGGGCACCGTCTACCAGATGTGGCTGATCGGCCCCGAGGGCATGACCTCCGCCGGCACCATGACCCCCGACGACGTCGCCCCGTCGACGACGGCCGTGCTCGACGACATCTCCGGCGCAACCGCATTGGGATTCAGCGTCGAACCGACCGGCGGATCCACCCAGCCGTCGAGCATCTTCGCCGAACTGCCGTTGACCTGACCCGGAGCCATCCGCGCGGTATCCGCGCGCCGGGAAGTCACCGGCACGCGGCATGCATCGCGCTCTTGTCTCGGCCGTCGGCGGCTGCTGGTCAGGGAGTCAGGACGCTGCGCGGCGGGCAGGCAGGACCCATCGGTCCGACCGGCACCCAGTCGAAGGCTCTGCGTTCTCCGTGCCGCTTCAACCAGAACTCGTCGCGAATCTTGGCGACGGTCGACGTCCAGCTGAGAGCTTCCTTCAAACCCTGGACACGGAACCACTCCTGCGTACCGGCCGACAGCTCTTGGACGAAGTCGCCGGGCTGTTGCATCGCCATGCCGGCGTATCTGGAATACGCTCCCCTGCTGTCCTTTCCGACGAACACATCAGGGTAGAGCTCACAGGCCAGCTCCCCAAGCGACTTGATGCGATGCGACGCCCGCACCGCGAACTCCACGGTCCGCTTGTCCCTTCGCAGCGATGCCCAGTCGACGTCGGGACGCACGAGCGGACCGGGCCCGGCCACAGGAGCCCACCGACGCTGTGTCCGCTGCTCGAGCCGCTTCGCAGCCCTGCGATCGCCGGACAACACCTCGATCCAGTCGACTGCGAGCTCGATCGCCTCGTCCTCGACGACGAAGACCGCGTCGTCGTCCACCGAACGGATCCCGGCGGGAATGTGTGCTTCGTCCACCACAGCCTGGGCGGTCGTGAAGACCCGTCCCATTTCGTCGACGAAGAGATCGGGGTGGACCTCACACGCCGCCACCCCGGTCGACGTGACCCGGTGAGTGACCTTGACCTCGAACACCATTTACCGCAAATCCTTTTCTGTCCTCCCCGGATAGGGTCCCCCCCGGGTACAGGAATTCGACGCCGGACACGCGGCCATCCCCTCGAGCCGCGCGACGCGAAGACAGCAGCGCGCGGCATACATCGCGCTGCTGTCTTGCCTGTCAGCGGTTGCGGGCGCACGACGGCAGCGGTCCACAGATCACAACAACCCGTGCTCGTGCGCGTAGGCCGCGGCCGCGGTGCGGGAGGTGACGTCGAGCTTCGTGAAGATGTTGCTCAGGTGCCGGGCCACCGTCTTCTCGCTCAGCACCAGCCGCTCGGCGATCTCCGGATTGCTGCAGCCGGTGGCGACGAGGCGAAGCACCTCGACCTCGCGTTCCGTCAGCCCGCCCGGCAGACCGTGCCGCAGCATCCGGTCGACATCCCGTCCGTCCGGTACGGCACCCAACCGGTCGAATATCCCACGGGCCGCGGTCAATTCCGCCCGAGCCGAGTACTCGTCGCCGATCTCCCGGACAGCGGTCCCGACGAGCACCCGCGACCGGGCGGCTTCGTAGGGTGCGTCGAGGTCCGTCCAGATCCGGCAGGCGTCCCGTGCGGAGCGGAGCGCGGATTCCGTTTCACCCGAAGCGAGTTCGACGATCCCGCAGGCGTACGCGGCCATCGCCCGCAACCCGATGCACCCGAATCCGGCGGACAGCTCCGTCAGTTCCCGGGCGGCGGTGCGTGCCTCGTCGATCTGGTGCCCGCCGGTCAGCACTTCCACGGCGGCCGGTAGCAACCGCGATCGCCGCACGGGATCCGGGGTTTCCGCGAGAAGCCTGCGGACCGCCGCGACAGCCTGGGATGTTCTCCCCCGGCACGACCACAGGAGAGCGAGACCCGGTTGGGGTTCGTAGCCGAGAACGGATGCTTCGGTGAACGCGGCCTCGGCCCCGTCGTACTCGCCTCGGATCCGTAGCACGTCGCCCTGTTCGGCCAGTGCGAGCCCGGCAGCTCCCGGGGTTCCGGTTTCCGCGTATCTCTGTGCAGCATGGGCGAATTCGTCGATCGCTTCCGGGAATGCCCCGTGCAATCGCAGGATCTGCCCGCGGTGGACCGCACACTGGCCGGTGAACGGGACCAGGGACGGCTGGGCTTCGCACCACCTGGTCAGGGCGGACGTCCACGACTCGGCCCGGACGAAGTCGGCCACCTCCTGGCAGGCCTCGATCATGGAGCAGTAGATCATTCCCGCGACGATCGGCGACACCTCGGAAGCCGCGACCCCGACCATCGCCTCGTCGAGCAGATCGAGCCCCTCGGGCACGTGCCCGGAATACATCAGCATGCGCCCTCTGCCCATCAGGCCCAACGCGATCAGGTCGGCGTTCCCGCTGCGGGACCCGGCGTCGCTCATCCGGTTCGCGGCGACCTCCGCACCTGCGATATCGCCGCCCGCGAGGTGTCGATGCATTTCGAACAACGAGAGGAAGCCCGTCGCCACGTCGTCGGACCGGTCCCCCAGCAGGCGCTGCGCCCTCGCGACCCAGCCGCCGGCCACGGCCATCTCCCCGCGCAGGCTCAGCACGAGGCACAACCAGCAGGCGAACCGAACCGCGCCGAGCGGGTTGCACTGCCGCACCTCGGCCGCATAGCCGCGCTGGAACGCGCGGACGGCGGCGTCGACTTCGCCGGAGAGAAAGGCCGCAGTGGCCAGGTCGTCGAGGTCCCCGGCGTCGAGGGTGCCGGCGCAGGAGAGCCGATCGAACGCCACGGCCCATTCGCGGCGTTCGAACGCCTCACGTGCCCGCGCCAGATCCTCCACGATGCCCATCGCGCGTCCTCCATCTCGGAGGATACGCGCGGTGGGGTCAGGCAGCGGCGGGTTGCGAAGCTGCCTCGGCGCGACGCGCACTGATCGTCCGGGCCAGGAACTCGGCGTCGTAGCCGACACCGGGCAGGACCATCGACCCGAATCCGTACTGGAACGAGAGCCCGCAGAAGTACAGACCCGGTGCGTCCGCGACCACGCCTCGCATTTCCTTCGGCCAGCCGTCGTCGCCGAACACGGGCAGATCGATCCAGTCGAAGACCTGACGGAAACCGGTGCACCACAACACATTTGTCACGTCGACGACGGTCCCGTCGGCGAGTAGCGGAAGGCCGTCCTGGACACCCACGATCCGGTCGGGCACGCGCGTGACACCGCGGTCACGGAGATCCTGCCGCTTGACCCGGATCATCGGCCCACCGTGGAATCGGATCTCGGGCATCGCCTTGCGCCCGATCGGCGTCCGCCGCGTGAGCACATGCTTGGCGACGAACACCATGACGGGGAAGACCACCCGGAACCCCGGGCTTTCCGGACGCACCGGGAGCTGGCCGCAATCCCGGCCACAGAGGGTCGTGGGATGGGTCGCGGCGACCTCGTAGGCGATGTCGGTGCCCGAGTGGGAGGCGCCGACGACGAGGACCGGCCCGGGCCGGAGCTGCGCGGGACGGCGGTACTCGCTCGAGTGGAGCTGCCGGATGGACGGATCGAGGTCGACGGCGAAGTCCGGCAGCTTCGGTGTGCGTCCGAAGGTGCCGGTGGCGACGACGACGTTCTCGGCGGTGATCCTCCGGTCCCCGCAGTCGAGGACGTAGCCGTCGTCCGAGGCGGAGAGCCGCTCGACCCGGGTGCGCATGCGGACCGGCAGCTCGAACGTCTCGGCGTACGAGTTCAGGTAGGCGGCGACGTCGTCCTTGCCGGGGAACGTCCACGGCCCACCCGGAAAGCGCAGTCCCGGCAGACTGTCGTATTTCGTCGGGGTGTACAGCCGGAGGGTGTCCCACTGGTTGCGCCAGTGGTCCCCGATGTGGTCGCTCGCATCGACGATCAGGAACGGCCGTCCCCGGCGACGGAGGTGGTAACCCGTGGACAGACCGGCCTGGCCTGCTCCGATGATGACGGTTTCGACATGTTCGGCGTTCATGGGAACCTCCGAGTGAGTACTGCTGTGAACGTCTCTCACGCTAGGAGCGCAGGCCGATCCGCCGCGTCGGGCGAATTACCCAACTCCCGACCGGGCGGATGGGCAGATCATCCGGCCCGAGCTACCGGCGCGCCGAGAAGACAGCAGCGCGCGGCATGCATCGCGCTCCTGTCTGGGCCGTCGGCGGCTGCGGGGCACGCTACGACGGACGGGTGCCGACGACGACGGTGGCGTCGTGCTCCTCCGAAACCCGCACTGTCGCCGCGAGACCGGCTTCGGTGAAGGTCGCGATCGCAGTGTCCACCTGGGATTCCCCGATCTCCATCAGCAGCCGCCCACCCGGGGCGAGCCAACCGGGGGCCTCGGCCGCCAGCCGACGGTGCACGTCGAGCCCGTCGCCGCCCCCGTCCAGCGCGACCAGCGGTTCGTGCAGCCGCGCCTCGGGCGGCATGAACGCGACCGCGTGCGACGGCACATAGGGCGCGTTCGCGACGAGCACGTCGACGCGCCCTGCGATCGACGCGGGCAGCGGCGCGCACAGATCGCCGGTGAACACGCGGCCGCCGAAGCGCTCGATGTTGCGTCGGGCGCACCGCACGGCGACCGGGTCGACATCGACGGCGTACAGGCCGATCCCCGCGACCGAGTGAGCCAGCACCGCCCCGACCGCACCCGAACCGCAGCACATGTCGACGACGACGTCGCCGGGCATCAGCTTCTCCGCCGCGCAGCGGGTGAGGAACTCGGTGCGGCGACGCGGCACGAAGACCCCCGGCTCGACCACGATGCGCAGTCCGCAGAACTCGGCCCAGCCCAGGACGTGCTCGAGCGGCATGCCGTCGACGCGCCGGGCGACGAGTTCGGACAGTTCCTCCGGGCTTCGGGCCGCGACGGCGAGCAGGTCCGCTTCTTCCTCGGCGAACACGCACCCGGCCGCGCGCAGTCGGTCGATCAGGTCGGTGCGGGACCGATCCGGGGACGGTGTGGCGGCCACGCCACACCCTAACGCGGTTCGTGTCCCGAAAAGGGAGCCCGGCAACACCCATCCGCGGCCGGTACGGCTCCGAATGCCCCTCGTCCACGCGGGCACGGCAGGATAGTTCACGCGGCGAAGGGCCACCGACTTCAGGAGGAACGCTTGACGACCACGACGACACCACCGAAGCGCCCGAAGAGGCGACTCCGCTGGTTGCTACCCGCACTGCTGTTGCTCGTGTGGCTCGCGATCGCCGGGGGCGGCGGTCCGTTCGCCGGGAAGCTCAGTGAGGTCGCGCAGAACGGCAACAGCGCGTTCCTGCCCGCGTCGGCCGAATCGACCCGCGCGGATCAGTTGTATGCGGAGTTCACGTCCACGAACGCGGTGCCCGCCATCGTCGTCGCCGAACGCGAATCCGGGATCACCCCCGACGACCTGGCGTTTCTCGCCGCCGAGTCGGTGGGTCCGCCTCCGATTCCGTCGCAGGACGGTCAGGCCGCCCAGCTGATCGTGCCGATCGACGCGGAGACCGACGTCGGCGAGGTGGTCGAGGAACTGCGCGACCGGTTGGCGTCCCCGCCGGACGGGCTGACCGTGCACGTCACCGGCCCGGCCGGGCAGATCGCCGACCTGTCCGCTGCGTTCGCCGGAATCGACGGGATGCTGCTGCTCGTCGCGGGTGGTGTGGTGCTGCTGATCCTGTTCGTGGTCTACCGCAGCCCGATCCTGCCGTTCGTCGTGATCATCTCGGCGGTGTTCGCGCTCGCTCTGGCCAGCCTCGCGGTGTACATGCTCGCGGACGCCGGCGCGATCGCCCTCAACGGGCAGAGCCAGGGCATCCTGTTCATCCTCGTGTTCGGTGCCGCCACCGACTACGCCCTGTTGCTGGTCGCGCGATACCGCGAGGAACTGCGTGCGGTGGAGGACAAGTACGAGGCGATGCGCACGGCGTGGCGGTCGACGCTCGAGCCGATCGCCGCGTCCGCCGCGACGGTCATCGCGGGTGTGCTGTGCCTGCTGCTGTCGGATCTGAACTCGAATCGCGGTCTCGGACCGGTCGCCGCGATCGGTATCGCCGCGTCGTTCGTCGCGTCGATGACGTTCCTGCCCGCCGCGCTGGTGCTGCTCGGCCGCTCCGCGTTCTGGCCGTCCCGCCCGAAGGCCGATCCCCAGGCCGACCGCGGCGATCTCGCGTCGGCGCACCGGTTCTGGAATTCGATCGCCCAGAAGGTCGGCGCCAACCCGAGGCCGATCTGGATGGTGTGCAGCGTCGTCCTCGTCGGGTTCGCGCTGCTGCTGCCGCAGTTCAAGGCCAGCGGTGTCGCATCGTCGGATCTGTTTCTGCTCCAGACCGATTCGTCGTCCGGTCAGGAGATCCTCGGTGAACACTTCGATGCCGGCAGCGGTTCGCCCACGGTGATCGTCGCCCGCGAAGGCGCCCTCGAGGCGGTCACGTCGGCCGCTCGCCTCGAGGGCGTCACCACGGTCACCCCGGTGGCCGGTCCCGACGGTGCCCCGACGGTCGTCGACGGCCGGATCGCGGTGCAGGCCACGCTCTCCGATCCCGCCGATTCGCTCGAGGCCGAGGACACCGTCGAACGCATCCGCGACGCCGTGCACGCCGTTCCGGAGGCGGAGGCCCTCGTCGGCGGTACCACCGCCGTCGATCTCGACACGAAGGACACCGCGACCCGCGACCGCACCGTCATCATCCCGGTGGTCACGGCGGTGGTGCTGCTGATCCTGATCCTGCTGCTACGAGCGATCGTCGCCCCGGTGCTGCTGATGATCACCGTGATCGTTTCGTACGCGGCAACGCTCGGGGTGTCGTCGCTGCTGTTCAACCACGTGCTCGACTTCCCCGGCGCGGACCCGGTGGTGCCGCTGTTCGGGTTCGTGTTCCTCGTCGCGCTCGGGATCGACTACAACATCTTCCTCATGACCCGTGTCCGTGAGGAGAGCGCACGGGTCGGCACCCGGGAGGGCACGCTGCGCGCGCTGACGGTGACCGGCGGCGTGATCACGTCGGCCGGCATCGTGCTGGCCGCCACGTTCTCGGCGCTCGCGGTGATCCCGCTGCTGTTCCTCGGACAGCTCGCGTTCATCGTCGCTTTCGGTGTGCTCCTCGATGCGCTGCTCGTGCGATCGCTGCTGGTCCCGGCGCTGACGATCGACATCGGCAAGCGGATCTGGTGGCCCAGCAAGCTCGCGTCGCGGGACGGGGCGGACTCCGGGACGGGAACTCGCGATCCCGAACCGGCCGTCAACGGCTAGATTCGATAAAGGTTCACCATGTCCGCCGGGTCCGGAAGGGCCCGGCGGGCGTCACGCGACGAACGCAGGAGGACGTGTGTTGAACACCGATGGCGGCTTGGGCAGGTCCGAAGCTGCCGTGGTGTCCCTGCTCCTGATCGAGGACGATCCCGGCGACGCTCTGCTCGTCGAGGAGATGGCCTCGGACGCGGTGATCGACTTCGGCATCGTCTGGGCACAGTCGCTCGACGAGGCCCGCACCCGGCTCGGCACAACCCGGCCCGACTGCATCGTGCTGGATCTGAACCTGCCCGACGCGCACGGTCTCGACGCTCTCGAGGCCGTGCAGAAGTACGCACCCGGTGTGCCGGTGATCGTGATGACGGGCCTCGCCGCGGAACAGGCCGGGCTCACCGCGGTCGCCGAGGGCGCACAGGACTACCTGATCAAGGGTGTCGTCGACGCGGAGCTGCTCACCCGCTCGGTGCGTTACGCGATCGAACGCAAACGGGCCGAACACGCGGCCGCCGCGCTGCAGGCGAGTGAACAGCGCTCCCGCGAGAACGCCCGGCTCGAACGCGGTCTGCTTCCGGTTCCGTTGCTGCGCAGCGAAAATGTGGATGTGGTGACCCGGTACCGGACCGGCCGGGCCGGCGGTCTGCTGGGTGGCGACTTCTACGATGTCGTCGAAACCCGTGACGGCGCCGTGCACGTGCTGATCGGCGACGTCTGCGGCCACGGCGCCGACGAGGCGGCGCTCGGCGTCAACCTGAGAATAGGCTGGCGCACAATGGTTCTCGGTGGTGTCGACGTCGAGACGAAGATGAACACACTGGAACAACTGCTCGTCGCCGAACGCCCGCGGTCGCACATCTTCGCGACCGCGACCAGCGTGGTCCTCTCCGCCGACCGCCGTTCGATCGAGGTGGTGCGCGCCGGGCATCCGGGGATCCTGTTGCGCACCCCGGACGACGTCCAGTGGCTCGAGGTGCCCGGCGGACCGGCGCTGGGCCTGCGCAAGCAGAGCGGCACGTGGCGGAAGACCACGATCGAGATCGACGAACGGACCGGACTGGTGCTGTTCACCGACGGACTGTTCGAGGCGAGGGTCGGCGAACTGGACCGGCTCGGCGAGGACGGCCTGCTCGAGTACGCCAGCGAACTCGGAAGCAACTGCAGCGGAGAGAAATTCGTCGATTCCTTGATCGCCCACGTGGAAACGCTCGCGGCACCGCACGGCGGGCTGAGCGACGATGTCGCGGTCCTGCACGTGCAATGGGCGAGCGAGGACGGCCGCTCGTGACGACTCCGACCCCCCAGGCCGCCGCGGGCACGAAACTGACGGTGCAGGCCTGGTTCAACCTGATCCTGGCGATCATGACGCTGCTCGTCATCGCCGGCGCCACAGCGGGCGCGGCGGCGCTCGGCGCGAACTCGCGCGTCACCGACGACCTGACGGACCGCCTCATGCCGGCCCGCTCGGCCGCCTATCAGCTGCAGAGTGCGCTGGTGAACCAGGAGACCGGCGTGCGCGGCTACGCCCTCACCGCGGACGAGACCTTCCTCGCCCCCTATCGGGACGGCCTGCAGATCGAGCAGCAGTCCGAGGACCGGATCCGGGAACTGCTCGAGGGCCGACCCGACCTGCTCGCCGATCTCGACGCCCTCGAACGGACCGCCCAGGAATGGCAGTCCACCTTCGCGGAACCCCTGCTCGCCGCTCCGGCACCCGATCCGGCGTTCTACGAGCGCGGCAGGGACCTGTTCGACGAGCTCCGCGCGAGTTTCGACCAGCAGAACCAGCACCTGACCGAGGCGGTGGACGACGCGCGGGCGGAGATCGATCGCGCGCGCACGATGCGCAACGTCGTGTACGCGGCCCTGGCCATCGTGCTGGTGGTCGCGGCAGGCATCTTCGCCGTGCTCGTGCGCGTTGCGGTCACCGAACCGCTGGCGCGGCTGGCCGCGTCCTCACGCCGGGTCGCGCAGGGCGAATTCGAGCATCGGGTCGACGCCGGCCGCGGGCCCGCCGACATCCGTTCCCTCGCGACCGACATCGAGGGAATGCGCCGCCGCATCGTCGCCGAACTGGACGTCGTCCGTGATCGTCAGCGGCAGCTCGAGGAGCAGACCCGCCAGCTCGATGCGACCGCGGAGGAGTTGCGGCGATCCAACGCGGATCTCGAGCAGTTCGCCTACGTCGCGTCCCACGACCTGCAGGAGCCGCTGCGCAAGGTCGCCTCGTTCTGCCAGTTGCTCGAGAAACGCTACGGCGACGTGCTCGACGACCGCGGCCGGCAGTACATCGATTTCGCCGTCGACGGCGCGCGCCGGATGCAGGCACTGATCAACGACCTGCTGGCGTTCTCCCGGGTCGGCCGCGTCGGTGACGGATTCGAGCGACTCCCCCTGGACCGCCCGCTCGACAAGGCCCTGGCGAACCTCGCCGCCGTCGTCGAGGACACCGGCGCACGGATCGAGCGGCCCGAGCGGTTGCCGGAGGTCGACGGGGACCCGACCCTGCTGTCGATGCTCTGGCAGAACCTGATCGGCAACGCGCTCAAGTTCAGCCGCCCCGACACCGAACCGCGGGTTGTCATCACCGCGGAGCAGGACGGCGACATGTGTCGGATATGCGTGCAGGACAACGGAATCGGTGTGCCCGAAGAATTCGCGGAGAAGATCTTCGTCATCTTCCAGCGTCTGCACGCCCGCGAGGAGTACTCGGGCACCGGGATCGGCCTGTCCCTGTGCAAGAAGATCGTCGAGTACCACGGTGGCGAGATCCGGCTCGACCCCGGTTCCGATACCGGCGCCCGCTTCTGTTTCACCCTCCCGGTCGCCGAGAACCCACCCATCGATGACGCGCAGCCTGTCGCTGCCACACCGACCGAAGGAACGAACCCATGAGCCCCTCAGGCCACGCCATCGACGTCCTGCTCGTCGAGGACGACCCGGGAGACATCCTGATGACCCAGGAGGCTTTCGAATTCAACAAGGTCGGCAACACGCTGCACGTCGTGCGCGACGGGGAACAGGCACTGGACTTCCTGTATCGGAGGGGCGAATACGCCGACGCCGTCCGGCCCGATCTGATCCTGCTCGATCTGAATCTGCCCAAGTACGACGGCCGGCAGGTCCTCGAGAAGATCAAGTCCGACCCGGACCTGGCGGACATCCCGGTCGTCATCCTCACCACGTCCGGTGCCGAGGAGGACATCGTGAGGAGTTACAAACTCCACGCCAATGCGTACGTCACGAAGCCGGTCGATCTGGACCAGTTCATCGCGGCGGTGCGGCAGATCGACAACTTCTTCGTCCAGGTCGTGCGCCTGCCCCGGCGCTGAGCGGTCCCGGCGATCGCTCGGGCCGTCAATCCCCGGATCGCTTCAAGGCGTCGAGGAACCTTGCCGCCCAACGATGGACGTCGTTCTCGACCACCTGCTCGTGCAGGGCGGCCATCCGCTCCTTGCGCTCGGCCGGATCGGCACGGAGCGCCTCGACGATGGTGTCCCCGACCATGTCGAGGTCGTGCGGATTGACCAGGTACGCCTGATGCAGTTCGTGTGCGGCGCCGGTGAATTCGCTCAGCACGAGCGCTCCGGTGCCGTCCGCATGACATGCCGCGTATTCCTTTGCGACGAGGTTCATTCCGTCGCGCAACGGAGTGACGAGCATCAGGTCGGCGGCCACGAACAGGGCGATCAGCTCCTCGCGGTCGACGGGCTGGTAGAGATAGTGCACCGGGGGCCGGTGCAGCTGTCCGTGCTCACCGTTGATCCGCCCCACCTGCAGCTCGACCGCGTCGCGCATCAGTGCGTACTGCTCCACCTGCTCGCGGCTGGGGGTGGCGAGCTGGATCATCACCTGCTTCGCCGGATCGAGCCGACCGTCGTCGTAGAGCTCGCCGATCGCCTGCAGGCGCAGATCGATGCCCTTCGTGTAGTCCAGGCGGTCCACCCCCAGGAGAAGGTGCTCGGGGTCCCCGAGTTCCTCCCGGATCTCGGCGGCCCGGGCACGGATCTTCTCGCTGCGTGCCTGCTCCACGAGTTCCGCCGAATCGATGGAGATGGGGAATGCGCCCACCCGCACGGTCCGGTCGCCGCAGTCCACACTGCCCACACCGTCGCGGATCGGCCGGGTCTCGAGACCGAGCAGCCGGTGGGCGAGCGCCAGGAAGTTCTCCGCGCCCCCGGGCAGATGGAATCCGACCAGATCGGCGCCGAGCATTCCCTGCAGCACGCCGACACGCCACGGCAGTTGCGCGAAGAGCTCGGACGGGGGGAAGGGGATGTGCAGGAAGAAGCCGATCTCGAGATCCGGTCGCAGCTCCCGGAGCATCGCGGGCACCAGTTGAAGCTGGTAGTCGTGCACCCACACCGTGGCTCCGGGTGCGGCCGCGCGCGCCGTGGCTTCGGCGAATCGGAGGTTCACCTCCCGATAGGTGCCCCACCAGCTGCGGTCGAAGGTCGGTTTGACCACGACGTCGTGGTAGAGCGGCCACAGCGTGCTGTTCGAGAATCGGTGGTAGTAGCCCTCGACCTCGTCCTTGCTCAGATGGATCGGGTGCATCCGCAGCCCGTCGAGGACGAACGGCTCGATCTCCCCTTTCGAGGCACCGGGCCATCCCACCCAGGTCCCGTTGCGGCTCCGGAGGACCGGTTCGAGGGCCGTCACGAGGCCGCCGGGACTGCGCCGCCACACTCTCGCCCCGTCGGGCTGTTCCTCCAGGTCGACCGGAAGACGGTTGGCCACCACGACGAAGTCCGATTCGTCGCGGTGCGAGTGAGCGGTCACGACAGCCTCCGTGGGAACAGCGCATTCTTCGGTGACGTGGGTACCCTCGCCCGGCCCATCCGAACCGGGCGATCGCCCTACTCCTCGGCCAGCCGGGACCTCATCTCCGCCAGGGTCCGGGCCAGCAACCGGGAGACGTGCACCTGGGAGACACCGATCTCCCGCGCGATCTCCGACTGGCTCTTCTCCTCGAAGAACCGCAGGATCAGGATGTGCCGCTCGCGCTCCGGGACGCGCTCGAGCAGCGGTTTCAGGAGGAGATAGCGCTCGGACTTCGCGAGCTGCTCGTCCTCCTCGCCGAGCGTGTCCGCCAGCGTCGCACCCGAACCGTCGTCGGACAGATCGAGGGGCGTGTCCAGGGAGGCGGGCTGATATGCACTGCGGGCGGCGAGCGCCTCGATGACCTCACCGGTGCCGGCACCGACCTCGGCCGCGATCTCCGCTGCCGTCGGTGACCGGCCCAGACGTTGCGAGAGGTCGTCGGTGACCTTGTTGATGGACACGGTCAGGTCCTTGAGCCGCCGCGGTACGCGCGTGGACCAGGCGTGGTCGCGGAAGTAGCGACGGATCTCGCCCATGACGGTGGGAACCGCGTACGCGGCGAAACCCCGCCCCTTCTCGGCGTCGAACCGGTCGATCGCCTGGAGCAGGCCCACATACGCGACCTGGTTCAGATCGTCGATGTCCTCACCGCGGCCGGCGAATCGCTGAGCGATGTTCTGCGCCAACGGCATCGAGGCCGTGACGATCTTCTCGTGAAGGGCGGTGGCCTCGGCGGAACCGGGGGTGCATGCACGCAGGGCGACGAACAGCTCCGCGAGTTCCGCTTCGTCGATTCTTCGGTTTTTCGCCGGCCCGGCTCCGGCAGGGGGAGAATCGATGTCGGCCAGCGTCATGCCGGCATCCCGATGCTCAGCTTCACCGTCGATTCCGCGGTTTCCCCGTTCGGCGAAGGCGTTTCGCTCGCCGAGACGGTGTCCGCGAGCAGTTCCACGATCCGCCAGTCGAGGCTGTCGGGTGCCGGTCGCCAGGGTCGCACGGTCGTCGCGGTGACCTCGATGTCGAACACCTCGCGACCCCCGTGGAATCGGCAGGTGATCTCGCTCGCGGGTGCGGCCGCGTCGATGAGGAGCGTGCAGATCTGGTCGACCGCCAGCTTGAGATCGGAGACCTGGTCGAGGGTGCAGCCGCTGTGCATCGCCACCATCTCGGTGAGCATGCGGACGACGGGCAGCTGAGCGTGCAGCGCAGGCACCGACAAGGTCGTCGGAATCCCGGCGCCCCCCGGCTCCGGTTCGGGGGCGGACGGCATCGGATGAGATGC
Organism: Rhodococcus sp. NPDC003382; assembly: GCF_053589135.1. Classification (NCBI taxonomy): domain Bacteria; kingdom Bacillati; phylum Actinomycetota; class Actinomycetes; order Mycobacteriales; family Nocardiaceae; genus Rhodococcus; species Rhodococcus sp. NPDC003382. The sequence goes on from NZ_JBSFRH010000008.1 coordinate 168,430, forward strand.
GGTCTGTGTCAAGGTTCTACCTGCTGTTCTGACTCGGGCAGGGAAGTGCGGTCCGTCCCGTAGTTCCACTGCAGATGAATTCGGGTTCCTTCGTCGCCCGTTTCGACGCGGGCGCTGTCGCTGCAGGCGTGCATCAGGCGGATGCCCCGCCCGCGACGCGTGCGGCTGGTGTCGGCCTGCGGTTTCCACGAGCCGCGATCGACGATCGAGACCGTCAGGACGCCTTCGTCGGGACGATCGACCGCACACAGATCGTAGGTGCCCGGCTCTCCCGGTGGATACGCGTGCTCGGCGACGTTGGCCAGCGCTTCGTAGGTCGCCAGCAGCATGTCGCCGGTCGTGTCCGCCGGGAGGCCGATCTCGTGGGCGAACTGCGCCAACCGGTGCCGGATCGGGGCGAGCGCGGTCAGGTCGGCGGGAAGCCCGTCGAGGCGGAGGCATCGATATTCGGCGCCGGTGTTCACCGACGCCGGTGGTGCAGCCTGTCGTCCCTGGTAGCTCATACGGTCGATAAGGCAGCTTCGGGGGTCGGGAAGATCTCCAGGGTCTCGGCCAGCCCCACCAGGACCATCGGCCGCGCGGTCGCCGGACCGTCGGCGACGATCAGGAACCGGGATCTGCCCTCGAGTTCGTCGGCGGTGCGCATGAGCACCGCGAGCCCGGCCGACGAGAGGAACTGGACATCGAGCAGGTCGGCCACCAGTGTGGATGTACCGCACAACGCGGCCAACTCGGTCAGCTTCCGTTCGAACGCCGGTGCGGTGACGACATCGATCTCGCCGGCGGCGTGCAGCACCGCGACGCCCTCGGTGAAGTCGACATCGAGCCTCAGCTGCGAGCCCGGCGTGATTTCGGGCATGTCGCCGGTCGCTACCTTTTCGGGATCCGCTACGCCCACGAGATCGCCCCTCCTGCTTGTTCCGTGCGCGCCCGCGCACCCGCTTCCGGACCGTGACCGCGGAAGTACGAGATCCCGTACAGCGCGTACATGCTCTTCACGACCGACTTACGAGCGGTCTTCCACGGCGCCTTCCCCTGCCTCGTCTGCATCGTTCGCCTCCCTTCTGTGTCACAGCAACGCCCCCTGATACCCACATTCCGGGCCACTCATTCCTCCTTTTTCGGAAATTTCCGTTTCCTCGCTCCGGTGCCCCGGCCGCACGATGGCGCTCCGGCACAAAAATCGGGTGGGCCCGGAGACACGATGTCGTCCGGGCCCACCCGTCGGAGGAGAGGCAAAACGGATGAGGTACGCATTGGCCGGCGACTGGCATCACCTCACTCTCGGTCGAGCGATGACGGCGCTCCGCTTCGGGGTGGAGGCCTTCGGCACCGACGCCTTCGCTACGGGCCGGAGGCCTCCGCCCCTCCGGAGGGCTGCGCTGGGTGGGTGGTATCCCTCTCGGTCGTCTGCCCTGCAGGACGGGGGAATACCGCAATCCGGTTTCCCCGCCGCGATCCCGCAGTGCGGTGGACACACCCATGGATCGTTCCGGCGGTGCCGGGATCTCTCGGCCGAAGGTCTCGATCTCACCGAACAACCCGGAAAGATCCAGGTCGGGCACGAGCAACCGGTTGTCGAGCGATGACAGATCAAGAACTGCAACGGTCGTCATCGGATCTCCCGAAGCAACCGGGGGCGATCAGGCGCTGATCGCCTGGCGCTCGGTTTCCCGCGCGATCTCGATCTTGCGGGGCTTCGCCTGCTCGGCCACCGGGATCGTCAGTCGCAGCACGCCGTCACGATATTCCGCGCGAATCCGGTCGGTGTCGAGATTCTCCCCGAGGAACAGCTGCCGGCTGAAGACACCGCGCGTGCGTTCTGCGGCGATCATGGTGCGTCCCTGATCCAGCTCGGGACGCGACGCCCGCACGGTGACCACGTTGCGTTCGACGTCGAGATCGAGGGAGTCCGCGTCGATACCCGGCAGATCGAACTCCACGAAGAATTCGTCACCTTCCCGCCAAGCATCCATCGGCATGACCGCCGGGCGCGCCGGCGTACCGAATACCTGCTGGGTCAGGCGGTCCAGCTCGCGGAAGGGATCGGTGCGCATCAACATGGTCGCCACCTCCGGTTCACTCCATTCTCAGTTGAAGGAACTCAGATAACCTATGTCATCTGACATAGATATTATGTACCACTGATGAGAGAAGAGTGCAAGGGAGGAAATCAGGTAATCTGACATCCGATCAGAAAGGAATGTCATGGACTCGGATCGACGCGACCACCTGCCCGGTTCGTCCCAGGCGGTGTATGCAATCTCGGTCGCGGCCGAGTTGGCCGGAGTGGGAGTCCAGACCCTGCGGCTGTACGAACAGCACGGCCTGGTCACCCCGGCTCGCAGCGCCGGCGGAACCCGCCGCTACAGCGGGGACGACCTCGCCCGGCTGGAACGGATCGTCGCGCTGGTTTCCCAGGGCATCAATCTCGCCGGAATCGCGCGCATTCTCGAACTCGAGGACGCGAACACCGCACTCACGGCAGAACGCGACCGCCTCCGAGCCCGTCACGAAGCGAACGTGAGCGGAGACGGCCGCGCGGCCGAGGCAAAACCGAAGGTCAGGGACAGGCAGGCGTGACCAGGTCGTAGATCTGCTCGGCCTGCTCGGCAGTCGGCTGCACGTCGTTGTTGGCGGCGAGCGTCATGATCTGCTGCGTGACCTGCTGTTCGTCGGCGCCGCTCGCCAGATCGTTGCACGAGGTGATCACGATGTTCTCGATGCTGGCGTCGTCCCGGTTCTCCGACAGGTCCGAGTAGCCCGTGCGGAACGCGACGACGAAGGCACTCAGTTTGGCCTGGTCGAATGCGCCCAGCTCGTCCGTGGACGTCACCGTGGTCTCGTCGGCGGTGGTCTCTTCCTCCGTGGGCGTCTGCATTTCGACGGAGTTGTCGGTGGTGACCGAAGCGGAGTCGGAGTCGTCGTCGCTGCAGGCGGCCAGGGACAGTACGGCTCCGGATGCGACCAGTGCAGCAGCGATGATCTTCTTCATGGGCCCTCCTCGAGTCGGAATATGTGAACTCGTACCCCGCCGCCGCCCGTCTCAACCGCCCCGCATCGGCCTCGCCGGGACCGGTGGGCCTACCTGTAGTTCCACTGCATCCGGATCTGCGTTCCCTCGTCTCGACGGTCGACCCACACGGAGTCACTGAGGGCCTTCATCAGCCGGAGTCCCTGGCCGCGCCTCGTCATTCTGTTGTCGCTCTCCGGTTTCCAGGACCCTCGATCGACGACGGTGACGGTAAGCGCTGCGTCCTCGTCACTGTGTTCGACGACGAGATCGAACGTGCCCGCGTCGCCGGTCGGATAGGCATGTTCGACGATGTTCGCCAGCGCCTCGTAGGTGGCCAGCAGAACATCGCCGGTGGTGTCCGGCGGCAACCCGATCCCCCGCGCGAATTCCGCGAGTCGGCGACGCACCGTCGCGAGCACGTGCGGGTCGGCGCGTTCGCCTTCGATCACCAGGTTCCGATCCGCCGTAGCCCCCACGACCCGCCTTTCGCACTCGTTCATACCGTCGTCAGTGCCGCTTCGACCGTCGGGAAGATCTCGAGGGTCTCGGCCATTCCCACGAGCGTCATCGGCCGCGCGGTGGCCGGGCCGGTGGCGGCGATCAGGAACCGGGAACGGCCCTCGAGTTCGTCGGCTGTGCGCATCAGCACCGCCAGGCCCGCGGAGGAGAGGAACCGGACGCCGAGCAGATCGACCAACAGTGCCGAGGTATCGGGCACCGAGGCCAACTCGGCGAGCTTCTGCTCGAACGCCGGCGCGGTCACTACGTCGATCTCCCCACTCACGTGCAGCACGACCACACTGTCGGTGAGCTCCACGTCGAGTCCGAGATGCGATTCGGGTGCAACATCCGGGTATTCCATTCGCTGAAGGCTACACGTGATCATCCCCGATTACCCCGCTCGCAACCATTCCACACATCGAAATTCGGCGACGGGTCCGTACCCCTGTTTTCGCACTTCAAACCTGTTTTTTCGAGCTTGACACGCCTGCGCAGAGTGGCCTAGAAGTAATCACCTGTTCGAAAGCGAATTTCGATTTCCCCATCGAGCCGGAGGTATGGAAATGGCCGAGAACACCGGGCGCAGCAAGCGAATCGGACAGTATCGAAATCCCCGTCTGCGTCCCGTCGAAAGCGAGTGGGAATGGCAGCTGCGTGCGGCCTGCCGCGGCACGGACTCGGCAGTGTTCTTCGCGCCGACCGGCGAGTCCCGCCGTGAGCGCCGCCGCCGCGAGATCGCCGCGAAGACCGTGTGCATCAGCTGCCCGGTGCGAGTGGCCTGCCTGAATCACGCACTCGCCGTCCGGGAACCGCACGGCGTGTGGGGCGGACTGTCCGAGACGGAACGTCGGGCACTACGCCCGGCATCCGCCTGAACTCGAACGCATCGGCCTTCCCACAGGTATCGATCCGTCACGCAACGGGCATCCTCCGGTCACACAGCAGGTACGCCCCCGATGGCGCACGAGCGCCGTGCAGGAGAGGACGACTATGCACGCCGATATCGCCGGACGCCCGATCACCTCACGCGGGAACGACCTCGAAACCCCGGACGGATCCCCCACCCGCCTCGCAGATCACCCCATCGGCTTCTCGGGTTCCCTCGCTCTCGCCGGCATCGGCGTGACGGGAATCCCGGCCGCCGTTCTCACCCACTCGGCACCCCTCGGCGCCCTGGTCGCGCTCGCCACCGCCGGAGGCATCCTCACCGCATCGGTGATGATCGGCGGGTGACCCCCTGAATGCAACTCGAAATATATTGCAGCACAAGGTATATCGACGCTTCTACCGGGGAATCCCCGACGCGACACCGATAACGGAAAAAGGAGACTCGACGCTATGTTGTCAATGAGCATCATCGCTTGGATCATCATCGGCGGCCTCGCCGGCTGGATCGGTTCGAAACTGATGGGTACCGACGCCCAGCAGGGCATCCTGCTCAACATCGTCGTCGGCATCATCGGCGGCCTGATCGGCGGCTGGATCTTCAGCCTCCTCGGCGCCGACGTCGAGAGCGGTGGCTGGCTGTTCAGCTTCGTCACCTGCCTGGCCGGTGCGTGCATCCTCCTGTTCCTCGTCAAGCTCGTGACCGGCCGCAGCCGGGTCTGACCGAGGGCCGGTAACTCCGGTACTCCCCCGGGGTGGGCCGGGATGCAGTCGATTCCGCTCATCGCGGAGGAAGCCGATCATCTGTACGTCTTCCAGCGCACAGCCAACTATTCGATCCCGGCGGGCAATCGT